>CAMEJJ010000001.1 GCA_945919795.1 uncultured Lachnospiraceae bacterium
CAACCACCTGTTCTTTTCACAATAGCCCGTTGAATGCATATTACAAAAAGAAACGAGACCAAGGCAAACACCACCTGACTGCCACAGGAGCCGTGGCAAGAAAACTTACCACCATAATCTATGCCGTGTTACGAGATGGTAAGCCTTATGAACCTAAGAAGTTCTGTTAATATCTGGTAATAATACTATAAATTAAGCCTGCTGGTGGGGGAGGCTTAATTTGCATGTGTAAAGATTAGTCGAACTCCTCTATCATAATGCTGCATGGACTAAAATAATCATCTTTTTTCCACTCACACTTACCTTTCTTAGATACTAGAACCCTAAATTCATCACTATATATTTCATCTTCATCATCCAAATAATATAATAAGCCATAACTGCCCGTGGCAATTTTAGTAATATTCTCATACATACTAATCATTTCTTCAGTTCTTTCAGTTTTATGGTTTTCCATCACACTAAACTGAATAAAACGCGAATAATTTTTTTCTATTACTTTTAATTCATTGTATTTTAACTTCTTGATTAAATTATCAATATCATCAAATACTTTTGTTTCATCTATTTCTGGATGTAAATCTTCATCCAAATATGTAGCTCTTATCTCTAACCACGCAAAAATCGTTACCATAGCAATCCTCTTCCTTTTCTAATTTAAAACTCCCAAAGGTTCAGTGTCTATTATCACCTCAACGCCATATCTTTCGCTATATTCGTATAATTTATCAAGTACTTCCTGACTCGGAATCCCTTCGAATTGATAATAAACTTTTCTTCCATATTTTTTTGCAGCTTCAAAAGTCGCTTTCATCTGTGTTCTAACCGTTTTATTAACACATTTTAAAGGAGGTTTAGCTTGTGCAATATATTGATCTGAAATTACATCAAATTCACGCTGAATTGGATCGTCCGCAAAAGCAGATCGCGATTGACCTCCAATTCTTTTAGCTAATTCATCAGCTGCTGCATCTTTAGTATTACATTGAATTATTTCACTTGACTTCCCATAGCTGGTCTCAATCGCCTTTCCAGTCTGCTCTAAAATCTCTTCTCCACTTTCCCCTACAACTTTTCCAGCCGCCTTTTCAGTCTGATCTAAAACCTCTTCTCCGCTTTCCCCTACAACTTTTCCAGCCGCCTTTTCAGCCTTCTCTAAAAACTCTTCTCCACTTTCTGCAACTGTCTTCTTTGCTTTTTGAGCTTTCTGCGTCGTTTTAGGTAGCTTTTTAAATACAGTGCCTAACAGTTTTGACTCCAAATATCCGCCGATAATGATATCCGCTAAGACTCCGGTTGCGTATCCAAATCCATAATAAACATCTGTTTCCTCCAGCGAATCAAGGTATTGACTGCATTTTTGTTTCACATAATTTCCTATACCACCCACGTTTACAATATCAATTGCGGTTCCTAATGTTTCCAATGCAACTTTATTTTGAAATTCTTTTGAATGTATGTATTTGTCTATTTCATAGCAATCATATACCGGAAGCCCTGTTAAAGCCTGTGAACTCATCAGCATTATTGTCTGTATCCGAATCCCTATACTATCCTGACAGTATCCATCTTGATTGCTTTTTATATAGTTATATAAATTTTTATAATTGAAACCTGTCTGCTTTATGAAATCTTCCACATTTCCTATCGAAAAGTCTACTATACCGTCTATTAATCCGTATGCATGAGCTGTCTGATCTTTATTTTTCTGTTCAAAATAGTCTGTAGCTATTCCTTTTGCTCTCAGTGCTTCATATTCCGCATCTGAACATGCATAAAACGGCCGACCAAAGAGCAAAAAATATGTCATAGGTCCATTGGAATACGACAACTCGTCCCAAATCATCTTGTAACTTCTCTTCAGATACTCCGTAAGTCCCATTTCCCTCAGTATCGCAAACTCATTCTCTTCCGGATCATGACCGTTAGGATCCTGATACCTGATTGGATTATTCCTTGCATATATATACAGATTCGCACTATCCGGCAATCCCGGATGTATATACCTCTCACTGTCTCTGCTTTCAAACCTTCCGATACTGCTATTATAAATCCTGGACGGCGAATAGTATATATCTTTTTGTTCGCTTCTTTCATATCCACAAAATCCAATCGGCATCCTGTCCGAAATACCGCTTTGATAGCTCTCCATCTGCTTTCCAAACGAATCATAGGCAACCGCTTCAATCGTTTCTCCCGCTCCATTCAGATAACGAATTGCATTTCCAAAAGGATCTTTTAAAATCAGCCGTTGACTTCTTTCATCCTCTCCATTTCTGAAGTATGCCATTGGTGCCATCTGGTATTCCTCTGTACTCATGCGCCTATCCCGCACTTTTGGAGAAACGGTAATATCCATTAGACTATTTGTCACATCGTAATGATAATGTCTCTCAATTCCATTTTGAATGCTGTAAATTCTGTTTCCAAAAACATCATATTCATAGCGTTCAATTTCCTGACTGTTTTTGCACACATTGGTAAGTCGTCCCAGTTGATCATACTGATATTTATACACTCCATTGGCATCCGGTATATCTTTGCGAATGGTTTCAACAAGATTAACTTCTCCTTCTGCACCAATCATATACCTATAATAATCCAGAAGTTCTGCATCCTTTTGATAACACAAAATGTATTCATGATCTGATTTTATTTTTAATTGGGCTGATATATTCCCAGGTAAATCAGCATGCCATTCCGGAGTATTTTCTATCTGTTTCCACTGTGCAAAAGGTCGTGAATATGCTCTGACATCTGTTTGTTCTTGTATTTCGTCATATGGATGCAAGATTCCCAATGCATCCCGCGTCTTGTTTAACACACCACACTTGTCTCGAATGAATTCTGTCAGATGCAAAGAATGACTTTGACGATTCAATGCAACTGCTTCCTGCCATTCGACGATACTCATCTGCTCATTCCACGAATCATTTTGAGCTCTTTGTAATAGAAATTGAAGTCTTCCACGAGAATCATAACAATACGAAACATGTCCCCCACAGATATCTATTACATCCGTTAACAAGCCTTTGGCATCATACAGATATCGGTATATGGTTTCTTCATTTCTCTTTATTTCCAGTATTCTTCCGCATGGATCATATACAACACTTTCACTAATTCCAATACTGTTAGCACAACGGATTGGCCTGTTCAAACAATCATATTCATACTGAATTCTGTATCCGCGGTTATTACTCATCACCGTCAGATTATGAGAAGCATCATATGAAAAATACTCACTATAGCCATTCTTGTAATCTCTTCTTATTAACAGACCTTCCGGTGAATAACTGTTATGAATTTCCAATTCATCATTTCGGTATATATCCGAAACCAAATCCATGAAATAATAAGAATATTTTTCCTCATTTCCCTCATCATCTTTGATGATGCTGATTCGTCCGGCCGGATCGTAGGAATAAAAGTATTTTTTGCATCCGTCAGTAACCTGTTCCACATGTCCTGCCCGATCATACTGCCAACAAACCTTTACATCTGATTGTGCAAGTTCAATCAGGCGGTTTCGTTTATCATATTTTAAACAACAATCAAACTCATCTGATACAATACTGACACAATTCCCATTTGCATCATATGAGTAATCTATTCTATTGCCATTTTCGTCGATTCTTTTTATTATATTTCCCCTGAAATCATAAGTAAAAATTTCTTTTGTCAAATCAGGATGCTTTATACTAATACAGTTACCTTTATAATCATATTCATACTCCGTTTTAAAACCATTCTTATCAATATAAGCTTTCATTCTTTGATTTTCATCATATTGATAACTTTCTTTTGTACCATCATAATCAATAATACACAATGGTTTACCACTGGTATGGTAAAAAATACGCCTTGTCATATGCATTGCATTTGTTATAGATGTTATACGATCTTTTTCATCATATGTATAACAGGTAACATTTCCGTTTGCATCTGCAAAACTTATCATTCTGTTCAGAGAGTCGTAATTATAAGATAACACTCCATCCGCCGTTTTTACCTCGACAATATTATTTCGATTGTCTTTGATAAGTTGGTATGTATTACCATTTCCAAACTGTAGTTCTTCTATATTTTTCTGTGGATTATGTTTTATATGCCAAATCGTCTCAGCAGTATTCCCATAACCAATCAAATTACCTTGCTCATCATAATTCCAAAAATGATATGCCCCATCCGGCAAAATTTCCTTTATCATCCTCCCAAAAGTATCATATTGATATTTTACTTTAACCAAGTAAGGATCCATGACGGAAATCAAATTTCCAGCTTTATCATAAGAATATCGGATTGTATTTCCATTTCGATCCGTCTCCGAACGAAGTTGTCCCTTTGATGTATAAGAAAATCTTCTAATTCCTGCTTCATCCTCAATACTCACAATCCGATATTGTTGATCATGCGTATAGATAGTTTTGCTACCATCCGTTTGGATATACATCACCTGATTTCCATTATACTCAAATCTTTCAACTCCTCCATCCGGAAAATACTGACACACAACGCGATTATTAGAATCATACTCATTTTTTACATGATACTTCTCATCCGGCCTGATAATGCCACACACCCTGTTTTGACTATCATATTCATACTGATATTTGGTTTTCGTTGTTCCGATAAAAGATACTAAATATCCATATTGATTATAAAAATAATTCACTTCCCGTCCACTATGATCGGATACCTTGCATATTTTTCTGTCGGAATCATATTCAAATGAAATATATTCTCCGGAATCTAAATATATCTTTACAAGCTTGTTCTCTATATAATCAAATTTGATACAACCACCAATCTTGTTTACAATTCGGAAAAGTTTTCCCTGCCGGTCAAAACACCTTATAAGTTGTTTATCATATAATATATAACCTTTTTCCAGCTTCTGAATTAGCTTTTTTTCATCAAATATAGATTGATATTTTTCTTTTCCAATGCAAAGAAAATGCTCTTTCGCGCCATCAAAACGTTCCAGTGTTATATAATTCTGCTCTTCGCTTATTCTTTCCTCCAGATTGCATTTCCAACCACGGCCAAATAAACCAACCGATAAATCCATGGCATTATAAAAACGTTTTAATTCCAAATCAATTTTTCCATGTACATATAAATCCATACGCTCATATATAAAATTTCCGGTGCATAAATTTACCGGATCTGAGGATTTCGGCTGATTTCTGTTATATCCATAAAAATGACTGGTTTCCAACAATTCTATCCGTATATCTTCTTCTGACGCTTCTTTTATAGAATAATCCAATTTCCATATTCGCTCTATCTGCTTTAAATAAGTATCCAAATTATTGCCATTCGTTCGATATCTTACCAGTTCCGCCAATGCAGATGTTTTTAGTGCCGCCATATTTAATTGTTCTAATTCTGCCAATATTTCCTGAGCAGTCTGACTATCAGCTGTTGTTGCCATCTCAATTAAAGTAAATGCAGTACTTTTTATATCAGCACCCCAAAACAAATAGTTGCGCATAGACAATTTTGCAATTGTCTTTGCACATGCTGAAATTAATGCAGGACACTGTGCCTTAGCGGGCACTCCGGAAGCTGTTCCCATTACTTTGCCGGCAAATTCTTTTGCATTTTGTATATTCTCATTTAATTCTGCATAGATAGAATAAAATCTATTCATATTATCCGTTACTGTATTTGGTTCAAGTACAAAATCATTTCCGTCCGGCATCACGCTTCTCCTTTTTGTTACAAACTATTATATTCCGCCATTTTCATTGCAATTTCTTGATTTAATTCAATTAAATATTCATCAATTTTTCCAATCTGTTCTCCAATTGCTCCAACCAAAGATTCCAGAGATTCTGCATCCATTCCCAATGCCAGTTTTGAATTTGTAATTCCTTCTGAAATAGCGTTTGCAGTCTTTCCATTAAAACTTTTTGCTGAGAATACAGGAAAAGAATCTATTTTTCCTAATACCGAGCGGCTTATTCCCATTGCCTCAGCTTTATATCCCATGAAGGTCTCACGATAATTTAGCATATTCTTTTTTTTATCTTTTAATATCGCAATTTCCTTCATTAACTGACTACGTCGTGCTTCGATAGCAGCACGCCTTGCTCTCTCCGCAGCCAGTCTGGCGTTTTGCGCATCTTCATAACTATGTAAATTTGACAATTCCCTCTACCTTTCTATACTCTTAGGTAATTTAATTTTTTCGTAGTTTCCATCCGTAAACAAAAGGCCATCTCCAAATGCCGGATACTCTTTCATACTGGCTACCGAAAAGACATTGAGACTTCCCTGCGCACTTAATAACAATCCATTCATTGAATTTTTAAGCCATTTTGATATTTCATCAAATCCTTTTAATTTTGCAGGCTGAATTGCCAGGATGATAACTACTCCTGCTTCGGCGGCTTCTTGTAAGAAATTGCCATGACGTTTTACATACTCACCTGCCCAGTCTATAAATATTTCGCCATCATCTATAACAATGTACTCCTTGGGTTGATTTTTCAGATATTCAGTCATACTTAAACGGGGATTCATAACCAATTCCTGTTTATACTCCTGCATACGTATCTCACAATTGCTCATAAGTTCATCCGCAAATTCATCAAACTCATCTTTTTCAATGTACTGTACACCATCACGGCTTTGATAATCATATAGTTCCAATTTTCGATTATCAAATAAGTACACGATATTGTCTCCACATAGCTGGTTTAAAATCACACGAATAATATTGGTCTTTCCTTTTGTTGCTTCTCCAAGAATCAAAAATGGTGTCTGTCCTTCTTTAATTCCTCGAATAGATACATCCTCAATCTCCAGTCCAAGCGCAATACTTGTTTGGTTCATCGTAGAAAACTGACAAAACATATCCTCTGAAAAAACTTCCGGCAAAATCGGAATCCGTGGAGCACTGTCGTCGGGATTTTGCTCTATAATCTGTCCGATTAGGTCCTTTATGGCTTGGTTGTATTGAATTTGATTCTTACACTCTGCCATGGTGTACATCTGCATGACATTGGTTGTTTCCATTTTAACCATGGCGCGACCTTTGATTTCCGGCAATTCATAGGTACTTTTTCCAACAATGGAAGTCACCTCCGTTGTTTCATACATATACCCCGCCACTTTATTACGGAAGTTATTCAATGTTGCATAGCGGATACCGCTGCTTCGGGTTGCCGTAACAAGAAGATAGATGCCAAGTCCAGCTCCGTCTCTGGATAGTTTTGTAAAAAACTCTTCCGCCTCAAAACCTTTTTCTTTTACCACGTCAAAATTATCTACCACCACTGCAATGGCGTTCATTTTCTTTTCATTACACTGGTTATAGACATCAAAATTCTGCACCATGCACTCTGCCAGCAGCTTTTTTCTGTGCTTTATCTCTTCTGAAATAATACGGAAAAACTTAGATAGCTTCTCATCATCATCAAATGTAATATAATCCGCCGTATGAGGCAGCATATTGAGAGGCATTAACGCATTATTCCCAAAATCAAGAATATAAAAATATACCTGATTTACCCGGTTTTTCACTGCAAGGCTTAAGATTGCCGTAGTCAGCACCGTAGACTTCCCATACCCGGAAGAAGCAAAATATACAAAGTTACCACCATCTAACAGGTCAATAACATATTCCACCTGACTCTGTTCTTCCGGAATATCTACGATTCCTAACGGAATCTTAAGATCCAAAGTCTTTTCTTCAGGGCTTTTTTCCCGGTCTGACAATGTCGCATACGGACTGACAATCTGATCGGATAAAGACGGCAGCCACGGCTTTTCCACCGGCTTCATACCGCTTTTGGCAAACTCTTCTGCCAGATACCGCACCGTCACATCAAGCTGTGTATCTTTAACCTGTGCCTGTTCACCGCCTTCACTCAGGTCACCGTTAACCAATTCTCCCTGCCCCAGTTCATTGATGATATAAACTCGGTCATCTTTGACCTCCACATGTTCTTCGGAATATGTAGCACCGCTCCATGCAGACTGAAACAGTTCATAGATTTCATTATTACCGACCTGCAGATAAGCACGTCCTGGCTGCGTAATGAATGCCGCATCTCCTGTTTTGATGATTTCTTTACTGTCTGCTTCATTCTGCACCTTTAAAGCAAGTTTAAAACGGGAGTTTGTCCAAATCTGATCATTTACCACACCACTTGGTTTCTGGGTTGCAAGGATCAGGTGTACACCCAGGCTTCGTCCGATACGTGCTGTTGAAATCAATTCATCCATAAAGCCCGGCTGCTCCTTTTTCAACTCCGCAAACTCATCGCTGATCAGAAACAGATGGGGAATGGGCTCTGCTGCCTTTCCCAGCTTAAACAGTTTATTGTAAGAATTAATATGATTTACATTATATTTGTTAAAAATCCGCTGTCTTCTCTCAAGCTCACTTTTAATAGATGCCATAGCACGCAGACTTTCATTTCCGTCCAGGTTGGTAATCGTCCCAAGCAGATGCGGAAGCCCTTTAAAAAGACTTGACATACCGCCGCCCTTATAGTCAATCAACAGAAATCCCACTTCATAGGGATGGAAATTTACCGCCAGCGACAAAATATAAGATTGGATGATTTCTGATTTACCGGAACCGGTTGTACCGGCAATCAGGCCATGAGGTCCATGTGCTTTCTCATGAAGATTGAGGTTTACGATATCATCTTTGGAACGAACACCTAACGGCACCGCCAAAGATTTATGTGATTCATTCCGGTTCCAGCGGGCTGCCGCATGAAGTTCCTCCGGATGATGAATGCCGTACATTTCAAAGAAAGTAATATTTTCCGGAATCTGGGAAATCACACCCTGTTCATGTATCAGGACGCTTAAGTTGCGTGCAATTCCTTCCAGATTCACATTCCCAATATGATTTAACCGAAGTTTTTTATCCACAACCACACCCTGATTCAACAACAAAACACCATCCTCATGATTGTTAAGCATCAGGACTGTCTTGATATTTTCAGGCAGATTCGCCCTCTGATATGTAGTGTAAATAATGGAAAATCCCAATTCTTCTCCCGATTTATCCAGATATTCCATAATGGCATGATCCATAATCAGCTTAGGCTCATCAATGATAAATACATAATGCGGGCTAAAGCGGGCCTCCTTTTTATTTTCCTCCAGCTTATTCTTCCGTTCTTTCAATATCTGGTGCATACTGCCAAGCACCTGATCGCGCATTTTTTCGGAATTGATATAACCATATGCATTGATAGCGCTGATACGAAAATGAGGCAGCCACTTGGCCCACGCAAAATCCTCATCATATTTTTTATCTAAAATCGCCACAAATTCCATATCATGATAGCTTTGGTAAAACGCCAGCTGGACAATCATTTGCTTAAGCTGTTCATGGATATTTTTCTTTTCTCCTACAAGACCTAAATGTGCTCTTTTTAAATCGATGATCACGGGCTTTTTGTCAAGATATCCGAATTCACTCCCAATTTCCCTGATTTCTTTCTCAAATTCTCCTTCTTCCATGCCAAGCTCATCGACATTGATTTGGATGGAATAGGAAGTCTTATCCCTCATTTCACCTAACTTTATCTGCAAAAAATCCTCATCCAGCAGATTTCTCTCATAAATTCTGCTGCTATAGGATGAAACCATTTTTTCAATCTGCTCCAAAGATGCAAAATTGTAATCATAGGCTTCCATTTCCTGCTTTTGAAGATGGTGTAACTCTTTGCGTTTTTTTAACAGGTACTTTCCATAGTTTTCTTTTAATTTCCGGTTCTTTTCTTTGCGTTCTTTCCGATCGGTAAAAAATCTTATAATAGATGTGATCATCCCCATGACAGTGGCAGTAATGGAAATGACGACATACAGCCCTCTTTTCATTAATATACTGATAGCAACTGTAATCAGCAGCATAATAAACGGTGGCAGTACCAGCTGCACAATGCTTCCTTTTGGTGCACGCTCCATTTCAGGTGCTTTCTCTATCGCTACCTTTTCCGTCGAAACCCGCTTAATCAGCCTTGGCGAACGACGATAATGGGGGAAGTCCTCATCATGACTTTCCGGCACGTTTTTATACGGGAGGCCTGTTCTAAAATCTCCCTCTATTGTCCGTACTTCTATGTCATCCTCTAAGACAGTCAAAAACAACTTATCAATCAGAAATTCATCGCCGGATGACACCATATACTCCGGATTGCTTCCTGCCGACACTTCTTTTTTACCATTACGCCATATCTGTCCGCATCCTATTATGGACAACCGATTTCCCGACAGAATGATTTTGGCCTGCAATCCCGCAATATTGATATCCGCTCCGTGTTCGGCAATAAATATCTTATCTTTTTTTCTGAAATACCATGAGGTCCCAGAAATAAGATATACATTCATCCCCTCCTTTTCCTGTTGCCAGCAAAAGGATGTCAGTTTTTCCACTGCACAATCCGTTATTCCAACAGCTTTTCCGTCAATAACCGGAAACTCCCGATATCCATTTCCTTCTTCCAGTAATAAATAATCCATGCGCTTACTCTTCTTCCTGTGTATATGGTTCTGCCAATCCTTCTATCTTATCTTCCAAATCAGCCAGTTTCTGCTGCTTTTCTGTTCCATCCATAACCGTATTGGTTTCTGTCAATGCCTTATCCTTCATATAGGCATACAGCAATAATTCATTATCCGAGTACTGCATGGCTATATTTTCTGCTTCCTGTACCTCCAGCCTGCCAATATGAATCCAGTATTCCATTATCTTTTCATTGCTTGTCAGATTGAAGGATGCCAATATATTTTCCTTTTGCTCTGCCGTCAAATCCTCGCTTCGGATATATGCCTGTGCCAAAATGAATTTATGTTCCAAATCCATCTGATCAATGGTCAGAGACTCCATTTCATCAATCATGGAAATTAAATCTCCTGCAATATAATAATTATCCGCTGCAAGCATAATCTGGCGTACTTTTCCTATGGTCTCATAATAAAAAACTCCAAACCCAATAAGTCCTATTACCAGGATTGGAAAAATTATCGCCATCACACTTTTGGTCAGATAAGAAGATTTTCTTACTTCCAGCATGTGCTTTTCTTTATCTGTTAAGATTTTCTGTCTCTTTTGCTGCAGGCACTCTCTTATCTGTCCGGCATCAGACTTTTCATATATTTCTTTGAGGAATTTACTGCGCTTTAGCAGCTTCATTCCACCCTCATAGTAATCTTCATAGGAGTATTTATTCTGTAGCACATAGGCGCAAAGTGCTTTTTCTTTTTTTAATTTTTCTTCCTCGTTTGCTTCTTCTCCCTGCGGATATACATCCCGCATCAACACCCATATCTTAAAGTTTTCATCATAAAAAAGGTTATCCGGTCCTAACTCAAACTGATACTCCCCCATCAACGCGTCTAACTGCATGGCATCCATGAGCAAAAGAAGTTTGTTTTCTTCTTTTGCCTGCCGTATATCCGATAGTGGCTTTAAGCCATCCATATCAAACTGCAGGATAATATCTTCGTCTTCTTCCTGTAAACTGCAGGGAATCAGGTGTTCCCGCCTCATCGTAATCCTGCCGTAATCATACGCATCCTGTATATTTAATTCTGATTTCTTTAGTTTTTGTTCCTTCATATAATTTTCCAAACTATCGCTTTCAATATAATAACTACTAATCAACTATAATAAAAAACTTGTCCAAACCATTGCCCACATCTATGTTCTTCCTTTTTACCTAATGTTAGCATCTAATTAGTATCAACCGATTCTTCTTCTATTTTAACATTCTCTATCTGATTTATATTTTTTATATATAGAATATCCGCTTCTATTCTGAATCCGCTTCTATTCTCAACCAATCCCTTTCCTTTTTCCCATACATAGCTTTCATAGTAATGCGTGCTTCCATCTTCCTTCAACTCTACTCTATTATATACAGTCTGATTATCAGGATGAGAAATTGTAACATGTACGCCGCCTTGTTTTGGTTGTAATTCATCAGTAACATCTTCCTCACAACAAACAAGTTCTCCATTGGCAATCAGTTTATCATCTGTATCCAAATACTTGACAATCAAATCATCGTCGTTATAAAAACGAATAACTTCTTCATCCTGACATATATAAGCCCACAAGCGATATATTTTATCGTCTGTTACATAAAAATATGTGTTTAGTCGATCCTCTCCCAAACAATCCTGAATATTTTCTTCATTTGCAACTGATAACTTAAATAAATCTCCGTTTTCATAGTTTTTAACTAATTTCATTTCTAATGTTCCATCACGAACAACTTCTGTATCGGTGCCGTAATAAGTTAATGTTGCAGTTAAATTAACAGATTCATTCTCGTAAAAATACGGATTATTTATTCCTACACAAATATTTTCATCGTATGGTACAATCTCATTTAATGATAACTGATTAATTTCACGGGAATCTTTTGTTTCTGTTACCCTTTCAGACGCTTTAGTATTCGATTTGTCTTCTGTTACCACCGTCTTTTTTCCATTCCATACAATAATATACAAGCTTGCAGTAATCACCAAAATCAAAATAATTATCCATTTTTTTCTCATATACTTCACTCCTCAAGAATTGCATTTAGTAATAAATAGCTCCCAACCTGATGGTCTACGACCTCTTCATTATATTTGCCACCTTCATTCTCTTCCTCCACATACTTTCCAGATACATACAAATTGGTTCCACTATAGCTATAGGGACTAATATGACCATTTTTATAATATCCTGCCCCATTATATTCTTCCAAATAGCACATCATACCAACTAAATCTGCTGATTCTACTGTTACATGGTATTTATCAGCGCAACTCCTTTTCCTATCTAATGCATCTTTTGCCGCCGTGTCAAAGTCATAAAATAAAAGATCTTGAGGAACTAGTTGAGTTTTATTACCAAGTTGTTCTCCATTATGTAAATATACCTGAAATGTACCATTAAAATAATCCGGTGCACTTTCTCTATAATGTATTACCGCAATCACTTCCGGTGGTATATTAGTTTCTTTAGATAATGCAATATATCTCTCCTTATTTTTTTCATAAGTATCTGCAAATTTTTGGACTTCCATATCCATTTCGTGATTTATGGTAGTTATTGCTTTAATATTCTCTCTGGTATAATTATAAAATGGTGTATTAGGTTTATGTGGCAATCGAACCATTACATCCATATACCGCTTTGCCTCAGTCCCATTATTAATACGTACAATCCCATTGTTTATTGGTACTCCAGCCACAGCTGCTGAAATCTCCATATTTGTGTATATACCTCGTTTTAGGTTCTTTAAGCATTCCTTGTATTTCTGTGCATCGGTTGCATTGTTGATATAGGGAAGACCTTCTTCATTTACACCTAATCCCGCAAGTTTTGCCGCCTGATATTCCAACGTTAATTTTTTATCTTTGTCTTTATCATCGTCCGTACTGTTTACCCCCTGACCAATTCTAGTAGGCAACAATCTGTTCCCATCGCTTGTTTTGGCATATCTAAGTAGCATAGAAAGACTATGTCCTCCTGCAATAACGCCTTGAAGTCCCTCGCAATTCATCTGCATATTTTTTATCAAATTTTTATTTGCATAATCAGAATAATCACACAATTCTGACATACACGCTCTAGCCCTTTGTCCATATGACAAAAAGTCAATGTTTCTAATTCCGGACAAAGCAGTTGCGCAGGCATCTAATAAAGCCCCACACCGTGCTTTAGCCGGAACGCTAGCTGCTAAGGATAAAATTCCGTTTATCACTCCTGATGCTTCCTGAATGACACCGTTTGCATTCGACATAACCATACAAATATCTGCACCTATATCCGCAACCACAGCCGGATCAATATAATAATTCTTCGAAAACACACTTTTCTTTATCATCTGAAATACTCCTATCCTATGTTTTTAGCAGTTTCTTGATGTTCTATATCAACCTGTTCAAAAGCATTTGCCGTTTCCTGAATAAACGTCAATAAGTCTATCATGAAATCTTTTATACTAATCAGTGCCTCTTTTTCCTGATATACTTCCTCCATAATCGCTTCTACACCTTCCCCACCGGATTGAGAAATACTTCTTTCCAATTTTTCATATCTATCAATGATATCTCCATCCAGTTTGCTATTTACCTTTTTAATGAGTTCATCATTCTTCTGTCTTACATTTTCAAATGAAATATCTATTCTTCCCACTGTATCTTTATTCCTCCACTTTCATCTGTCTCTGCCAATCCTTCAGCAAAGATTTGTATTTTTTCTTCAGTACTTTCAAATATGTTTATTAATTCCGGTACCATATTTTCCCGAAACATTCCTAAAATGATATCAATCTTTTCGGATATTAAATCCGCATAAAACCCTCCGTTTTTTACTAATATACTGTTTAAATCCGTTATATACTCATTGATAAACTGTATGCTGTCTGTATGAAGCAGACTAAGCTCATTTGTCAAATTTTCATATTCATCTATCTGTATTTTTATCACTTTTTTCTCTCCTATATGCTGGCTTTTAAACTGCTAATCTTATTTTCCAACTCCATTATATATGCATTTAACTTCTCAATCTGTGAACCTATCGCAGATTCTATATTAGAAAAATAATTGCAACTTTTTCCCATGCTTGTCTGCGCTGCCGAAATTCCTAATCCTAACGCACTGGCCGTAATTCCTGAAAAACAATTTCCATCCGGCTGTAAATGCATGGATTTTAAACTATTCATTTGCGCAATCATTTCTCCAACTTTTCCTTTCTCTCCCAGAAAACTGGCTTTAAGCGATACGCATTCCGCCTTTTCTTTCTCCAGCTCATTGATTTTACTCATGATTTCCGCTCTTCTCGCCCGTTCTGCTGCCTCTCTTGCCATTCTTGCCGCAATTGCTTTGTCTGCTGTACTTTCTGATTTACCCAAGTTACTTTCCCTCCTTACTTTATTTTTTAATAATCAATCGGTCACCATTATATATTTGGGCCTGCTCATATGTTAACAGGACATTAACATACCTCTGTTTCCGCTGTGAATAGACTTTTTGGATGCTGCCTACGGGAGCAATCTTTCCATTTTCTATCAGCACTTGTAATGTCTCTATCATCTTTTGTCTTTCATCAATCCTGATATTCATCTCCATGCCTATTTCGGTTTCGAGTGTAATGTCCCGCATGTTTTCCCTTCTTTCTAAGCCTTGTACGAATAATAATTAGTGTTGCCAAAATAGATACTAATAGTATTATACCATAACCAATTGTATCATTTCTATCTCTCTTATCATTATTTGTTTCAAAATAACTGCGTGTATCTCCAAAAAGCTGTTCTGTAATACTTTTGTCACTGACATTTTCTACGGATGTTACAAACAACTGCTCTTCTACTTCTTTTCTCTGAACGGATTGCCTTTCTTCTACCTGTTTTGCAATGGTTTCAAACCGATTACTGAATACATCTATGCCATATTGATCCGTAACCGACACCCCCTGCTGCCCATTGGTATTTAAAAGCTTTGATGTATCTAAATACAAATCGCTTCCGCTGTCTTCTTTTTCTGTTTCTTCCATGTTCACTCCCCAATCGGCGGAGCAACCTCCCTTTCGGGAGGCCTTCCGCTTTTCCCGCATTTTTAGTAACTGATCTTGTTGCCGGAATTGCTCTCTTCAATTTCTTTATGAGCTTCTGCGTACTGTTTCAATGCTGCTGCAAGATTCTTTGCTGCATCTGTTGTCTGGTTGATATTACCGGACACCATATTGAAATCTTCTTCATATGCAGTCTTTGCAAGCGAATCCCATGCATCACAGAGCATCTGCACCTTACTTTTCATGGTATTTGCCTGTTCATTGATTTCGTCTGCCAGCTGATCCAGCTCGATTGCTCCCTGAGCTAACTCATCATAATCCAGTTTCATACATTTCCCCCCTCTCTTTCTTTTGTAGTATATAAGTAAAAATTCTACTTATCAGTATAATTGCTGCCACAACTGCAGCCGCTACTATAATCGGAATTTTCCGATTTCCCTTTTCATCTGATGACATATTCAAAGTTTGTACCTCATCAACACCCTCAATTTTCAGAGGAGAGACAATAAACTCATTTACTGCCTGATTTTCCAATGTTCCAAGCCTTGTATAACTCAGTTTCTGCGTAAAATCATTTAAAAGCGTACTATTGATTTGATTCTTCTCCTGTCTGCTTGTCTTTGTTTCCTCAATTGTGGAATTGATATTGAATAACGTCTCATCGTTGTATAATTCAACCTCTTCCCGCAGCGCTTCATAATTTTCATCTGTCGTATCATATACATCCGATACAAATTCAAAAAACGTCAGATTACTTTCTTCTACAGCCGTTTCCATCTCTCCAATATTTTCTTGTGCCATCAACAAATCTTCATCGATTTCTTCCTGATTCACATATTCCAGAGGATCGTAGTCTTCCAACCTCTTTATAAATAACTTCAGTTGCTCTTCTGCACTTCTTTCTTCCCTTTGCAGCCTTGATGATTCTGCATCAATATTATGAACTATCGGTTTTACTATCTCATTGGCAATGATATATTCAATTTTTCTTTCAGATTCTGCATTAATCTCATCAATTTTGTCCAACAACTGACCTCTTGCGTCAGATAGCATATCAGATGTTTCATCGAAACTCTCTACCTCATCCACCAACTTATCAAACTTACTTTTATCAACTACCATATACTGTTCCCAGAAGTCATTCTGACTAACACTTCCGTATCCAATATCATTCCAACTAATGGTTATTTCCCTGCTGTCAAGTTGATTTTCAGCTATATCCCGGATATCTCTCTCAATATTTAATTGGTTGGCAGATATCGATTGTGCCACATCTTCAAGATCTGCATTTTCACTTTCACCAATGACAATCTCTCCCAATTCATTTTTCGTCGTACTCAATCTGTCCATTCTTTCTTTTTCAAATTCCCTCAGATGTGTAAGACCTTCTGCATATACAAGCTGATTTTGACTGACACTCTCTCCTTTGTCGGCATATCGATATTCAATGTCAATGCTATTCATTGTCTCTGTTATATTTAAAATGACGGTACTTATAACTTCTTTTTCCTGATTCAACTCATCAAAAGCCAATTTTCCATCTGCCAAATATGCTTCATAATTATTGCTAAGCTGATGAACTGTTTCATCCAATTTTTCATAATGTCCGGCAAAATCAATCTCTTCCACTTCCCACTCTTTACGCTTAACTTCAGGAAACAGAAACTCTGAAATCAACATTTTATTATTAATTGCATTTATCTCTTCCAGTTCAACATGGTCATTTTCCAATACAGTCTTTGCTCCATCCTGTGCACCATGAAATTCGTCCATAATAGATGCAACGTATACATAGGAAATATTGGTACTTAATCCTGTTGTAAAATCGCGAATATCCTGCAAAACATCTTCCCGTATATCCTCACGCAGATTATCCGATACTTCGTAAACAAGGCTCGCCTTCTCCGGTTTTTTGTTAATACTGGTAATTGCTTGGGAAAAATTATTAGGGATGATGATATAAGCTGCATACCGTCCTGATTCCACACCTTCTCTGGCATCTGTTAAACCGGTGGATGTAAAGTTGATATCCGGAAAAGACATAAAGTCGGCTGCGTAATTTGTTTTCTTTCCATTAATCAAAGCACCTTCATCGGCATTAACTACTGCTATCATATTTTGTGTTACATATGTTTTTTCCGGCTGTCCCTGCTGGGATTTGTATATGGCACCCAGATGAAAACTGCCAATTCCAAACACTAAAATGCCAACGATTGCTACTAGTTTTTTAATTCTTTTCATTTCTACTCCATTTCATTACTACCGATATATCCATCACTTGTCTGCCGTTGTTGCCAAATAAAGTATTTAATCTTTCCTGCAATCATTGAAACCACAATCAATACGAGTGTTAAATTTACAACCGCAAGAAGATCTTCTTTTTTCAAAACCAGCAAAACAACAATCAAAACGAATTCGGCAACCAAAATCTGTTGCAGTTTTTTAGAAAAATATCGTTTTTCATCCTCATCTATCATCCGACGGACATTTTGTACCGGAAAAAGATACCGAACCAGAATCAAAAGGACTACATCCGCTACGATATGAATTTCTCCTGCAATTGTCAGAATTTGGGACAACTCCAAAACTCCCACATATGTAACAACAGACAAAATGAAACAATGCAGGTATTGTTCAAAATGAAATCCTCCCGCATAGCTTCTGATGGGAATAAAAACAATAAAAAAAATAGCTGCCTGCGGAAGCATATCCATCTTCATGGCAATGAGGATACTTACAATGAGATTGGAAATCAGTTCCAATCCCATCTGAAAGCCATAAAGATAGATTTTTTCTTCCGACTCAGCAACTATTCCTTTGCCAATAATGTATGCAGTTAACCTTTTTGCAATTCTTTCCATCATCAGAACTTCCTGTATTTCTTCAAATCTTCAGGAAGCTCCGGCTGATGAAATATATAGAAGCATTCACTATTGGCTGCCAGTGTTGTCATACACAGTGCAAATACTGCCAGCATACCGGACACAGACACCTTTTTAAATAATTCTTTTAATTTCATGTGGTTTTCCTCCCTGATTATATCTGGTTTACTTTTTTTATAGCACATGGAGAAAAAAATAAAAGGCATCTGTAAAAATCATCCATTTTATTGTCAAAATTAGTCAATTTTTATAATTGTAATTGCTTCAAAAACTCCTTCCTTTATTTGGAATATTATATTTCCATCATACTTTTCTACTGCTTTTTTAACCGATTTGATTCCAAAACCATGATTTTCATAATCTTCTTTTCCGGTTACAAAATTCCCCTGTTTATCTGTTTTAGGTTCTTTCTCATACGTATTACAGATATTAATCACAAGTTCTCCCCGTCTGATCCCTATTGATATGTCAATTTTCTTATTATCTTCACGCTCTTTAGCAGCTTCTATTGCATTGTCAATGAGATTTCCCAAGATAATGGATAAATCCCCACACTCTACTTTGGGGATTGTTTCCGGCACCAATACATCCGTCACAACATCAATATCATATTTTTTTGCAATAGCACATTTATAATTTATCAGGGCATCAATCAGAGTATTTCCTGTATCCACATTAGTTTCCCTTGTCGGTTCACCCTGCGCCAGAATTTTATCAAGCATATCCAAAGCCTTCTCTTTTTCATTATGTTCTATACTTACCCTTAATCCGATACAATAATTCTTTAGATTGTGTCTGAATTCTTTTTGTTTATCAAATATTCCTTTTTGTTCTTCCGTATGTTTTGTAATTAACTCAAGCTGTTGGGCAAAAATGGCATTTTCATGTTCCATTTCCATATTTTCATATAATTTCTGACAAATCTCAAATATAAAGCAGTTTATTAATATTAAAAGTGAAAAAGACAATGTGGATCTGATACTGCCTACATCATTATCAAGAAGAAAAATATCATGTGCAATAAAAATACTCGCTATCGGAACGAGTAGCAATACGGCAATATATTTTCCCGGCAAATTTTTCTTGCTGCATCTTTCCAATTTCGTATTTAATAATATAACAAAAATAATGGATAATATTTTAGAAATAGCTGATCCAAACGAATTGAAAGCAGAAGTATGACTAGGCAAAAGGAACTGAAGGCAAAAATAAGTTAGCATTTCTATCAGTGCACCAATTACACACACTAAGACAGTATAAAATAACTTAACCCCTGCATTTCCCACATATCCAATCAGACATATTCCATAAATAAGGAAGACATTTATTAATAGAAGCATGAAAGCAGAGCCCTCTCCCTTACCGCACTCTGCATAAAATTGATATACAAAATATATGCCCCACATCAGTACTGTCCATATCTGCCATCTTTTTCTTCCTAAAAAAATATCCAGATACTTTCCAATAATCCACAACATTGCCCCTGCCATCAGGGCACTGACCAATAGTTCTGTCAGATTATTACTCATGTATTTCCCTCCCCAGATATTTGGTATATTGAGCCATAAATTGTTTTTGGTGGTCTCTGCTGATTGGTATACAATCTCCCGTAACCACTTTTATTTCATTTCTTGACCGATTTGTAATATATTCAAAATTAACCAGAAAAGATTGGTGGACTCTGATAAAAGGCAGCTTAATCATATCAATTTCTTTTTCGATATCTCTGATTTTTCCATAAAATGAATCGGTTTGACCATTTTGTAAATGTACCACAATTTTTCTTCCACAACTTTCAAAATAAACAATTTCATGAAATGAGATTTTTTTTGCTCTGTTTGCAACCACATACTCAAAATAGTGTGACCTGACCTTTATTTTCTCACATACCTCCTGTAAGGTTTTTTGAAAACGCTCTTTTTTAATAGGTTTGCGAATAAAATTAGATGCAGAAACATCAAAAATTTCTTCTATATATCGATCATATCCGGATATATATATGATAAACACATTCGGATCAAGTTTGCGAATATTCCTGGCTGTCTGGATTCCATCCTGATCTTCCATCTGGATATCCAGATACAGCAGATCAAAACACATCCCCCGATTAACACTTTGTTCCAGCTTTTTCCCCTTATCATAAGTATAAATATCAGCAACTATCCGGAAATCATTGCAACACTCCGTCAACATTGCCCTGATTTCATTAACGATATTCTCATTATCGTCGCAGATTGCTACTTTTATCATTTTGGTACACCTCTATTGCCCATGCGTATAATTTTCGAAAATTCAAATACAAGTGAATTTAATTTCTTATGGCTTTTTTCCATATATTTTAAATCAGTTTCTAACATTTCTAAAAATTATTTGTAAAAACTGCGATTTTTTCGTCAAAAATAGAATTCCTTTGTTATACATTCCCCTTATCAACTCAAAATGCATTATAAAATGTTTTTTTCAAAGTTTTATCAGTCGTTTTTACAAAGAAATGTTATATGTATTCTTTTTATTACTATTATTTAAAAAAGGAGATTCAAAATGGAAGCGGCATTAGACAAAATTCAAATGGAATATAATTTATCAGATCGGGAAAGAAAACTATTGCAATTCTCTTTTATCGGGCTTATATACGATATTACAAAACTTATAATGCTTTTCATCTTTTTTGCATGTATCCATCAGGTAGCGTCATTTGCTTTTTGCATTTCTCTTCTTGTTGTATTAAGAACAAATCAAGGTGGCTTACATTTAAAGCACTATACAACATGCTTTATTTTTTCTTTTTTATATTTATTTCTGTCAATATGTGTGTTACCAATATTGATTCCTAATTTATCCCAACCTGTTGGCTTATGTATATTGTTTGTATGCCTCCTGATAAATTACAAAGCAGGTCCGCAAAAGAACATAAAAATATATTCGGAATTGAAAAATCCAAGGAATGTCTTGAAAAGCAAAATCAATTCTTTTGCTTTCTGCATGGTATACATGATTTTATTTTTCATTTTCTCGAATACACTCCTGATGCAACAGGGAATGTGGATTATTGTATTGCACACAATGCAAATTGTGATAGTAATAATAAAAAAATATAGAAAGGAGAAAGAAAGATGACGAAGAGCTCATTTTTTGTATCAAAAATACTAGAGAAAATTTTACGCATTTCCTATGATTTAGGAAATGGTACATTTTGTATGCTATTTTTGGGTGAACCGGATATTGATATTCCCGAAGAATAATATGTAAAAAAGAGGAGTGAAGAATCACTCCTCTTAATGAAATGGGATAACAATTTCAAAACGAATAATTTTTATTTTTTCATCGCAATCAAATTTTACCTGCATCAATCCATGATATCTTTCAATTATACTATTTATATTAGTCAGACCATATCCTCGCTTATTACCCTTTGTAGATTTTCCATCTACCATATATTTACCAAAATTTTCTCCTTCAACCCAATTATATGGATTTGATATCACAAATTGAACTTGATTGTTCTTTTCATTTATACAAAATGTGATTTTCCCATCTTCATTTTTCTTTGTTGCCTCAACAGCATTGTCTAATAAATTTCCTACTAATTCCACAATATCAGAAAATGGTATCATTTTTTCTAATTTATCCGTTGCAAATTGATACTCAACTCGGATTCCCATCTTTTCAATATCTTTTATCTTTATATATAAAAAGGCGGTTAAAACAGAAGAAATATTTTCTTTTAACAAATAATTTGTATGATTCTCTTTGTACAAATTATCAAAATATTGTTTTTGTTCTCTCCTTAAATCTTCTATACTATTGCAAGATAAACTCATACTATAAATAGCCTGTAAGTGATTATCAAAATCATGCTGTCTGTGTCGTATATCTTGAATCAATTCTTTATAAACCAAATTATACTGTTCATACTGATGCAGCTGATCCATATATTTATTTTTTTGCACTCGTTCCTTTATTAACTTGGCACCAACCATAAAAATAATTAGTGAGAATATCATTAGAAACACAACAAAATCCCAATCCGTTGATGCCTTTACAGTTTCGCGTTTAAGAACAACTAATAAAAGTATTCCTAATATCACAATGATAATATCCACAATATAATTTAATTCCAAAAATGCCAAAAAGAAATTACTAATATTGCATTTCATAAAAATGAAACTCATGATTAAAAGCAAAACAAAACATATAATAATTGATTCTAATGGATTGGTATTATCGCTATGGAAAAAGAGTGAATAGATAACTACCCCTAATACCTGTATCACATACATTATTATACAATCTACAATTGTATATATAATTGCACTTTTAAGAGTATCATTAAATTCATACATATCCACAACCATAGTTCCCAAATAAGCGAAAACAATATATTTGGCAGAAATCCATCCCTCCGAAATCATAGAGGCAATGATCAATTCCAAACAAATAAATACAATCGTACATATCCCCGGTCGTTTTTTACTCCCGTGCAACACCCATAGAAATAATAAAATAGATAAAATCTCAAATAACAAATAAATTCTCTCAATCATTCTCAAGTTCCTCAATTACTCTTCTTTTGTATGTACTACCGATAGCAACCGATGGATATGGCTCAACTAAAAATACCTTTCCTTCCCGTCCATTTGCATATTCAACAAATTTCTTATTCACAATTACATCCTTACTGCATCTTAAGAAAATCGTTTTTGGCAAATCCCGATAAACTTCTGTCAAAGATTTATAATATGCCGTCAATATCCCATTTGTCATCTGAACAGTGATTTTCCGATCTCTGTAATGAATGGCAACAATATCATGATATTTGACTGCTCTTACAATCCCATCGCATTTCATGTGAAAAAACTGATTATCATCATATCGTAAAGGCATATCCAGTGCTTTTTTCAAAACGCTTTTTGCACGCTCATAATCATAAGGCTTTTCCAAATACTTGTAACAATCCAGATTATCATAAGCATGATCCTTCATTTCAGCTACTGATGTCGTTATAACTACCGGCGTATACTCATATTTTTTAAAATTACGCAAGAATTGAACAAAATCCAGTCCCGTAGCATCATTCGGATTATTCCCATCCAACAAAATATCTACAACAAATAATCGAAAATCATCTCCAAGCAACAGTTGCTTTGCTTCATCACAATTCATTGCAAAGACTATTTCCAAGTCACCCTCTAATTCTTTTAAAATTTTAGCTACCAAAAGTGCAGCCTTTTTATTATCCTCTAAAATTAATACTCTTTTCATCTTTTATACCTCAAAACAGATATCATTTTACATTTATTTTTTTACAAAAGGAAAAGCCGAAAACAGCATAACTGTCCCGGCTTATTATCAGTACTTTTGTTATTCAGCAACTTTGGTTGTTTTTCTTTTCATTGCGATATCCTTACCGTCATCCGTTTGTATCAATTAACACTTTTAGTATATTTGCTAATTCTATTTATTTGAATATACGAATAGTATTCAAATAACACAAAGCGTTACACTTTTCACTTTTGATAGGTGCGGCTAATCGGCAGTTTTTGTCCGTCAAGTAAAGTCATGTCTTTCTTAGTACTTCGATATATATAATTATAATTTACCAGATAAGACTTATGTTTTCTTAAAAAGCAATCACATCCCAATTCATTTGTTATGACTTCCTCAACATGATCCAGTTTATCATAAAACATACTAATCCGTCCGCCTTTCAAATGAATATGAATAATGCGCCCCTCACTTTCAAAATATATAATATCCTGAATTTTCTCACCTATCGTTTTCCGAAATGACTTATACTCAAAAACCTTATTATTTCTTTGCAGATTTTTACATACTTTTCGAAAAGATTGTTCGAACATTTTCTCTCTGACAGGATAATTGATAAAGGCAACATAATTTTGTTCAACAATTTCTTCTATATATCTTCTTCCTCTTGAAATATATATGATAAATACCAGTTTATCTTTTTCCCTTAATTTTTCGCCTATCTTTAAATAATCGCCTCCAATTGCCTGTAAATCAAAATATATGAGTTCATATCGATTATTCTCTATTTTCAATTCTAAATCCCCAGTATTTTCAAAACAATCGATATTCACTGTAATCATCATGTGATTTGCAACAGAAATTAACAGCTTTGATATACGATATATCATCTCCTGATCATACGTACATATTGCTATTCTCATTTTTCTTCTCCTTATAAATCGTGTCTTTACGTATAAATCAAGTTTAAAAGAGTAAACTATTGCTATCACATTTTTTGTCAAAAACACGAAATATTTGTGAAGAAAAACAAAGAATTAAAAAACCGTGAACAGCTTATCTGTTCACGGCAATCTATTCTTCCTTTCCCATGCAAAGAGCAATCTCAATCATAGAAAAAATTCTTTCAGCATCCGCATGATTTAATTTTGAAATCCGTTCACCATACTTTGCCAGTCTGGCATTATAGCATTCCGAAACCAATCCGGTCAGCAACTCATCTGCCGTTACACTCAGTTCATTTGCAATCAAAATAAACACATCCAGACTTGGAGCCCGTTCTCCTCTCTCTATCATTCCAATATACGCAGGCGAAACGCCAACCTTCTCAGCCAGTGCATCTTGTGTCATAGATTTTAATTGCCTGTGTTTCCGTATTCTGTTTCCCATTTCCGAGAAATCCATAATCATTCTCCTTGAATTTACACACTTTGTTGTAATACATTTTATCTGTTAAGCAATTTTCAGCTAAGCCGACAAGGAAATCGCCATAAACAAATGTGTCATTTTTTACATTTTGTTTTATTTGATACATTTAGTATAGTTTCTCGTGACGTTTTATTGAATATACGAAAAGTGGCTTTTCTGTACTGTGAGTTTTATGCAATTCCAAGGATTTTACCGCACCAATATAACAAGCCAAATACCCAACTTGAGAAAATGCCATATAATATTACCGGTCCGGCAATGGTAAAAATCTTTACACCGACTCCATATACCTGTCCCTCCGGCTGATATTCAATCGCAGTCGCGCAGACACTGTTTGCAAAGCCGGTAATCGGTACCAATGCACCGGCACCACCAAAATCAGCTATCTTCTGATATAAACTGAAGCCGGTTAAAATGACGCTGAGTAACACCAACAGTACAGAACACCAGATACCTGCCGTTTCTTTATCAAGTCCTAAACCTGTCAGTGTATTGAGAATAATCTGTCCAAGTGTACAAAAGATACCTCCTACCAAAAAAGCCTTCAACATCTGGAGCGGCAGATTTCTGGTCGGTGTAATTTGTTTTACATATTCACCATAGTCTTTTGCTTTCTGCTTCTGCTTTTCTTTCTCATCTGCTTCCTGTTGAAATTTCTCATTCATGTTTTTATTTTTATTGTTTGAATTCATAATGACGCCTCCTTTTCTCAACTGCCATTTCCCATCCCATAGGTAAAATAAATCACCGCTCCTACAAGCTTTCCCAGTGCTACGAATAAAATGCAGATACCAATTCCCCACTTCATCCTGATCCTTCTTGTAAAAATCGGAATTGAATCCAGCATTTCCGCAATCGACAAAGCAAGGCAACCGACAAAACATCCGGTAAAAAAACCAAACACCATTTCCGCTGCAACGGTCACATGAATTAGCAGCAGCTTACTTATTTGATGTAATGCTTCAAAAATACTAAAAAGCATACCGCAGATTGTTCCCCAGATGACAAATTCCTCATACAAAAGTATATAGCTTGCCGTATGTGTTTTTCCTGCAAATCGTGGCACCAGCCCAACCGCCACCAAAACCGTAAACACTCCTGCCGCTGCCAGTACGCCAAATGACATCCCCGCAAATCCCAATAAGGAAAACCTAATGAGCTTCAATGGTCTTACCCTCCCGATCCCAGGTTTCCGACAATGTCTTATTCACATCATCCTCATAATTACGCATAGATACCTCTATGGGAGTTGGATCTTTTGTTATTCTTCTTTTTCCAATATGATTAAAAAAGAGTAAAATTCCGGCTGTCAGTCCGAATGCATATGAGATTTCCAAAATCATGACTCCTAATCCTTCGGTACCGGTAATTAAAGATGAAATCTGCTCAAATACTCCGCGAATTCCAATATCATTGTGAAATGCCATAATGGTAAATCCGGTTCCAAAAAAACACACCATGGATACAAAAACAACTTTTACAATTTCAAACAAATGGGATGGCTGTTTGTTTTTGATTCGTTCTAGAATTATATTTTCAGTTCCCAACGGAACCACAACAACATCACGCACCTGCTTTTCGATTTCATTGACAATATACAAAGCTGTCACCACATCTCTGTCAGGAATTCCAAAAGAATGAATAGCAATATTTCTTATCTGTTCTTTCTTTTGATCATTCCTGCAGACAATCTCAGCTACATCAGAAACATATATCTTTTCCTGATCCGTCTGAATCTTTTCTTCAAACTTCAAGTAAACAACATCCATCTAATATCATCTCCGGACTTTTTTATCAGTGTTGCCAGATGTTTCCCGTTTTATTCTTAGATTTTTTAACCCCTTTTCGGAAACACAAATCCAAAAAGGGTGATTTTTATTAAAAAAGCGATATCATCAGGCACATATAAAATGTAACTGACAATATCGCTTCTGTTTTAAAAAGATATATGATATTTACTTTTGTTCCTCAATCCACTCCTGCATATAATCCTCAATCAGGTAAAATGGTGCCGGACCCACACTGATTAAAAATTCATGGAAATCGCGCAGATTAAACCGGCTTCCCAGTTTTTCCTTTGCCTCGTTTCGAAGATTCATGAATTCTAAAAATCCCACATAATACTCTAAATATTCGGAAGGCTCTTCGACAACCATTTGAAATACTTCTTTGGCGGTTTCCTCATCGCCCATTCCCGTTTCCTCCAGGTACTCAAATACATCTTCTTCGCTCCAACCATAATAATTAACACAAATATCAATATATGCGGAAAGTGCCAATGAAACTGAATTATCATATTGTTTCATCTTTGCATAATCAGCATCGACATCCGCAAGTGTATAAGAATACAATTCAGCGTAAGTGGCAAATCCTTCTGTATATCCCGGAAAAGAAAACAAATTGCGGACTAAAGGACGATCATAAGAAGCAGACGAAACAATCTGATATAAGTGTCCGGGATACCCCTCGTGCGCTAACAGCGGATACAAATCCTCCCGATCTTCATATTTCTGATTGATATAGATTACATTATCATTCGAATCATCAATCGGAGGTGTCAGATAAAAAGCCGGATTGAGATGCTCTTCCATCGCTATGGGAACATTTTTTATTTCATAATTGACATCCGGAATATTTCCAAAGTCTTTTTGACACTTCTCAATCAGCTCCTCCATAATCTCATCCGGTTCCTTGGTTGATAACGGTTCATCATTCAAAAACATATAGTATAACTCCATATCATCATACAGTGTATCAAATATGGCACTCATGCGAGTATCTATAAACTCTTCCGTGGTCTTTTTTATTTCGGCAATACTCATATCACTGCCGACATTGGACCGAACCAGATATTCATAATATTCCTTACCCTTTTCAAAATTGCAAAGGCCAGCCTCGTTTTTTCCCTTTCCTTTTAAAGTCTCAAGATTTTTGGCAAGATTACGATATCCATCCATGACATCGCCAAGAACCAGCTCTCTATTTTGCTTTTTGTATTCTTCCTTTTTTTCATCAGAAATATCATCTAAAGGAGCGATACGAATACTAAATGTATCGATCAGATAACAGTCCTTTGGATTTTTGGTGAATTCTTCACAGGCTTCAATCGTATCTTCCAGAGCAAAATCCGGCACACCCAATCCGGCATCTGCCTTTTCCTGTTCATACACGAAATAAGAGGAAAATGTTTCATCAACCTGAGAAAGCAATGCAAGATAATCCGTCACATCCTGTTCACAGCGAAATGTATATTCAGCCAGTAAAACAGGAAGCTGTGTATGCATTCCGGTAAGCGGCGAAAAAATTTCTCCATAATAATATAAATCTTCCGAAGCCAGCTCAAGCTCCACATAATCATCCAGAATATCATATGCAATCTGCTGTTCCTTTGTCAGATCATCTCTGGAAAACTTTTGCAACGTCTTCTGCAATTCTTCCAACTCTTTCTTTGCATCCGCAGCATCAGAAGCTTCATAAGAACCAAGCTCTACTTCATAATCTTCTATTCCATAATTTTGGGGATACGCAACGGTATAATGCAAATCAATGGTATTTTCTACGATCTCACCCACAAACATATTTTTTGAGAATTCATCAAACCTCTCTGAAGCGCTTAATTCTGTATCATCAGGATAATACTCCGATATTTGACCGGAATTATCTGTCCCATTGTTTGAAGAAGCAGAATCCCAACTGCATCCTGTCATGACAAGAGCAAGAATTAAAGATACTGACAACACATACCTGCATTTTGCATTCATCCTTTTTATCATCCGTACAACTCCTTTTATAATACAATATGAGCCAATTCTAAAAGTAAGCCTGCGCTAATTCCACATACATACAAAATACCGATGACTTTCAAAGTATCCTTGAAAGAACTGTTAACACGCCATAATACGACCAGTCCGACACCGGCACCAACCAGCAATCCGCTCATCATGGCGCCTAAACTCATCAAGCCTTTTAAATATAAATCCGTGATAATAACCGATGCAGCACAGTTTGGTATCAATCCGATAATGCCTGATAAGAATACACCTATGACAGGCTTATTTAAAATGAAATTGTAGAGACTTTCTTCTCCAACTGCTGTCAATACCACATTTAAAGTAAAGGAAATAAGCAGAAGGAATAAAATAATATGCAGAGTATGCTTAACTGCCGATTTCAAAATACCGTCATTGCACTTACACTGTTCACTCTCACATATCTTTTTAATAAAAAAGGCTTCATCCTCCGGCACCCGCTCGGCATATGCGCGCATATGCATACTGCGTGCAAAAATCAAATCTACACAAAATCCCATAATGAGGGCGATGAGAAATTTCAATCCCAGAATTTTTATCATCGTAACAACCGGAACATGCTCGGAAATGAGAATAGGAAGCATCTCATCTGATGTTGACAGATAAACCGCAATCAGCGTGCCGATTGTAATGACACGTCCGGCATAAAGATTGGATGCGGCGGCAGAAAATCCACATTGTGGCACAACACCGCAGAGTGCACCAAATAAAGGACCCATTTTTCCCGATTTGCGAATGGCATCCTTTGATGTTTCTCCCATCCGATGCTCTACGTATTCCATAACAATATATGTCACAAAAAGAAAGGGTAATATTTTCAAGCTGTCAATTGCTGCATCCAGAAAACAATCCCATATCATGTTTATCATAATGTAATCCTCCAGTGACTTTCACAATACTGAAAATCTTTCATTTTGTCAAGTTAGCAAATGCTTACTAAATTGTTATTTAGCAGCAGCTTACTCCATTGCCATTTCTCTCATCTTCCTCACTATCCTTTTTTCCATTCTGCAGACCTGAACCTGATTAATGTGCAACATCTGTGCTATTTCTGTCTGTGTTTTTTCTTCATAAAAACGCCATTGTATTAATTTACGCTCATCATCATCCAATCTTTCCAAAAGCTCTTTAATCAGAATATGGTTTAAAAGCTTGTCCTTTTCCAAATCATTTTTATCATTTGTACTTCCACCCATATGCCCGTTTTGTGAAATCTGATCCACTAAAAAAATCTCATTGCCATCCGACTGATACACCGTCTGATAAATTGATTCGACCGGTGTATTCACTTCCATTGCCATAACAATCTCTTCATCTGACAATCCGGTAATTTCCGCTATTTCATGCATGGTCGGCTGACGGTTATATTCCTGCACAAACTTTTCCGTGGCCTTCATAATATGGTAGCTGTTTTCCTTTAAACTTCTGGAAACCTTAATCAATCCGTCATCTCTTAGAAAGCGTTTGATTTCTCCCGCGATCAACGGCACCGCATAGGTTGAAAACTTCACCTGATATGAGACATCAAACTGATCAATGGATTTCATCAATCCGATACAGCCGATTTGAAATAAATCCTCCGCATCATAACCTCTGTTTAAAAATCGTTTCACAATATAATGGACCAAACCAAGATTTTCTTCAATCAATGTATCTCTGGCTGATTTATCGCCCGTCTTCGCCTGTAATAACAACTGCGTCGTCGGGTCCATCATATTTTATTTTTCACCAATCCTTTTACTCATATATACTTTCGTTCCCACGTCCTTCTGGGACTCCACATACAACTCATCCATAAACGCTTCCATAAATGCAAAGCCCATACCGGAGCGTTCCATATCCGGTTTGGTTGTAAACAAGGGTTCCATCGCCTGCTTTACATCATCGATTCCAATCCCTGTATCTTCAATCAAAACATACAATTCATTCTGACACCGAAAGCATTCCATATGTACCATTCTGTTTTCGTTTTCATTATGATTATCTCTTTCGCCTTTTTCTCTGCCGTTGTTATCTGTGTTGTGATTTTCTCTGGTGACATTTTCTCTATTGCAATTTTCCCTGTCGTCATTTTCCCTGCTATCATTTTCCTTCAGCAGACCATATTTTTTCTCTTTGTTTTTCCTACTGTAATCACTATAACCATGAATAATGCAGTTTGTTACCGCCTCCGAAACCGCAGTTTTTACATCGTCCACCTCTTCTAACAAAGGATCTAATTGAGCCATGAATGCGGCAACTACCACTCTTGCGAATCCTTCATTTTCCGGAATCGCATCAAACTCAAGTTCCACACAGTTATCCGATGCTAACTTCTTTTCCTTCCACACTGTTTCACAATTTTTTTCACCTTTTTTTACCATCATTACTCCTCCACTCAGACTATTTCGATCATATCTTTCAAGCCGGACATCAATAAAATTTTTTGAATTCGCGCATTGACATGTGTAGCCACAATTTTTCCACCAAAACAGGATACTTTCTTATAACGTCCTACAATCAGACCGATTCCCGAGCTATCCATAAACCTCGTATTCTCAAAATCAAAAATAACATTTTGCGCTCTATGATCCAGCAGATATTCATCTATTTTCATTCGTATTGCATCTACTTTATGATGATCCATTTCTTTTGGCATCATCACAAACAGACAGTTATCTTTTACCGCATACATTTCTTCCATAATCTATCCTCCTTTTGAATTATTGTATTGTTTCACCGCTGATTAGCGGTCGTCAAATGCAACCATAACCCCGGTGAAACCGCTTCGCTTGTTCCACCGCTGATTAGCGGTCGTCAAATGCAATTGTGCAAGCACATTGCATTTTCCTCGTCGCCATAACAAAAAAAGAGAACATGGGTATGTTCTCTTTTGTAAATAGCTAAAATTGTATTTTATTATTCGTCGATGACGTTATCTTCCGTCGCAATGGTTCCGCCATCGCCGTCCGGAACCTCACCTGAGTTTGATTGAGGAACTGTATTTGCATTGGCGATATTACGCTCAGCCATACTTGCGAATTCTGATTCGGGGAACGAACCAACCAACTCATTATACAACTCATTGGCTTTATCCATATTGCCGGAAGCCTGATAGGCTGCAGCCAGATTATATAAAATCTCCGGATTGGTATTGTTAAAATACCATGCCTTTTCCAACTTATCAATGGCACTTGTATAATCGCCCTGATTTTTTAATGATAAACCTGTCTCAAAGCATTGGGTAGCAATATCCGGACCCACACGCGTCATGATGGCATTGTATAATTCACGATACGCTTCCGAGGCTTCATTTTCTACGAAGTTTTTATCGATACCATATAAACCATCCGAAACGGCTGACAAATTCTCGCGATTCTGAATATACAGGGCAACAGTCGTCAAAAGCGAGTCAACCGTCTGCAAAGCACCGCCTTCACCATAGTAAGAATTCAGCTGTTCGCTCATCTTTTCATTTTCGTCTGTCAACGCAGAAACTCTCTGTTCCAGATCTGAAATCTGGGCGGTCTTTTTATCTGAATTTTCACTAATCTGCTTTAATTCATCGTTGAGACTGTTCTTAGCAGACTGAACACGCGCAGGAACAATCAAAAACATACAGACTGCAATACCGATTGCAATACCGATGATAATATTTAAAACCGTATTGGGACCGATTAAAGACTCTTTCGTCGGTCTTGGCTGAATAATCGTTTCATTTCCGCTTTGGTATGTGTATGCATTGGGGTTCGATGCTTTTTTCTTTTTAGCTGCTGCCGTCTCATCGCCGTCTAACATCATATCAACTTCTTTGATATAACGCAGCGTTGTTGTATTGTTAACATCAACCCTGAGACACCGGTTTAAAACCCGGCGTGCCTTTTCCCACTCTTCAGCTTCAATATATAAAAGTGCAAGCAACTGCTGCGCTTTCAAGAATCTGGGATATGTGGACACTACTTTTTTAAGCTGTATAATCGCCAGATCATTGCTATCCTGGTTGCAATAAGCTAACGCTTGATTGTATTTGCGGGTAGCCTGATCTAACATCTCCTGCTGCGCAGGATTAGACTGAATATCATTGATAAAATCATCTGCGATATTTTTCTGGGGACGGATATTTTTACTGATAACCCACTCACTTAATGCGGCAACCGTTTCTCCCATTTCAAAATAAACCAATCCCAGCAGATTTCTGGCATCAATATGATTTTTATTAAACTTCAGTGCCTGTCTTAAATTGACAACAGCACCACTTAAATCACGCACAGTTGCTTTTGCTAACCCTTCGTTATAAAAACGATTGGACATATGCATGATTTTTTTATACAAAACTACATCAGCACCGCAATTTGTACAGAAATCTTTTTCAGACAGTTCGGCGCCACATTGATAACATCTCATGACTTTACTCCTATCGATCCTGTATTATTGCTCTTCTTCCTGACTCTCTCTGATTAGATTCACCAATAAATCTGCCATATCGGTAAGGTCCTGATTGTATATCGCTTCCTCAGCCTGATCAATCTCCAGACTGGGATGAAACTTCTTTAATTCTTCTTCAAAGTTAATCATTGTACTTCCTCCTAAACACAGCCTTAATAAGGCCTACCAAATATAAGGAACCCACAATATAAACCTGATCATTATCTTTTTTCATACGGAGACATCTGTTGATTCCGTCTTCCGCTCCCCTCTCATAATAAATGTCTGTCAGGCTAAAGCGGGAAAAATAACACTGTAACTGTTCTATGCCGAGACCTCTGGTGGTCTCCATATCTATCACAACTGCTTTGGAGAACAAACCGCTCTCGCAAAGTAACGTTATCATCTGTTCATAATCTTTATCATCTACAGCAGAAAAACATAAAATGCGTTTTCCGTCACAGGGAATCGATGAAACAGTTTTTAAAAACGCCTTTATTCCATCTTCATTGTGGGCTCCGTCAAAAAAAACATCCTTGCCCACTTCTTCCATACGCCCTTCCCAAAAGGTATTCTGTAATGCTTTCTGCATTTTCTCTTTTGACATTGGTGTCAAATGATTGCGTAATAAAAATACCTCAAATGCACGCAATGCCAAAGAAGCATTCTCAACCTGATAAAGTGCATATGTTGACAGAGTAAGACTAATATAATTATAATAGCTAGATTTATAAGAAAAATCAATGCTTTTATGTTTTATTTTTTCTACAGAATACTGGTTTTTACTAATTGAATTGACAACAGCCGAACAACTTTTGGATGTCTCATAAAACACATCCGAAACAGAATCCTCATAATCTATAAAAATGACATTCGATTCATTTTTAATAATACCTGCCTTTTCCATGGCAATTTTTTCTCTGGTATCCCCTAAAATATGACAATGATCCAGACCAATGGACGTCAACACACACACATCCGTTTTATCAAAAACGTTGGTCGCATCCATCCTTCCTCCAAGGCCGGTTTCCAAAATCATCACATCCACATGGCTTTCGCCAAAGATGATGATAGCCATTAAAAATAGATATTCAAAAAAAGTCGGAAATTCTCCTGTTTCTTTTCGCATCTGCTCCGCCGACAGGTAAACAACACGGAATGCATCCAAAAACACTTCATTTTCAACAGGTCTGCAGTTAATCAGAAATCTTTCATGCATACTCACTAAGTGGGGAGAAACGAATCCCCCCACTCTATAACCATATTCGCAAAAAAGCCTTTGCAGATAAGCACACGTACTTCCTTTTCCATTCGTACCCGCCACATGAATCCGTGGAATGTCACAATCCCATTTTCCCAGTCTCTTAAGCATCTCCTCCGTACGCAAAAGACCGTTACCCTCTGCAAACTTCGGAAGCGCATTTATGTAATTTTCAACATCTTCGTAATTATTTTTCCACATGCTACATTTTCCATTTGGTTATTTCGACTGCTCGTTGAGGAAGGATAGTTTATTTTTGTGGGATGCGTCCGTTGATAAGTTTATCTAAATATTCCGAGAAATTCGTCTAATCCCCTGACGCACACGGCGCATATGCGGCATCCTGCCTAAAATGCGCCTTTCGTGACTTCCATGTCACGAAGTGCTGATTACCTGTCGGAATATTAAGATAAACTAATCAACTCCCACAAATCTCACAAAAATAAACTATCCTTCCTCAACTGATCATATCAATTTACAAATTTATTCAAATCCTTCACACATTTGAAGATATTTATATTATCCTATATTCCCAAAATTAATTTTTTCATTATTGGAACATATTCATCAAAGCCACATAATTCTTACGATTAAAACAAATACCAACAAAACACTGTAAAATATGGTTGGAAACACCACTGTTACCTCTTTTGCTGGTTCTGTTATCTCTCGATTTTCAATATGATCCTGCAAAACTTCTCCCCTGATTTCAGCTACTTCTTTTTTATTTTTCAGATTCTCCACTTAGTAAATAAACCATATTTCCCAATACATTATATAAACACAAATGTAAACAGGGGAGGCATTTTAAACAGAATTTAAGTCAGCCGATTTGAAGCTATCAGAAAGTATGATGTACAAAGAAAAATGAAAAGGGATTTGTTACGCAGTTTTATGAGTATATTATTTATGCGGTGTTATTGTGGAGATATATTAGATGTTCTTATTATTCCGTTCTATTTCAGCAATTCGCAGCATGGATGCTGCGAAAGGTGCACGACGGACATGGATGTCCGGGTGCACCGGTGCGCCTGCCATCAACACATCTCAACGGAATAATTAGAACATCTTATACATCGTAACCTAACACCAAATAAATAATATACTCATAAAACGTCCGGAAAAACCACTCCCCCATCTAATTCTTAACAATAACCTTTCCTGCAATCATTCCGGATATATTTCGATACTCCATATAGACAGTGCTGTTTTCAATCGGCAGTCTTCCCTGTCCGATACAGATAATACTTCCTTTATGCAGATTACCGTCAATGCGTATCAATGCATCCTTTGCTTTCTGCATATATACCATAATGGAAGCCAGTTTACCGTTGCAGGACTGCATATCTTCCGTAAGCCCTTTCATTTCTTCCTTAATCTCGGCAACTCTCTTTTCAAATGTGGGAGTAATTGCACCTGTCTTTTTGACATACATTTCTATTTCTTTTAATTCATTCACAAGTCGTTTTTGGGAATTTTTCAATTTATCAAGTCGTTTATTCAATTCCAGATTTTCCTGATATATTTCAGGCTGGCATCCGGCATGGACTTCTGTCTTGACCTCTGCGTCATTCCCAAGATTTTTACAGTCAATTCCCTTTGTTCCATGAACATATCCACCAATAATAGCACCTTTTTTACCGGTAAGTGTTACCTTACCTTCTGCCTCAATTTGAGAACTTAAAATAATATTTGCTTCCACGTTACCGTTTGCTTTCACCTGTGTATGTTCAATAAAGTCAGCATACAGGTCTCCCCGACATACGATACTCGCTTTTTGATTTCCCTGTATTCCTCTCTTAAGTATGATATCTCCACCGGCCACAATCGTTGCCGCTTCAACCGTACCCTCAATAGTCAGACTTTTTCCGGCTCGTATAACAACTCCTGATTCCACATTTCCGGATATCACCACATCTCCATAGAATTCTACTTTTCCAATCAACTGATCTACATCTCCACGCAATTCATAAACCGAGTTAATATCCAGTTTTCCGTCTTTATATTCCACTTTTCCTTCTTTTTGTGCAATATATAAATTGGGATTCTCCTCAGAATGAATGATGTTGCGTCCCTGCAGTGGTAACAGATTTTTTGCCGGGTTCACCGGTATCGAGGCTCCGGTTACACCAATACCCGGAATTCCTTCTTTTGCAGGATGATATAATGCCAGTGGTGTACCTGCCTGTACACTGTTGACCATATTCATGCTCTGATAATCGACAGAGCCATCCTCGCGAATTTTGGGTTTCTTCACATCACCGGTCACATCCACATAATATTCATAATATCCATCCTGACCTGCAATTGCCTCTGTTGCAGTAGCGACTTTGATTTCCCGTTCATATACTTTTTTACGGGCCATTGCAATCAGATTATCCTCATTGATTCCGTACCGAACACCATTTTCTTCTAAAAAGTCCAGCAGTTCTTCCATGGAATAAAACGATCCATCCTCTTTCTCTACCAGATACAACCATGCCTCTTGATCATCATCCGTTACCCGCACATAAGATTGCGTTTTGTCATAAATGTCAAAGAGGGAGTCCCTGACATTTAATCCCTGCATTTCTTTTCCCATGCTTTTCTCATCTGTCATAAGACTCCCTCCTTATTCATTCAATTATCAATTCCGTTACCATTGTACCGATGCAACATTTTCTAAATTACTATGCCATTCACAAAAAATATTTTTCTCATGTGCTATCAAGAAAACAGTCAAGTGATATGGTGTAGTTAATTTAAAAACCTTGCATAAGTAACAAACGCTTATTTTAATGTTGCCAGACGCATCTGAACCTGTTCAAGCATCTGCGTATATTTTGCAAGCTTTGCTTTCTCTTCTTCTACCTTTGCGGCAGGAGCTTTGCTCACAAATTTTTCATTGTTAAGCATACCGTTGGAACGGGCGATTTCACCCTGTAAGCGTTTTTCTTCTTTTTGCAAACGCTCAATCTCCTGACTGATATCCACCAGTTCGGCAAACGGCATATAAACGGTGGCATTTTCAATCACAACGCTGACCGCATCATCTGCAATACCTGTTTTATCTTTTTGTACCACTACTTCGGAAGCATATGCTAACGGAGCAAAGAACAACTTGCCTTCATTAAAAATAGCTGCAATCTCGTCTTTTTGCGTCACAACATATACCTGTGCTTTTCGACTCGGGGGCACATTCATTCCGGTACGCGCATTTCGAATGCCACGAATGGCTTCTTTTAACACCTCAATTTCATTTTCTTCTTTATTATATGCCTTTGCTTCATCATATACAGGCCAGCTGGAAATCATAATCGATTCTTCTTCATCCTGTAACGTACAGAAGATTTCTTCTGTAATAAAGGGCATATAGGGATGCAATAATTTCAATGCATCAATCAGAACGGTCTTTAATGTATACAATGCCGCATTCTGGCTTGCTGCATTATCACTGTTGTAAAGACGGGGTTTTACCATCTCAATATACCAGTCGCAGAACTCATCCCAAATAAAATCATAAACCTTTTGAACAGCGATACCAAGCTCATATTTCTCCATATTGTCAGTAACTTCTTTCACGAGATTGTTGAGCTTGCTGATAATCCATTTATCAACCGGTTCCAGATAATCTTTTGCATTTGCCGGAATGACTTTATCCTCCATATTCATTATAATGAAACGGGAAGCATTCCATACTTTGTTTGCAAAATTACGTGCTGCCTCTACTCTTTCATAGTAGAAACGCATGTCATTTCCGGGCGCATTGCCGGTTATGAGTGTCAGTCTGAGCGCATCGGCACCATACTGATCAATAATCTCTAACGGATCAATACCATTTCCTAAAGATTTACTCATCTTGCGTCCCTGCGAATCTCTGACAAGACCATGGAATAATACCGTCTTAAACGGCTTTTCACCCATCTGTTCGTAACCGGAGAAAATCATACGGATTACCCAGAAGAAGATAATATCATATCCGGTAACCAGTACATCGGTCGGATAAAAATATTCCAAATCCTCTGTCTTTTCCGGCCAACCCAATGTTGAGAACGGCCATAACGCAGATGAAAACCAGGTATCCAAAGTGTCCGGATCCTGCGTAAAATGATTTTTACCGCATTTCGGGCAAACAGTCGGCGCCTCTTTTGCTACAACGGTTTCGCCACAGTCATCACAATAGTATGCCGGAATACGGTGTCCCCACCATAACTGACGGCTGATGCACCAGTCCTTGATATTGTCCGTCCAGTTAAAATAGGTCTTCTGCATCCGCTCGGGAACTAATTTAATCTCACCGTTTTTAACAGCCTCTGCTGCAGGTTTGATTAACTCATCCATCTTGACAAACCACTGTTCTTTTACAAGGGGCTCTACGGTTGTTTTACATCTGTCATGTGTGCCGACATTGTGACTGTAATCTTCAATCTTAACCAAAAGGCCTTGTGCATCCAGTTCCTTTACAATAGCCTCCCTTGCCTCATAGCGATCCATACCTGCATATGCTCCACCATTCTCATTGATAGTGGCATCGTCATTCATGATATTTATAATAGGAAGATTGTGTCTCTTTCCGACTTCAAAGTCATTCGGATCATGAGCCGGTGTAATCTTTACAACACCGGTACCAAATTCCATATCAACATAGGTATCCTCGACAACCGGAATCGCTTTGTTTACAATCGGAAGCCAAACCTTTCTTCCGTGCAGATAGGTATATCTTTCATCATCGGGATGAACGGCAACCGCAGTATCTCCGAGCATGGTTTCCGGTCTTGTGGTTGCAAACTCCAAAAACTCTGTCTTGCTGGGCTGTCCGTTTTCATCAACCAACGGATATTTAATATGCCAGAAATGTCCGGCCTGATCTTCATATTCTACCTCTGCATCGGAAATCGATGTATTACAAACAGGACACCAGTTTATAATACGGGCACCTTTATAAATCCATCCTTTTTCATGCATCTTACAGAAAACTTCGGTAACGGCTTTATTACATCCCTCATCCATGGTGAAACGTTCTCTGTCCCAGTCACAGGAAGAACCCAGTTTCTTTAACTGACTGATAATTCTACCACCGTACTCTTTTTTCCACTCCCATGCACGCTCCAAAAATCCCTCACGTCCAAGGTCGTGTTTATCAATTCCCTGTGCTTTTAATGTCTCAATAATTTTAACTTCGGTAGCAATACTTGCGTGGTCTGTACCCGGCTGCCATAACGCGTTGTAACCCTGCATTCTTTTAAAACGAATCAGGATATCCTGCATGGTATTATCCAGAGCATGTCCCATATGCAGCTGACCGGTTATATTCGGCGGTGGAATCACGATTGTAAAAGGCTTTTTACTGTGATCTACTTCTGCATGAAAATACTTTTTCTGCAGCCACTTTTCATAAATGCGGTCCTCAAGTCCGTGAGGATCATATGTCTTTGCTAATTCTTTGCTCATGTTTGATTGACACTCCTTAATTTATCCTTAGGAACAATCGTCTTAGGGCGATTATTTCTTTATTTTTCAAACAAATAAAAAATCTGAATATTTCATTAACATCTTGCTATTATACCATAATCTAACTGTTGTTTCTACACTTTACGCCAAAACATAACTGGAATTATGCCAAAAACATAACTGGCATTACATCATTGTATATTGCATAAACTCATATTTCAATTTGCTTCCGACTACAATTTCTGCAGGAAGTAAGGCTCTTGCAACCAACTTTAAATCATCTGTTTCTATATCTGTTCTTTTTAAATTTGCATAATCTCCATCAATGCTTTCTACTTCATAATACCAGGTTTCCATGATATTCCATATCCTTTCGTTTTTACTTTTATGCCTCCGGCAACGAACTTAAATCAATTTTACCAAAGAATTCTCCCATGGACACGGTTAAATGATTTACATTTTCCGAACGTGCCTCTTCATAAATCGGATTCAGCTTTAAATGCGGTTCTTTCGCCATTTTAGCAAACAGTAGAGCCGTATTGTAAGCATCTGCCAAACCGTCATGTGCCTGTCCTTCCTGTATGATATTAGCCGCAATCAATGCCTCTTCCAAAGAATACGCCCTCTTCTTTTCCATTTTATTGGAAAAAGTTTTCTGACAATCATTCCATGTTTCAAATAATTGCTCAAACCGTTCAGAAACAATATTTTTCCCTTTCATTTCGTTTTGCAGTTGCTTTAAATCTGTCCGGCTCCAGGAAACCATTTCAACTTCACCGTCAGGGAGCCACGACTCAAATTGTCTGAGAGCTTCTTCAAAACAGGGAGCTTCTTTTAAATCCTTTTGTGTAATTCCGGTCAGATGATTAATAAACGAATCCAGACTTCCGTACTGTGGTTTAACATAAGTCATAAAGCGATCTTCCAGAATTTGATACTGTTCATCCAATGCAACCGCACCGATTTGTATTACCTCATTGGATTTTCCATATGATTTCGCCGCCCCTTTTGGAACCTTACACATTTCCAAATCAATCACAACATAGTATTTCATGTTTTCCCCTTTATCTTTTGACTAGTACAATGGTTTTTCTCTCCCTATGATACCAACGGATTGCTACGCACTGTATGACCTTTTGACCCTGGTATCATATTATTTTTATTATACCTTATATGATAGGAAAAAATCTATCATTTCCGATTAATATGAACAACAAAAAAATCGGAATTCAAAAAGAACTCCGATTAATCGCGGTGACAGGATTTGAACCTGCGACCTCTACATCCCTAATGTAGCGCTCTACCAAGCTGAGCCACACCACGGCACAAGACATACTATAACATAAAGTTTCTCACTTGAAAAGACCCAATTTTAAAAATTTCGCAAAAAAACAAGGAACCTCGTAAGATTCCTTGTTAATAGTTTAAAATAAAATACTTTTTATGATTTACATAGTGAAAATGGAAACCTAAATCTCCATATTGGCAACCAGCTTTTGTTTCTCTGCAGCAAATTCTTCCTGAGAAATAATACCGTTATCCAACAAAATCTTAAGCTTTTTAGCAGCCTGTTCAAACTCAGCAAAAGAGAGTTTTCCGCCACCGCCGGGCATCGTAATAGTAGGCTTGCTGGGCTGGGTTGACATTGCACCGGGTTGGGTTGATGTCGGCCCGGGTTGGGTTGATGTCGGCCCCGGCTGGGTTGATGTCGGTCCGGGTTGAGTTGATGTCGGTCCCGGCTGGGTTGATGTAAATCCCGGCTGAGTATATGTAATTCCGGCCTTTTCCGCTTTTCTTCTTTCTTCTTCCTGAATCTGTCTGAATGCGAGAGCTTCTGCAGCTTTGCGCTGTTTTTCCGCTGCTTCTGCCTTTGCCTTTGCTTCTGCTTCTTTTCTCAAACGTTCTGCTTCCACACGACGAGCTTCTGCTTCTGCCTCTGCTTTTGCTTTTGCTTCTGCTTCTTTTCTTAAGCGCTCAGCTTCTGCTTCCTGACGAAGTCTCTCTTCTTCTGCCTTTCTGGCTTTATCAGCTTCAATCTGCTCCATTGCGTCAACAGCGTCAGCAATTGCTTTTTTGACAATCTCGCTTTTCACAACTTCTTCAACACGGTTGGCAGCTTCCATTTCTACCTTACGAATTTCTTCAGATGCCTTTACCTTTGCAACTTCCTCTGCTGCTTTTACCTTATCTGCAATAGCCGCATTGGATTCGCCTTCAGCCTTTGTCTTTAAAGCAAGAACTTTTGCTTTTCCTTCTGCTTCTGCTTTTGCCCTTGTTGCATCAATGGTTGATTTTGCTGTGTCATCAGCATTTTTCAAGGCCTCTGCACATTTCTCACGACTTTCAGCAATGGTATTTTCGCATTCCTTTTGAGAAGAAGCGAGTGTTTCTTCATAATTCTTTTTAGCCTCTGCCAAAATTTCTTCGTATTTTTTCTTGGCTGTAGTCTGCGTTTCTTCTAATTTCTTCTTTGCATCAGCCTCAGCTGTCTCTAAAGCTTTCTTTGCATTTGCTTTACTTTCTTCACATTTCTTATTGGCAGCCTCTTCGGTTTTTGCCATAAGCTCCTGGAGGGCCTTTTCAGACTCATCCTGTGCCTTAATCAGCATATCGGCAAGCTGTGTCTTAGCTTCAGATTCTGCCTTTTCTTTTGCATCAGTTTTTGCCTTCTGTACTATCTCATCACACTTTTTAACTGTTTCCGCAACCTTTGCGTTATTTTCATCTGCCACACGCTTTGCAACTTCCTCTGCCAGCTGCTTCGTCGAATCGGTAATAGCCTTACGAATGGTTTCTTCTTCCATCACCTTGCGTGCTGCATCTTTTTCACTCGAGCCTTTCTCAACAGCCTCGTGAGCCGCCTGTCTTGCAACTTCTTCTGCGACCTTTTGCGACAAATCAACAGCTCTCTTCTTTGCAGCTATTTCTGTTGACTGACGCTTTGCTTCTTCTGCAGATCCGGCTCTATTTCCACCATCAGCAGCATTCTGAACCTGTTGCTGTGCCTGATGCTGTTCCTGTTTTGCTTTTGCAAGTGCTTCTCTTGCCTGCTTTGCCTGTCTTTGTGCAGCTTCATCTCCTCCGGCTTCTGCTGCTGCTTTCATAGCTGCTGCCGCTGCTGCCTTTCTTGCTGCTTCCTCTGCAGCCTTTCTTGCTGCGTCCATTCCGTTATCCTGCATTTTTCTTCGCCCCTATATCCAATATTTGTATCCCCCGGTATCTCTGATTTTTGCAACGAAAAATAATACCGAAATACTAAATAAAGTATACCATAAAGACTGAAAATGTTCTATAAAAAAAGTACAAATTTGCAAATAATTTTATCACTTTTCTGATTAGTGTTCCCAATATATATCTTTACTCGCCGGCTTTTACGAGGTTTTGTACCTATCTTAGCGGCATAGGCGAACAAAAAGGGAAATAATTAAACTGCCAGATTCGATTATTCATTTCGAATTGCTGCAAGGGGACTGAGTTTCATCGCTCTAAGCGAAGGGAAGAAACCTGCTAACATTCCCACAAAAACTGCAAAAACCAAAGACATAAGCGCCAGCCACAAAGGAATATAAGATATTCCGCCGCTAATTCCCATATCACCGGCCATATTGGCGACCAGAAAATTGACAGTCACCGATAACCCATAACTAATTGCCAGACCGGTAACTCCGCCAATCAGACCAATAAAACCTGCTTCTATCAGAAACATTCCCTGAATATTACGCATATCGCATCCAAGCACTTTCATGATTCCAATTTCTTTCGTTCTCTCGTAAATTGACATCATCATGGTATTGGCTATACCAATAGCTGCAACTAATAAAGAGACCGCACCAATGCCTCCGAGCACAAGCTGGATATAGCCCATGGTCTTTTGCTGTTGCGAAATCCACTCCGCATCACTGGAAGCACTATAGCCCATACTGCTGATTTCTTTCTGTAAGTCCGATACGTGATCCATGGTATCCGTCATAACCTTTAACTGACTGTAATACAGCTGCTTATATGGCTTACCGCTTTTTGTCGTGGGCTGTCCCGGAATGGCTTTATTTTTAAAATTCCGCTTTAAAACCGCTTTTAAATCATCAATATTGCAATACATATAGTAACTATAGGAACTATACTCATCCGGGCCACCTGCAATAACACCGCTGGTTTCAAATAAATGCTTTTTCGGCATTTGCGGTACCGTTCCGTCTTCGCCGGTTTCTCCTACCTGATACTGCCAGTAGGCATCCTGATCCAGAATAAAAGTAACCGGATCATTCATCAAATCCACATCAGCTATTACACCATCGTACCAGTATCCGCTCTGCGTCTTTTCGTTATACATCTGGGAAAGGATCATATTGCCATACAAAATACTTGGCACGCCGCCATTTTCAGACGGGTAGGTTCCGGATGCAAGCTCCACATTCTGACTTTCCAGATATCCGTCAGGTACGCCATACAAAGTAATATAATTTCCTTCATATGCACCACTCTTAATCATAACATCTATGGAAAGCATGGGAATCACATCAACAACGTTGGGTAACGCCTTCAATTCTTCAATGGCGTCATCATCCAGGTGCTTATTTTCATCAACATCCTGAGAATCTTCTCCCATATAATAATAGCCACTTGACGCATCCCTAACCTCTACACTGGTCAGACTTCCGTAATTCGACATTTCTTCTGTTACCGACCGACTCAGTCCCAGTCCCAAAGAAACCATGACTACAATCGAAGCCACACCAATTGTAACGCCCAGTATCGTAAGAATGGTCCTTAGTTTTCTTTTAAACAAATTGCTTGTACTAAGCCGTAATAAATCTCGAAACTTCATACTGCTTCTCCTATAACCGGCTCTTATTCTTCCGACTCTGAATCCGTTTTTGTCTCAACCTCTTGCATTTTGGAAGCCTCTTTTTGTTCCTGAGGCAAAGTGCTCTCATCTGTAATATCTGCAGCATTATCTGTTATATCCTGCAATACAACGTCATCATCCAGAAGTTCCTCTTCTAATTCCTGCTGCTCCTTTTTTCTTTTTCGTCTCTTCAACAAGATAACAGTTGTTACTATCGCAGCAATGATAAGGATTATAACGATACCGACAATCAGTCCCGTATGTGACTTTCCGCCTTCTTCTTCCATATAATATGAATCATCATACATCATTTCCTCATCAAAGCTTTCTTCGTATACATATAATGTAAACATTTCTTCATGCGTAAAAGCATTTCCGGATTCATCTTCATATATAATAACTGCTTTTACCATACCATCATCCGCAGTTGCTGCAACACCCTCTACCATGGCGTCCACATTACCTGTTCCGCCCGGATCAATTTTTCCGATAAAGCAGCTGCCACCGGAAATCGAATCTCCTTCAAATTTTACCTGAACGTTATAAAGCGTCGTTTTCCCTGTATTATAAATACTGAACATCACATTGCTCTGTCCGCCCACCGGAATATCGGTCGGCATGATTTCCATAGAACTGATATCAAAACGCGCATCCTGATTTACCGGAATCGACACATCCGCTTTTGCTGTAAATGCAGCATAATCCGAATCTTCATAGGCCATATTCACGGCAATAGCATACGGCTTTTGAGACAAATCCGCTTTTGCCGTCATTTCAATCGAAACATCTGCTGTCGCATCTGCACCAATCCGCTCGACATACAAAGTATTGGAACCGCTGGTAGGCAAAAACGCTTCATAAGTGGACGCGGTATCTGTTCCGGCTGAAGGTGCCGATAAATCCACCTGCATATTAGAAACAGATGTTCTTTTTGACGTGTTCTTTAAATGCAGGGTCAGGGTAAAGGTATCTCCCGCATAAACTTTACTCGGCACGGTATCAAATCCTGTGATTATTACACGAGGCGTAGATAAAGCAGAACCACCGTTGGAAAGCTGCCCACTGCCCGGGGCACCAATGGCCTTAACCCATGTTGTGATGGTCACGTTTTCATAAGATGTTCCACTATAATAAATGACATTAAAAGGAATTTTATAATAGCCGTTTAACACATCCTCTCTCGTCTGGAATGTCCAGGTTAACTCCCTGCGGCGATCCATATCATTTTGTCCGTTTCCTTTACCGGGTAAATCCGGAATGGTCTGCGTATAACCGCTTGTCTGAATTTCAAAAGGCCACTCTTTTGTATCGGAAGCAATAACCGGTGTCACAATTACATTGGTCAGATTGGTAACCGACATATTGACAACCGGAAGCACAACATTAACCGTTCTGCCATGAACTGCAGTAGGGGTTACCCAGTCGCCACCGACCATGATAAAATCACTGGTGCTGATAGGAGTTGTATCAATATCATCTTCCATGTCATTATCACTCAGCGTAGTTGCAAACACGTCCGTCTGCCCGCCCTGTATTATGAAGGCTCCGCATATCACAAAAAGTGCAATAGCCAGCATAGTAACGCTTTTTCTGATTTTATTAAGGTTTCTTTTAACTTTTTTCATGTTTCTTTTATCCTCTACTTTATAATCCGATAATTTCATATATGTATCTTTGCTTTTACAATACTTTTTTCAAGACATTTTCCTATATAAATCTCTATGTACCGGTTTGCCTCATCAGTCTTTTATCTTCAATTTTTAAAATCTTACCATCTTTAATATGAAAAATCCGGTCTGCATATTCTGCCAGATGATTATCATGCGTAACCATAATCAATGTCTGGTTATTTTCCACAACAACCTTTCGCATCAGCCCCATAATTTCCTCCGATGTCTTCGAATCCAGATTTCCGGTCGGCTCATCCGCGAAGATAATTTCCGGATTTACGACCAATGCGCGGGCAACACCAATTCGTTGTTGCTGTCCTCCTGACATCTGTGTCGGCTTATGTCGGCTATACTTTTGAAGCCCCACCATTTTTATCGCCTGCTTCGCAAGCTTTGTCCTCTTTTCCTTATCCATTCCCTGAAAGGTCAGAGGTAAGGCGATATTTTCCACGGCCGTCATGGTAGGCAGAAGGTTAAACGACTGGAAAATAAAACCGATATGATTACGTCTGAATGCAACCAAAGCATTTTCGCTCTTTGTTTCCATATGTTCACCGGCAATCACAATCTCACCCTTCGTCGGCTTTTCCAGTCCTGCCAGCATATTTAATAATGTAGACTTACCGGATCCGGATGCACCCACAATCGCACAGAACTCTCCACGGTAAATATCAAAACTCACACCGTTTAACGCCCTGACTTTTGTGTCACCCACTTTATATACCTTATATAAATCTTTTACCCTGATTACAGGCTTTTTCTCCTCCATAGATTTTCTTTTCCCTCTGTTTTTCTTTCCTCTTTTCAATTGTGTTTCCAAAAAATCCTGCTATTTGGCATCAGCGACAAAACATTAGAATTTTTCTGAAACACAGTTATAAAAAGAAAATAATTTCACATCATAATATATGATGGCACATTCACAGCTAAGATGTGTCAACGCAATGTAAACACTTTCTTAATATTTGTTTAAAAATATTTTTCCATTTTCCAAAATGCCGCCACTTTCAATATTTTGGAAGCTTCCACCCCGTCATTTTCAAAGGGAGCTCCACAAAATCCCAAAGGATATATTTGATAAAATACACTTTCGCATGCCCACATAACACATCCTCCTGCTGTCATCACAACATTTTGTGTTAATTGTACCACATACATACAAGATAGGAAATATGATATAGGACAAATCTCGAAAAATCTGTAGGGGGCAAATCTCGAAAAAATCAACACTGCAATCTTTATAAGTTTATTCGCACTTAGATACTCATTTCTGACAACCATCATGACTTTTTAAATTATTTTTCCCTTTTCGTATTTGTGTTACCATTATATTTCTTTGTCCGCCGGCTTTTACGAGGTTTCGTGTCTTTCTTAGCGGCATGCTTAAGCATTTAAAAACACCAGTTACAAAAAATCGCAAAAACACATGTGTTTTTAATCGCTCATCAAGTTTACATAAATTCACTTCATCGTGTTATTTATTTTGAACTAAGAGAATAAAATCTTGCAAATCAATCTGAGAGAAAACTTGCAAAAACATTACATAACATTATTTATTATTCTATAAATCCACATTTTACACATACTTATACACATTTCAATTTCCGACTTTTTCAGACATATTTTCGCATTTATCTTGCAAGTTTTTTGTCATATTCATTCATTTTTCGCCTTATTAATTCCTTTTTTATTTTTTATCGTCATTTCCCCCGTGTTCTATTTTATGTAAACTGTATCACGTGTTATATATCGTTTTTTGTATTATTTGTGGATAATTTTGTTTATCATAACATCCCATTTTTTTGTAAGGATGACCGATTTGCATCTTTATTGGTAAATGCCGACAACACAAATCCGAAAAGAAAGCATAAAAATAACGACCGTATGGCCGTTATTTTATCTGCACAATATATATAACCCAAACTATAGTTCTTCCCAAAAGGACTTTGCATAGAGATACATCTCGGAAATTCCAACCGATTTCACATGTTTCCATTCCGCCGGAAACATTTTTTTATAACCTGCCTGTAAAAAACGTTCATCCAAAAGAGCAATAATCCCGGCGTCGTCTTTGGTTCGGATGACACGACCGGCAGCCTGTAGCACCTTATTCATACCGGGATATTTGTAAGCATAATCAAAACCATCCTGTCCCATGCTGTCAAAATGTTGCTTTAAAATCTCCCGTTCCGGTCCCACCTGCGGTAATCCGGTCCCAACGATAATCGCCCCAATCAACGAATCATGTTTCAAATCAATTCCCTCTGAAAAAATACCTCCCTGGACGCAAAATCCTAAAAGTACTTTTGACGTGTCTTCCAAAAACGGTTCACAATCGGTTTTATTACCGGAAAAATTTATCTCTGTATGCTCATATGAGAGAGTTTTTTCTTCTTCAAAAGCGATTTCCATATCGATTTTCCCCTCAAAGTCAGGCGGCTCGCTATAAGAAAAAAATTTCAGAAAATCCTCTCTCTGTGCTTCACTCATCCGGGACTTCTGCCGTAAGATTCTCACATGCTCTTCTTGTCCGTACAAATTCATAAAAGCATCATAGACATGCTCCAAAAAAGCATGGGACGGAAAAAACACCATATAATTACCATCTTTTGCATCAATTACCGCATGAATATATCTTGCAATATTTTCATATTCTGTTTCATTTCGTCTGGTGTATTTGCTGGTCACTTCCCGGCCAATCAGTTGTATCTGTCGATCCGGCGAAAACGTACTCTTTGCATACACCTCATAATCGCCGTCTTCACCACCTAACAGGCTTTTGTAATATTGAATTGGCAAAAAGGTAGCCGAAAATAACACAGAAGCTACACCTTTATCCATACATTTTTTCAACTCTTCAGACGGATCTACGCAAAACTCTTTAATAAAGAAACGATCTTCTTCATCATAACCGGTATAGGTCACATAGTGTTCCGCATTCATTCGATCATAAGTATCTAAAAAACGGCCGATTTCAAAATAGAAATCTAATAAAATCTGCCTGATCGGACTTTCATCGTGATCTTCTAAATATTGATGAATGGCACCATGCAGTTTATTACACGCATTGATAAACTTTGCACATCTGGACAGAACCTTGTAATGCTCACACTCTTTTTTCAAAGCCAGCATTTCCTTATTACACTTTTCGGATAATCTGGCAATATGCGGCGATATTTCTTTGACATCTGCGCAAAAACGCAGAAAATCCTCTTTTACTAAAACTGCAGAATACATATTTCTGCCCCGTTCCACGAGATTATGTGCTTCATCAATCAAAAACAGATACAAACCGCCCAGTCCTTCTGCAAAAAAGCGCCTTAAATAGGCATACGGATCAAATAAATAGTTATAATCACAAATAATTCCATCCGAAAATAAACTCATATCAAGACACATCTCAAAGGGACAGACTTCATGCAGCAACGCATATTCCAAGATTGTCTCTCTATCAAATTCATCTTCTTTTGTCAGCAAATCATAAACAGCATCATTGATTCGGTCATAATGTCCCTTTGCATAAGGGCAGGCTAATGGATTGCATACACATTCCTCAAGCGGACACATTTTTTCTTTAGCCGTAATGGTGACTGTTTTAAAACAAAAGCCCTGTTCTCGCAACAGCGCAAACGTTTCTCTGGCTACACTTCCTGTAATGGTTTTTGCCGTCAGATAAAATATTTTTTCCGCTTTCCCTTCTCCCACCGCTTTCACAGAAGGATAAATCGTAGAAATCGTCTTACCAACTCCCGTCGGTGCTTCTATAAACAGTTTTTTGTGCTCATGGATGGTCTGATACACATAACCGACCAGTTGCTTTTGTCCTGTGCGATATTCAAACGGGAATGACAGCTCACGGATGCTTTCCCGGCGTTTTAATTTCCATTCATATTCAAAATCAGACCATTTCCGATACAAATCAATCATATGAAGAAACCACTTTTCCAGCTGGGCAAACGAATAATTTTCATGAAAATACTTGATTTCCTCAGTCTCAATATTGCAGTAGGTCATGCGGACACCAATCTGCGACAACTCATTTTGCAACGCATAAATATAGGCATAGCATTGTGCCTGGGCAAGATGAACCGGCTCAGGCTCTTTAATCCTTTTCAATTCCCTGTATGTGGTTTTGATTTCATCTACCACAACCAGTTCCCCGTTTTGGCGATCTATTATTCCATCTGCACGCCCCTCAATTAAAATGGCATAATCTGCAAGCTGCACAGTATGGGAAAGTGACACTTCTGCATGGTACTCTCCGCCCATCCTGCGCTGAATCATGCGATGAATACGTGCGCCTTCAGCCATCGCATCTTCACTTCCGACACTTCTTCGATTGTCAATATCACCGCTGCGCATCAAAAATTCAACAAACGCACGGACTGAAATCTGTATTTCCAAAACGATTGGTCCTTTCAAATTTAATTGTTAAATATCACAAATCAGAACAATTGTTTGCCTATATATGAAGTGTACCACTTACCTGCCTTTCGCACAACCAACAATCCATTGTTAGCAATAAAACACACTACGAAAGTTTTATCATCTGTTTCATGTACGTCAAATGAAATTATGCATGTGCAATCACCTTAACCTCGTGTTACCATAACGCAAAGAAAATGGCGGGAATCTGTTATTCCCGCCATTTCCGCTAAAATATTCAATTACTTTTACATTCTTTCTGATTTAATGCATCTTTCATCCAAAATCACAACTGCCAACCGACATATCACTCTTTAACTGGCAATTGCATAATTGGAAAGAAATGCTTCTAATTTTTCATCGGTTCCATTATATGAAATAGTCAGAACCTGGGAAAAATCAAGAGCAAGTACACCTAGAATAGACTTTGCATCTACTGTGTAACGATTGTAAGAGATATCGATATCAAAATCGCATTTTGATGCAATCTTAACCAATTCTCTTGCTTCAACAGGTCCTAATGAAATCTTACGTACTACCATCATGATAAAAGCCACCTTTCATTAACTTTCCATGCACTTTATCATATGCAAACCGCATATACCATGTGCAAGGTTCATTGTTTCCAGCTGTCAATTCCCACTACATTGCACCCTTTATGAAAGAATTATAGCGAAATAAGGAATAATGTAAAGCACTTTTTTTCGTGCAATCCTTTTTCGCTACAACGTGTTAAAGCGTTTTGCTAATTTTTGTTAAATTTATTTTTAATTTTTGTCATCTTTCTTGGTTTTCCGCTCTTTCTTGTCGATCGAACATTTCCACAATGCTCCGATTACCAGAATTGGAAGTCCGAAAACCAGCACCCATAACGCAAAATATGATACCGACTGCATCCTTTTCGAAGTCTCTGTATCTTCATCAGGCACGTCATCCACATCCGGATTTCCGCTTTCTTCGACCAAATCTGCAGTCTGCCTTGTTGTTACAATTGTTTCCTCCACAGCTTCTTCATCCGGCAGGTAAGTAAGACGTCCTACATATAACAGTTCACTTTGAGCCAGTCCGCCATACATATTTAACGCAGCAACAACCAGGCGGGTTCTTTTCTTATTCGGAGCCTGAACTTCAAAATACACATCTCCATTTTCGTCCGGCTCATATCTGTAATACTCACCAAACGTTTTTCCATTGTTAAAACTGACTGTATAATATAGAATTCTACTATCTGGATCATAAGCAGACATTTTCCCCCGGATCATGCCGGTTTGTTCATCCACCTCAGTCACTTCTGCCTCACACCACTCCGGCGGCGTATCATCCGGAGACATTCTCTCATTCGGAACAGGCGTTGCTTCATGCACTTCATTGCTATAATCCACTCCCAATTGTTCCGACTTTAATCCAAAATATCTGGCAACGGCTGTTGCATCCAGAACGCCGTATTTTTGCGGCCAGGTGTTATGATCAATATAAGGTTTATCATTTACCTGATCCAGATGGCAATGTTCGATAATCACTGCCGGAATGTCATTCGCCGTACTTGAACGAATAATACCATAATAATCTGTCCCTCTCGAATTCAACCTCGTCTTGATGCCACGGTCATACAAGCCTTCTTTCGTAAGCATTTCCAACTCAATTGATGAAAAATCCCTTCCAACAGCATAACATCTTCCGAATGCTGAAATCCAGCACTCTGTTCCAAACAGTTTATGGAGTTCTGACATATTATAATGCAGACTTAACAAAAGATCGGCATCGACCTCTTTTGCAAATGCAGCCCGTTCTCCCAGTTCCATATCCACATCACTATCCCGTGTCAGATACACCTTTATGCCATCATACTTTTCCAGTTCTTCTTTCATGGCCTTTGCAGTATTGAGTGTCAGGGTCTTTTCAATATAACCACCATAAATCGCTCCCGCATTTTTTCCGCCGTGTCCTGGATCAATGACAACAACAATGGCATTTTCAGAAACACTTTCCTCTGTGATTTCCGTTGCATTCAGCGTGATCGGACAACAAAGTATTCCCAATAAAATGAAAAAAAGCATTACCCCATATTTAATTTTTCGTCTTATAACTTCAAGTCCCATTTTCTCTCCTGCAGTCAGATTTTATATCATTCGTTGTTTGTTACATTTATCCTTTTCACACTCAGTCCGTTTCATCCGTTTTTTGACAACTATGATCGTCGATTTTATCAGACAGCCTGCTTGCGCTTTTATTATTTTAAGCGTATCAAAAGTTTTCTATTACATCAACATCTGTTTAGTCATTTAATTTGAATTCCCGAAATTTACCAAAGATTGCACATATACATTTTTTATCGCTAAAATCCAAGAAATAAATTCTAAATATAACTTATCTAACATTAATAAGATGCTCAAAAACGGAGATACTAATATCCACATAAACTTGGCAGAAATCTGCTATAAATGGCATTAAACAAGCATTTCTTAAAAATGTTAAAGGAGATTTTAATAAATGGAGAAGATGGATCAATATATTTCATTAAATTTACAAAATGCTGCATTAGAACGTGGTATGGAAGAAGCAAATCTCAGTTCCCAGACCGACAGAGAACAGATGCGTGAGCTTGCTGATAAGCTTCGCAAAGACGGACGGTTATCCGATATAAAAGCAGCGCTGTCCAATGATGATTATAAAACAGCGCTGCAAAAAGAATATCATATGAAAAATGTCAATAATAATATTAATCATCAAATGAACAATCGCTAAATTGGATTTGTGTTCCCAATATACATCTTTGCCCGCTGGCTTTTACGAGGTTTTATGCCTATCTTAGCGGCATAAGCGAACAAAAGGAATGCCCGGTTTCAACTGTCTGAAGACGAAGTCTGAGTTTTGAAACCGGGCATCTAATAATTTTTTGTGAGCATGCCGCTTAGAGAGGCAAAAAACCGAAGTACGAAGCGGCAAAGATGTATATTGGGAACACAAATCCGAAAAGGGAATAACAAAACTAGCTACTGAACATTCAGGTTAGAGTAACCCATCAAGCTTTCATCAACGGCCTTTGCTGCTTCCCGTCCTTCGCGGATTGCCCATACCACCAGGGACTGTCCTCTGTGTACGTCTCCTGCCGCAAACACATTAGGAACGCTGGTCTGATATTTTCCGGGCTCGGTTTTGATGTTTGTTCTTTCGTTTACTTCCACTTTAAAGGCATCTGTCAGATATTTCTGACTTCCCAAAAAGCCGGCTGCAATCAAAACAATATCGGCATCCATAACCGTTTCACTGCCTTCAACTTCAACCATTTTATTTCTTCCGGTTGCTTCATCTTTGACAAACTGCAGTTTTACAAGCTTTACCGCTTTTAAATTACCGTTCTTGTCTTTGATGAACTCTTTTACGGTTGTCTCATAGATACGGGGATCATGTCCGTAAACAGCAATGGCCTCTTCCTGACCATAATCGGTCTTGCAGATTTTCGGCCATTCAGGCCAGGGATTATTCTCTGCTCTGCAGTCGGGTGCTTTTGGCATCATCTCAATCTGCGTAACGGATTTGGCACCATGTCTGATACTGGTTCCCACACAGTCATTTCCGGTATCACCACCACCAATAATAATGACATTTTTGTCTTTTGTATCAATGTATTTTTTGTCTTTGAAGTCAGAATCCAACAACGACTTTGTGTTTCTGGTAAGGAAGTCTACAGCAAAATAAATTCCTTTTGCATCTCTTCCGGGCACATTGATATCTCTCGGATTGGAAGCACCACAACACAACACGACTTTGTCATACTGTGCCAGAATTTTGGATGCTTTGATTTCCTGACCGATATTGGCATTTGTCACAAATTCAATGCCTTCTTCTTTCATGATATTGATTTTACGGTCAATAATATGTTTTTCTAACTTCATATTCGGAATCCCATACATAAGCAGACCGCCAATCCGGTCATTGCGTTCATATACGGTTACTGAATGTCCTCTTTTATTGAGCTGATCGGCACAGGCAAGTCCCGAAGGGCCGCTTCCGATGACCGCAATCTTTTTACCGGTCCGCACTTTCGGCGGTTTCGCAACCGCATATCCGTTTGCATAGGCATGTTCTATAATCGCATGCTCATTTGCTTTTGATGCTACCGGTTCATCGTATAATCCGCAGGTACATGCATTTTCGCACAATGCGGGGCATACACGGGAAGTAAACTCCGGAAAGTTATTTGTTTTTTTCAGACGCTTATATGCCTGTTCCCAGTTTCCGTTGTATACCAGATCATTCCATTCGGGAACCAGATTGTGTAACGGACAACCGCTTGCCATTCCCATAAGCATGGCTCCTGCCTGACAGAAAGGCACACCGCACTCCATACAACGTGCGCCCTGTAATCTCTGTTTTTCTTCCGGGAGATACTCATGGAACTCATTAAAATGTTTTATTCTGCTTTTCGGTGCTTCTGCTTTTGCATTCACACGTTCATAATCTAAAAATCCTGTAGGCTTTCCCATTTTTGCACCTCCTATTTATTCTTGTTGGCATAGAATGCTTCAATCTGTGCCTGCTCTGCACTCAGACCTTTTTCTTCCATCTGGACAATGGCCTTCTGCATTTCTTCGTAGTCATGAGGAATAATCTTTTTAAATTTCGGCAGATATTCTCCGAAATTATCCAAAATCAGCTTACCTTTTTCGGAATTGGTGTATGCCACATGCTCTTTAATCAGTTCCTTTAATTCCAAAACATCATATTTAGAAGTAATTTCATAAGAAGAAACCATATCCTTATTGGTCTTTGTATACAAATCATTGTTTTCATCCAGAACGTAAGCAATACCACCGCTCATACCGGCTGCAAAATTCTTGCCAATACTTCCTAAGATGACCGCACGGCCTCCCGTCATATATTCACATCCGTGGTCGCCGCAGCCTTCGACTACTGCAATGGCACCGGAATTTCTGACACAGAAACGTTCACCGGCAACACCATTGATAAAGGCTTTTCCGCTTGTCGCACCGTAGAGTGCTACATTTCCGATGATAATGTTTTCATCCTGTTTAAAGGTTGATCCCTTCGGCGGGTAAACAATCAGCTTTCCGCCAGATAAGCCTTTGCCGAAGTAGTCATTGGAATCACCGACAAGCTCTAAAGTCAGGCCCTTCGGAATAAATGCTCCAAAGCTCTGACCGCCGGCGCCGTTACATAACACACGATACGTATCCTCGGGTAAGGTATTGTAAAATTTCTTTGTAATTTCAGAGCCTAAAATGGTACCGAAAGAACGGTCTGTGTTGGTAACATCCACTTCAATACTTCTCTTTGCACCGGTTTCCAATGCTTTAGAGAGCTGTTTTAACAAAACCTTTTCATCTTGTGTTTTTTCCAGTCCGAAGTCATAAACCTGTTTGGGATCAAAGATTACTTTTTCTTTGCTTCCGACATACGGATTATTTAAAATATTGGAAAGATCCACTTTTGCATAGCGCTCATCCAGATTATCTCTTACCTTCAAAAACTCGGTATGGCCAACCAGTTCGTCAATCGTCTTCACACCAAGATCTGCCATAATTTCACGCATCTCCTGTGCGATAAAACGCATGAAGTTTTCTACATATTCCGGTTTTCCACGGAAACGTTTACGAAGCTCAGGATTTTGTGTTGCTACGCCGACCGGACAAGTATCCAGATTACATACACGCATCATTACGCAACCCATGGTTACAAGCGGAGCCGTTGCAAAACCATATTCTTCCGCACCAAGCAAAGCCGCAATCACAACATCACGTCCGCTCATAAGTTTTCCGTCTGTCTCGATACGAACTTTATTTCTCAAGCCATTCTGGATCAGGGTCTGGTGTGTTTCCGCAAGACCAAGTTCCCACGGAAGTCCTGCATTGTGAATGGAATTTCTGGGTGCCGCACCGGTACCTCCGTCATATCCGGATACCAGAATAACCTGTGCACCGGCTTTTGCAACACCGGCTGCGACGGTTCCGACACCAGCTTCAGAAACCAATTTTACGGAAATTCTGGCATCTTTATTGGCATTTTTTAAATCATAAATTAACTGCGCCAAATCTTCGATAGAATAAATATCATGATGAGGCGGCGGTGAAATCAGACCAACACCGGGTGTTGAATGTCTCGTTTTGGCAATCCATGGATAAACCTTTCCACCCGGAAGATGACCACCTTCGCCGGGCTTTGCACCCTGTGCCATTTTGATCTGGATTTCCTGCGCACTTGTCAGATATTTACTAGTAACACCAAATCGTCCGGATGCAACCTGTTTGATAGCAGAGCATTTATTTAATCCGTCCGGTCCGATGGAAAGTCTTTCCAAATCCTCGCCACCTTCACCGGTATTGGATTTGCCGCCCAGATTGTTCATGGCAATCGCCAGACACTCATGCGCTTCTTTACTGATGGAACCATAGGACATAGCACCGGTTTTAAATCTCTTTACAATCGAATCAACGCTTTCAACCTGATCAATCGATATTCCTTTTGCCGGATAATTGAAATCCATCAGGCCGCGTAAAGTCTTGGGGCTGGTCTCATCATTGACACAGGCCGTATACTGCTTGAATAAGTCATAGTCACCGCGGCGTGTTGATTCCTGCAACAAATGAATCGTCTGCGGATTGTATAAATGCTCATCACCACCGCTGCGTGCTTTGTGATGTCCGGGACTATCCAGCGTAAGATCACTTTCAAGTCCTAACGGATCAAACGCAAGAGAATGAAGATCGTTTACTTCTTTCTCAATATCTGCGATGCTGATACCGCCTACCCGGCAAACCGTACCGGCAAAATATTTATCCACCAACGCATAATCCAGTCCGATTGCTTCAAAAATTTTGGAACCCTGATATGACTGAATGGTCGAAATACCCATTTTCGAAGCAATTTTAACGATACCGCTGATAATAGCATGGTTGTAATCATCCACTGCCGCATAATAATCTTTATCCAGCATATGATTATCAATCAACTCTTTGATAGATTCCTGTGCCAGATAGGGGTTGATTGCAGTTGCACCAAAACCTAACAGAGTTGCAAAATGATGTACATTTCTGGGCTCCGCTGTTTCTAAGATGACAGAAACCGATGTACGTTTCTTGGTCTGAACCAGATGCTGCTGTAATGCAGATACCGCCAGTAAAGAAGGAATTGCCACATGATTTTCATCCACACCACGGTCGGACAAAATAATGATATTGACACCCTCGCGGAAAATACGGTCCACTTCGACAAACAGACGATTGATTGCCTTTTCCAGACTCGTATTTTTATAATAAGTAATCGGCACAACCTCTACCTTAAAGCCCTTTGCTTTCATGTTTTTGATTTTCAAAATATCGGTATTGGTTAATATCGGATTTTCCACTTTTAAGATGTCACAGTTTTCCGGCTTTTCTTCCAAAAGGTTTCCGCCTGTTCCGATATATACGGTAGTGGAAGTAACTACTTCCTCACGAATGGCATCAATCGGCGGATTGGTAACCTGTGCAAACAACTGTTTAAAATAGTCAAATAACGGATGATATGTTTTATTCAAAACCGGAATAGGAGTATCAACACCCATAGCTGCAATCGCTTCACTTCCGTTTTTGGCCATCGGAAGAATGACCTGTTTCAATTCATCATAGGTATATCCGAATACCTTCTGCATTCTCTGCCTTTCCTCATAGGTAAATTCAGGAACACGAACATTCGGAATCTTTAATTCTCTCAATTTAACCAGATTTGAATCAAGCCATTCGCCGTAAGGCTGTCTGCCCGCATAAGAATCCTTTAATTCTTCATCATCAATCACTTCACCTTTGACAGTGTCAATCAAAAGCATTTTTCCGGGATGAAGTCTCTCTTTTTTCACAATTTTAGCCGGATCAATCGGTAACACGCCGACTTCGGAAGAAAGAATAACCTCTCCGTCATCGGTAATATAATAGCGGGAAGGTCTTAAGCCGTTACGGTCAAGTACCGCACCCATGATATCACCATCAGAAAACAGGATAGAAGCCGGTCCGTCCCACGGCTCCATCATCGTTGCATAATATTGGTAAAAATCTTTCTTTTTCTGTGACATGGTCTTGTTGTTTGACCAGGGCTCCGGAATCGTAATCATGACAGCAAGCGGTAACGGCATACCACTCATAACTAAAAATTCCAATGTATTATCTAACATTGCCGAATCGGAACCGGATGCATCAATAACCGGAAGAATTTTGTATAATTCCCCTTTCAAATGCTCAGATTCCATATTTTCTTCACGCGCCAGCATTTTATCGGCATTACCTTTAATCGTATTAATTTCTCCATTATGTACGATGAAACGGTTCGGATGCGCTCTCTCCCAGCTCGGATTGGTATTGGTTGAAAAACGGGAGTGTACCAATGCAATTGCGGATAAATAGTCCGGATCCTGCAAATCCTGAAAGAATGTACGAAGCTGTCCGACTAAGAACATACCTTTATAAACAATGGTACGACTGCTTAAGGAAACTACATACGTTACATCGTTGGACTGTTCAAAAATCCTTCTGACAATATATAATTTGCGGTCAAACTCCAAACCTTTTTTCAGTTCCGAAGGCTTTTTGATAAACGCCTGCATAATACAGGGCATACATTCTACCGCCTTGTGACCTAATACTTCCGGTCTTGTCGGAACCTCTCTCCAGCCAAGAAATGAAAGACCTTCTTTCTCAACGATGATTTCAAACATCTTTTTGGCCTGATTTCTCTGAAGTTCATCCTGCGGGAAAAAGAACATACCAACACCGTATTCTCTTTCCTCACCAATAAAAATGCCGAGGGTTTTCGTGACCTTTGTGAAGAATTTATGTGGGATCTGTGTTAAGATACCTACTCCATCTCCGGTCTTACCCTCGGCGTCTTTGCCTGCTCTGTGTTCTAAGTTTTCTACAATTTTTAATGCGTTCTCAACTGTTTCTCGGCTTTTCTTTCCGTTAATGTTAACACATGCACCGATACCGCAGTTGTCATGCTCAAATTCTTCCCTGTATAAGGGAGATTTTGGCACGCTTAACTTTGCGTCAAACATGTGGAATCTCCTTCCTTAGTTTTTTCTTATGATTAATTTTTGTTTGAAATGAATATACACCCATTTTTTTTACTTGTAAAGAGTTGTTAGTAAAAAAATTTATTTAAATTGTCAGATAATTAGAAAATTTAATATTCGGCTATATTGTTTTCTGACTTTTCATTAAATTATCTGTCTTTTATAAATATTTCAGCAATGTTTTCAACGTTTAATTATTCTCAACCTTAAAAAGATAACAAGTCATCCATGCAGAAATTATATAGTCTTGTCTGCATCCTTTTACAAGGTTTTGTGACTTTCTTAGCGGCATGGCGAGCAAAAATAATGTCCGGTTTCAACTGTTCGAAGACGAAATCTGAGTTTTGAAACCGGCTGCTTTATCCTTTTTAATAAGAACGAACCCAAACACCACTGCCAGAACACCGCAACCTAAAACAGCAGCCACATGAAACATCGCCTGATTTAACGCCGGCATTACACTGACCAGATATACAGCAATATTAGCAGCACTGTGGAAAATGACATTTGCCTTCAGACTCCGATATTTTTCAAACAGCCATGCCAACAAACAGCCCATAATAAATCCGTATAAAAGCTGAACGAAATTTCCATGATACGCACCGAAAATCAAAGCAGAAATCGGAATGCAGAACATCATAGGATAATAGAGCCTCATTCTTCCATAAATCAAGCCGCGAAATACCAGTTCCTCTTCGATCGGCTTAATCAGTCCATAAATCAAAAGTCCCCATCCGATCGAAACCGAATACTGAACCCCTGCCACTTCCTGATAAGCTTGTGACGAAGCCATAATCTGGAAATAGGAAAAAAGCAGATTTAAAAACAATGCCAATGCAGCTCCAAGTCCTACAATCCATGCACTTTCACGTATCAATCGCTTGTCTTGCCGCCTTTTTACAACGAGAGATATCGGCTTTTTCTTCTCCTTTTGATACAACACAAAAAAGACAACAGCACATAACAAAGTTGCAAATGCATCAAAGTATACCGCCACCTGGGAAGAATGTGCAGAAAACCATCCTGCATACGAACGGAATACGCCATTTAAGGCATTATCAAGCAAAATCTGCAGAACAAATAAAACCGCATAAGTCAGGGTAAAATTATATACAAGTGGCATCAATACGTGAAAACTCTTTTTAAAAGTATTGGATGTTTCAGTCTGCAAAGCGGGGTTTTCTCCCAAGATAATTTCGTACACATCATCCAGATTATCCGTAATATAGGTTGCTCCCGCTTCTTTTAGTTCACCTTCCGCCGCATATCCGTAACTGACACCAATGCTGTCCAAAAAGAAATGCTTTGCGCCCTCAATATCAAATTTGCGGTCACCAACCATCAATATCTGATCCACAGGAATAATTCTTTTGGCTTTACTTCGCGCTTCTTCATAATCCCCTGCCTGTATTCCATTCTCAGACTCATCCTGTTTCAGACTAGATGTATCATCAGGCACAGAAGAAGCAATCTGTGGGATTTTCTCTTCCGGAACATGAAACAAAAAAGAAAGTGCTTCCCGCATGATATCAATTTTTTCCACTTTCTTTTCACTCATATCACTTCCGGCTACTACTTCAAAATACTGCTCAATCTCAAAATGTTTCAGAATCCGTTCTACGAAAAGCTTTGGCTTACTTGAAGCAACAGCCAGGTGAACTCCCCTATCATGCAGAGTTTTTAAAAGCTCTTTCATACCGGGATAAAGTTCATTTTCAAAAATACCAATCGAAGCGTAACGCTCTCTGTATTTTTTGATCCCAAGTTCGCACTGTTCATCGCTCATATGATAAAAATCGCGAAAACTGTTTCGAAGCGGCGGTCCGATAAAACATTCCAGCTTATCTAAATCCGGTTCATCTATTTTCATTTCATGCAGTGCATACTGCACCGATTTACAAATACCCTCTTTCGGATCCGTCAAAGTTCCGTCAAGGTCAAACAGGACATATTGATACATCTTTTCCTCATTTCTAAAAGTTGTATATCTTACTAATTGAATGTATAATCATTGTATGATGTGTTCGTGAATTGCGTAGCAATCTAGCCATCCAAATACATCAATGAGTAACGAAATTCACTTTTGACAATCGGTTGAACGTTGCTTGGCAACAAAGCAATGCGTTGCATACACAAGAATAACATAAATGGAGCATAATTGAAAACATGAAAGAGTTTATGACTGAAGAAAAAGAAGAAGATTCTTCCATTGAATATATTATCATAGAAAACGGCGAAGAAAAAAAGAATGAAAATAAGGATAACATTGAATCTGAATCAGATAAAAACGCTGACAAGTCCCGAAAAAGAAAAATGAAAAAGAAAATTGACAACAAGAAAATTTCCAAAGAATTGATAAAAGAAATGGTAGAATATGTTTTGATTTTTCTGATTGCACTGGTAGTCATGTTATTATTAAACAAATTTATCATCATAAATGCCCGCATTCCATCCGCATCCATGGAAGATACGGTCATGACCGGCGACCGTCTGATCGGCAATCGTCTTGCTTATAAAAATGATATTCCACAACGTTTTGATGTCATTATCTTCAAATTTCCGGACAACGAATCAGAGTTATACATCAAACGAATTATCGGTCTCCCCGGTGAAACCGTAACCATTACCGGCGGAAAAGTATACATCAACGACAGTACGACTCCGTTGGATGATTCTTTTACCAAAGAAATCCCTGCTTCAACCAGTTTCGGACCATATTATGTTCCATCAAACTGCTACTTTGTCATGGGCGACAATCGAAACAACTCCTACGATTCCCGTTACTGGACCCATACCTTTGTAAAAAGTGAGCAGATACTTGGAAAAGCCATGTTCCGCTATTATCCTTTTAATAAAATCAGTAAAGTGGATTAACTTAACCATTGACAAACATATCCAAAACCTTTATAGTTTGAACGTACAAATAAATATTTGCTAGGGGAGCCCATCGGCTGAGATTGTGATATATTCACTAACCCTCACTACTTGAACCGGATAATACCGGCGTAAGGAAGCAGTTTTAAGTAAAATACCGACAGATAACCGTATCAGATAGCGATATCAATAATTACAAGCAAGTATCTACATATTGCCATCGTGTCTATGTCTGCCGACAGCTTAAAACGCCATCACTCCCCTCCTAAGCAATTACCAAGGAGGTTTTTTTATGTCCAGAAACTCAAAAACACGTATTCTTGTGGAAGGAGCCATGCTGATTGCTCTTGCAACCGTTCTTTCCTATCTGAAAATCTTTGAAATGCCATTTGGCGGGTCCATCACCTTAGAGATGCTCCCCTTAGTCATCATGGGACTTCGAAGAGGTCCTAAATGGGGATGTCTGACAGGTTTTGTTCATGGTCTTTTACAGATGATCATCGGTTTTTCCAATGTCATGTACTGTGCAACTCTGATTTCTCAAATCGGCTGCATTTTATTGGATTATCTGTTAGCATTTTCAGTATTGGGACTGGCACCGCTTTTTGCATCCCTTTTGAAAAACAATAAAAAAATCGGTTTTATTGTAGGTTCTGTTTGTGTATGTATCTTAAGATTTTTATGCAGTTTCCTGTCAGGATGGCTTCTTTGGGGCAGCTATGCACCCGAAGGTATGAATGCAGCATACTACAGCCTTGTTTATAACGGAGCATATATGCTTCCCGATACCATTATTTTAGCTGTTGTCGTTGCAATTCTTGCTTATACCGTTCCCAAAATTTTCTGGGCAGAAGAATAAAAACAATATCTTAGCGGCATAAGCGAACAAAAATAATGACCGGTTTCAATCCGAGTGAGTGGTAAAAGTATTTTTGCCACTCGCTTTTTATTATGATAAAATAGAAAAAAGCGTAATAAGGGGGTTTTTCTATGATTTCTGTCAGTTTATGTATGATTGTTAAAAATGAGGAACAAGTTTTATCTCGTTGTTTGAATTCCATTGCTGATTTAATGGACGAAATTATCATTGTAGATACCGGCTCCACAGATCGTACCAAAGAAATTGCAGCACGTTATACCGATCGCATCTATGATTTTCCCTGGAATGGAAGTTTTAGCGATGCGCGTAATTTTTCTTTTTCAAAAGCCACCAAGGATTACATATACTGTGCCGATGCTGATGAAGTGCTTGACGAAGAAAACCATCAGAAATTTCTTATGTTAAAAAAGGGATTACTTCCGGAAATCGATATTGTCCAGATGTATTATGACAATCAGCTTTCTTACAATACCATTTACAACTACAATAAAGAACTTCGTCCAAAATTGTACCGGAGACTTCGTCATTTCGTCTGGGAAAGCGCTATTCACGAAGTAGTCCGCTTAGATCCCCTGATTTATGACAGTGACATCGTGATTACCCATCGTCCCACCTGCAATCATAAAGGCCGTGATCTTGCTGCTTTTGAAAAGCTTTGTAAAGACGATGTCAGATTAAACAAGAGATTACATAACCTATATGCAAAAGAATTGATGATTGCCGGTGAACCGGACGATTTTCGGTCTGCCTATCCTGCGTTTGCAAAATCCATTGTTGATCCTGATCGGACACCGGATGAGATTTTGGAAGCATGTTGTATTTGCACCAAGGCAAGTCTGATTTCCAAAAACTTTCTGGAATTTTTTAAATATACGACCAAAGCCATGGCAATCGGCGGCTGCAGCGAAATCTGCTGTTGTCTGGCAGAATATTATAAAAACATTGAACAAAACACTTCAGAAGCTGCACTTTGGTATTACAATGCAGCATTTGAAACCGAAAGTATTTTAGATTTAAAATGTCATACCACCATTCCATTAAATGCCTTGATTGACATTTGCACCGAAAACGGTGATTTGGAAGAAGCAGAACACTATCGGCAGATGTTAGCTTCCGAATAATTGAGTTTCGTCTCGAATTTTATCCTCAAGATCTTTATGGGCTGCAGGTTGTCCTTGCAGAAATATATATATTTGCCCATCGACTTTTACGAGGTTTTGTACCTTTCTTAGCGGCATAGCGAACAAAAAGGAATGCCCGGTTTCAACTGTCTGAAGACGTAGTCTGAGTTTTGAAACCGGGCATTTAATAAATATTTTTATTTCACATCCAAAACATCAGAAAAATAAAAGGAATAAATTTTCACACCCGCAACTGTTTTTTGTGTAATCCGCTCCAATGCCTCTTTATAGTAATCCATCTGAACCCGGTATCGGTTAATCAGATCTTCTCTTTTTTCTACCCGGTCTGTCTTGTAATCAACCAAATAGATTTTTCCATCTTCTTCATAAAAAGCATCGATAATACCCTGTATCAACATGGTCTCATCCTGGGGAAATTTCTCATCTACGCGTTTTGCCGGAATTTCCATAACGAACGGCTGCTCTTTGAATAACAATCGTTTTTCATTTGCCACCATCATTTTTTTAGCTAAATCGCTGCAAAGAAAAGCCACAATTTTTCTATCATTAATCAAATTCATATCTTTTTCAGGCATCAATTTTGCTTCAATTATGCGCTTTTTCTCATTTATTAAATTTTCTTTTAATTTTTTCATCACTGTTTCTGTTGCTATTTTTTCTTCTGCTATTGTTCTTTCTGTTTCATTCTCCGCCCTTTTCACAAAATTTTCCTGAAGTATTTTATCACTTACAACATTTTCTGCATCTGCTTCACGCAAACTCTGTGCAAAGGATTGAAAATCCAAAAGCTCCATAAATCTATGATAGGCGGTTCCTCTGGCGGCACCTAAAACCTTCACCTCTTCTTTCATAAATTCCGGAACAATCTGTGTTTTTTTCTCTGTATCAAACACCACCATAGTCTGTTCATCTTCATGCAAAGCGGCATGCTTTAATTCTGAGACACTGGTCTTATTATATAGACCTTCCAGTTCCGGATGCGGATAGGCAGCATGAATTACCCGGGAAAGTTCCCGGCTCTTTGTCTCATCTGCTGCTTTCAGAGTTTTTAAGAAAACATCTTTTTTCATTCTGTCTTCCAAAAACTGTCGAGCCTGATTTAGCTGTAAATCATCTTCATGAAAAAGGGTAACCTCAAACAGTTTCTCCGGCTGATCCCGGTACAAAGCCATCACATAAAAAATCAATTTCAAATAATGATTGCATTCCAAAATCAGCTGTCCATCCAAACTACGGTCCGATACTGCTTTATGCCTTTCATCTCCAACCATCTGAGCACACGATTCTAAGGTCTTTTCATAATCGGAAACCGTACCTGTTAAAATGCATTTTTCCTTTGCCCTGGTCAGAGCAACATAAAGGACTCGAAGTTCCTCTCCCATACTGTCAACCAATTGCTGCCTGGCAATCCACTTTTGCTTAATGGTATTTCTTCGGAATTTGTCCTGATAATTACGGTATTCTATTCCGATACCCAGATCTGTATGTAACAATAGGGAACCGTTGATGTCTCTACGGTTAAAGCGTTTTGCCAGTCCCGATACAAAACACACCGGAAATTCCAGGCCTTTCGACTTATGGATAGTCATGATACGAACCGCATTTGCATGATCCTCTCCACCATTCCCATAGTCTATTTCGTATTTTTCCAACTGTTTCATATATTGCAGAAACCCAAATAAGCCATGCATCCGACTCTGTTCATAGGTCTTTGCCTGAGTAAGAAGCATTTCAACGGTCTCGCGCCGGCTACCACCTGCCGGAAGGGCAGAAACGTAATCGAGATAGCGGTGCTTTCTGATAAATGTGTATAAAAAATCATGCACCGTTTCTGTTTTTGCAAGCATACGCATCCCTGTAAGTTCATCAAGAAACGCCTTTGCCTTTTTGTTGTCACAGCGTTTCAATTTCTCATAAAAGGACAGTTCCTTTTCATCTTCCGACTGAAGCAGTGCAATTTCTGCCATCTCTTCATCACTAAATCCATACAGAGGAGATTTTAAAACTGCTGCCAGAGGGATATCCCGGTAAGGATTGACACAAATTTCCAGATATTGCAACAAAACCCGGATTTCCACTGCAGAAAAATAACCGGTCTTACTCGGGACAACCGTCGGAATTCCTTCGCGTTTCAAGACTTCCTGCAGCTTATTTTCCAAAGTCCCGATGGAACGGGTCAATATGACAATATCGTCATATTTCATCAAGCGCAGTTTTCCGGTTTCTTTATCCGTTACCTGCGTCTCTTTCATCAGACGTTTAATTCTCTGCGCAATCATGACAGCCTCACCCTCAGCCGCCTTCATCTCAGCCTTTTCTCCGTTTTCACCGTTTTGTTCAAATAACAAAAGTTCCGCACGATAAGCATCTGTTTTTTCTTCGTCCTCCGGATAAACCGCTCCCGGATACAAAGCAGCAGCTTCATCATATTCCACGCCGCCCACGCTCTGATGCATGAGAGGATAAAAGACATCATTTACCAGCGCAAGTACCGTCTGTCTGCTTCTGAAATTTTGTTTTAAATCGATTCTGGCACAGCCCGGCACCTCATTTTCGGCGTAACGGCTGTACTTTTCCATAAAAATCTCCGGTCTTGCCATACGGAAACGGTAAATACTCTGTTTCATGTCCCCAACCATAAAACGATTGGGCATTTCATCCCGTTCACGTGAGACAACAGAAAGAATCAATTCCTGTACATCATTGCTATCCTGATATTCATCAATCATAACAGCCTCAAAATAGTTTTGATACCAGAGCGCCGTCTTTGTCGGCTTTTTGTCTTCATCTACCAAAATCTGAAGTGCAAAATGCTCCATGTCCGAAAAGTCAATGATATTTTCTTTTCGTTTATCCATTGCAAACTGCTCTATAAAAGATAAGGTCAGTCTAATTAACGGTTTTAACAATACTCCCGCCTTTTGCATATCCTCGAAAAGATCCGGTCCGGATTCATAAAAGAAATTTTCCTGCAGTTTTTTGATTCGCTCCTTTACCGTTGTACGTAGCGCCTGCACCTGATTTTTTATTGCATCATCGCAACTGTCCTTTTTTGCGGCAAGAAGTCTGAAAAATTCCATTTCATGAATTTCCTGACACAAGCTTTCATAATCCGTAACATCAGCTAACTTTTCAAGCATTTTCGATTCTTTGGTCAAAACCGGAAGATAAGACTCCGGTCCGCCACCGCTTTCGCATAAAGAAATCATACGGTCATAATAATCAAGCAGGCCTTTGATTTCAAAACGCACTTCTTTTAACATGGCCTGAAAAAAAGCACTGTTTGAAAATTCATCATAATCCTTGCATTCATAATCGGAAAGGGTCTGTTTGAGCCATTTCTCCGGATATGGCTGGCTCATGACAAATGCATAAATCTGATTGACCATTTCCTCAAGTTGCAAATCCCGCCCTTTGACAGAAAATGCATTCGCTAAATTCAGAAAGTCGGGCTCCTTTTTTGCATATGCATCTTCTATGGTTTTTTCCAAAGCCTTTTTCTGCATCCACTTCATCCTACCGGGATCACCGATAGAAAAGCCCGGGTCCAAATCAATTTCCTGAAAATGATTCATCAAAACATAACGGCAGAAGCTGTCGATGGTAGTAATCATGGCATGATTAATCAGTACAGACTGACGTTGCAAAAAAATATCATCCGGGGTCTGCTCTAAACGCTCTAAAATAGCACGGTGAATACGTTCACGCATCTCTGCAGCCGCGGCGTTGGTAAAAGTTACCACTAATAGCCGGTCGATATCCACCGGATGCTCTTTATCGGTCACAAGTCCCAAAATGCGCTCGACTAAAACAGCCGTTTTTCCGGAACCGGCTGCTGCGGAAACCAATACATTATGATTTCGAATCGTTATGACCTTTTTCTGATCTGTCGTAAATTCCATCCTCAGTCAGCTCCTTTTTTATTTCTTCATAGACCTGATCACCCTTAAGAAGCATCTCGCGCTCTTTATAACCGGGGAGTTTTTTATCAAATCCGCATATACCTTTATAAGCACAATACTGACAACTGCTCTGCGCAGACTGCTCCATGACCGGATTGATATCGATTTTTCCATTCAGGATATCCTGTCCGATTTTTCTTACCTTCGCATCCGTAAATTGGCGAATCAATTCAAACTGTTCTGCAGTTGCTGTTTGCGAAGCACTTGCCAGTTCTCCGTTTTTCTTATATTTTACCGGAATCACCGATGATTCGGCTTCCTGTGTTGAATCCAGATGTTTCAGTACTTCGTCATTCTCCAGGATCAAGCCCTGCACCCGAAGTTCTTTGTGAATTCTTTCCCTTCGTTCCAGTGGATTTTCTGTCGTATCTCCAACCGGCATGGGATCTGCAATTTCATAAAAAAAGCAGGCACAAGGAATGACCTTTTTATCCGGATTCTTTTTTTGCCATGCGGCAACAGCGCCATTCATATAAACTGACAGCTGTAAATCCAGCCCATAATACAAACGCGCAATATCAAAGCTGTGTTTTCCCGATTTATAATCCAAAATCTTCACATAAATACCATTCTCATCCTGTGCAATATCCAGACGATCGATGCTTCCGTAAAGCCTGGGATTCTCCATATATTGAAACTTTAGCTCATAATCTGCCGGAACAAAATCACCCTTTCCTAATTGATAAGAAAGACTGTCTAACGTTGTCTTTAAAATATCCTTGGTTCTCTCTTTCAATGCCTCATTACGTGCCGTATCCAGCAAAACCGTATTTCGGTATTCCTTTGCAAATCGTTCCACCGCATCATCAACAAAGGCATCTGCCTCTTCTTTTTTATACGAATTCCAGTCATAGCCCTTTACGCTAAGATAATTACCAAACTGATAAAGTGTATCATGATATAAATTACCTAAATCCGTCAGTGAAAAATCAAACGTCTCCTCCTCTTTGAGCTTCAGACCATATTTTAAGAAATGTTCATATGCGCAAGCACTATATGTTTCCAATCGGCTGACACTGGTATAGAGCTTTTCTCCAAACAAAGCTTTTGCAACGTCTTCCGGCAGTTTTCCACCATGATATTGAAAAAAGGCAGCATCCAAAAGCTTTCCAAAAATCTCCTGATCTTCAAAAATTCCCGCAAGACTAAGAAGCTTATTCCATTCTTTGGAATCATGGAAAACAATACCGGAAACATATTCACGCATCAGGCGCGCCAACAGTTTCAATCCGCTTTCCTCGCTCTCCACCATCCGGAGCATATCCGTATCGGTAACGGTCATAACATCCAAATCGGAAAACAATTTACTAACTGTATGAATCAAATAAGATGGCCGCAACTGATTACCGCCTTCATCAACCTCCGAAAAAGAAAGAACCAGCTTTTCTGACGGTTGCGTCATATTCATATAAAGATACAATCTTTCCTCAAAGCTTTTTTGCCGCGGCGTCGGTGCAAGCTCTGCACCCAGCTCTGTCAGAAAAGTTCTCTCTAAATCCGATAAAATACCTCCGCTTGAACCATGTCCGGGAATAATCCCATCATTTACTCCAACAATAAATAACACCTTAATCGGTTTTAAACGTGTACGCTCCAAATCGCCGGCAATCACCTGATCCACACTCTGTGGAATACTTCCGACTTTCAGCTCTGCAAATCCGGCTTTTAAAATCTCTCCATATTCATCCAGTGCCATTTCCTCATCCAACAAGGCATAAATCTGGTCAAACAAAGTCATTACGGCACCATATACCTGTTCGTACTCTTTTGCACGTGCCGGCATGTTTTTTGCCAAAAAATCATCTGCCTGCTTTTGAAGTTTTTCTTCTAAATTCAATCTGACACAAATGTCATACAGTAATCGGGTATAATTTCTGGCGTTTTTGTCTGTCACATTCAAAAACGGCTGTAGACAGGATATCAGTTCTTTACGAACTGTTTCAGCTTCTTCTACCAGACTTCCCATCTCGCTATTTCCCATCCCAATAAAAGAAGTCTGATATTTTCTTTTTCCTCGAATTCCCCGGCTTAAGATAAACGTCTCAAACAAGTCAATCTGCTCTTCCTGCAGATCAAAATATCCGACACGTAAAAGCTCCATAACCGCATCATAAGAAAAATCCGTTGTCAGAACTTTCATAACACCCAACAAAAATACCATCAGCGGATGGAATAACAGACTTTTATTCTGATCCAGAAAGAGCGGGATATCCTGTTCCGCAAAGCTCTCCCGGAGTATTTGGCCATATGCTTCCAAATCGCCCGTTATAACGGCGAAATCACGATAACAATATCCATTCTCCCGAATCAAATGTCGGATGGTCAGACACACCCAGTCAATCTCAGCCTTGGGATTTGTACAACGGATCAGTGAAATCTGTTCCTCGCTGGATACCTTTGGTCCATGATGCGGGCGAAACAGATTCTGCTCTAAATGTGCAAGTCCCGAACGATTTGCAAACCGCATAGCAGGTCTTTTTGTCAAAATAATATCTTCGTCTCTTTCCGTCTTTTGATTGGCGGCAATCTTACACAATCTCCGATAGGCTTTCGCCGTCAGATAATACATGCTCTGCGTGATGTCACCGTCAGACAAATCCTCTTTTGTATCGCCTAGCAGCGTCACAATCACCTGCCTGCAAAGAAGCATCATTTCCTGCAGCAAACGCTCCTGTATGGGCGTAAAACCGGTAAAACCGTCAAATACAACAACACTGTCTCGTATCAAAGCAGAACGGTGCAGATTCTTCACCAGTACATCCATACTTTCCTCGGTTGTAATAAATTTATCCGCAATATAATTTTTGTACCCTCTGTATAAAATCTGCAAATCCGATAGCTTTGCACTAAGATTTCCTTTTTCTTTTGCCTGCTCACAAAATTTTGTCAGATCATCCGGCAGTATCCCATACTGTGCAAACTCCGAAATCATGGATTTCACCTGTGCAATATACCCAATTTTCTTCATATTGGCACCAACCACAGACAATTGCTTCTCACAATCTGCAGCCACCTTTCGAAGAATCAGGTTTTTGCCGGTATCATCCAGTTTCGGCAGGTTCTCAAACCCAAGTTCTTCAAAGATTCGATGTGCCAGTCGGCCGAAGCTTAATACTTCCACATTTAAGATTCCGCCATGCTCAGACAGATGACAAAGCACCTTCTGGGTCTGCATGGTAAACTGGTCCGGAACAATGACAAAAAAGCGTCTGAAAGGCTCCTCTTTCGCACGCTTTAGCACTTCTTTATATACAGTTGTACTTTTTCCGGTGCCGGAGGCACCAATATAAAACTGAAGTGACATATCAACTTTCCTTTACTTTTCTGTCGGCTCTGTCGGTTTCGTCGGCTCCGTCGGCTCCGTCGTTGCGGGAAGATATTGTATTTTCCAACTATGCGTCCGTTAATAAGTTTATCTAAATATTCCGAGTGATATCGTAAGAACCGGACGCACACGGCGCATATGCGGCATCCTGCCTTAAATGCGCCTTTCGTGACATCCATGTCACGAAGTGCTGATACTTTGTCGGAATATTAAGATAAACTAATTAACTTCCGCTAAATAGTTGGAAAATACAATATCTTCCCGCAACTTAGTGAACTGGCAGTATGTAGTAGTATTATTACTGCTGTCGTCAACTCAATTTTCATAAAGCAGGATATGACAATATAGTTGATACCAGGGTCAAAAGGTTATACTTTTTCATGCTTATAAAAGAATAACCTTCTCTTAGTATCATGGTGTCGAAATACAAATATATAAATATAAAAATAAATACAAATATATTAATATACTTGAAAAGAAATATTCCAGAGATTGGAACACACAGTTGGCTGGGACTTGTATTCTTGAGAGTTTTTTATGCAGATATATTAGTTTATCTTAATATTTCGTTTCATTTCAGCAATTCGCGACATGGATGTCGCGAAAGGTGCACGTCGGACATGAATGTCCGGGTGCACCGGTGCGTCCGGTGCAAAAACCTATCACGAAATATTTAGATAAACTTATATATCGTAATCAAAACTCTCAAGAATATAAGTCCCAGCCAGCGTCCGTCTCCAAATCTCCCACTAATCTACGACAGGAGTAAAATCGTCAGTGTCGGCGCAGAAAAATCCACCGTTGGCAGAAATGATTTTTCGCATGACGTTTTCACACTTTTCAAATGAAACGGACGGAAGCGTAACAAAGAATAACGCTTTTACCTCACGCTCTTTTAGAAACTGATTGCTGTACTCATCTCTCAAATCCAGTTCACACGCCTCAAAGTCCATGGAAGCCTTCTCTTCGATTCCGACTTCCAAAACACCGGCTTCTTTCCAAATTTCGATATCATAATCATCTGAAGCAACTGCAGCCTTCAAATTTTCCACCGTGATATCGGATGTCGCCATGTAATACCAATGAATTGGAAAATCCGGTCTCTTTTTCTGCGTTTGCACTTTTGTCTGCTCTTTAGACTTTCCTTTTACATTTTCTTTTCCTTTTGTTTTTCCCTTATTGTTTTTCATCAATTATCCTTTCTCTAATTGTTTCTCTCATGATTCCTTACAATATATATCATTCAATCTTTCTTTCCCCTGATGATTATGATGTCAGGATCAAAAAGTATGACTTATTTCCTATTACAGTCTATCACATTTTGTCAAAAACAAAAACGTCCCGTTTGAAATCTTCGGAACGTTTTTTGTTACATGCTTATTTTGTTTTTCATTTGGCTCTGTTTATAAATTTGCCAATTATATTTCTCTGTTCTTTTGTATGATTATTTATCGCTTGTTTCAAACTCATAATCCTTACCGGGCAGAATAGCATTTAAAATAATTCCGGCAATTGCTGCAATGGCAAGTGATGTCAGTGTAACACTGGTAGAGCCAATCATAAACGTGATACCATTTGTAAATCCTAAACCACAAACCATAATAACCGCTGCAATAATCAGATTGCGTGACTTTTTAAAATCAACATGGTTTTCAACAACATTGCGAACACCGATAGCGGAAATCATTCCGTAAAGAATAAAACTGATACCACCGATAATGGAAGCAGGAAGGGAACCGATTATTTCAGCAACCTTGGGGAAAGCACTTAATACAATAGCGTATACAGCTGCCAAGCGAACAACCGAAGGATCATAAACATGAGACAATTCCAAAACGCCTGTATTTTCTCCGTACGTTGTATTGGCAGGACCGCCGATGATACCTGCAAAGGCAGTTGCAATACCATCTCCGATTAAGGTACGGTGAAGGCCCGGATCTTCAATAAAGTTTTCTCCAACGGTAGCGGAAATGGCTGAAATATCACCAATATGCTCCATCATAGTAGCAATAGCAATCGGAGCCATAACCAAAATCGCCGTAAGATCAAATTTGCAAAGCTGGAAAGGCGGCAATCCAATGATGCTCGCATTGGCAACACCGGAAAAATTTAAAATTGCACTTCCGTCAGGATTTGTCATACCGACTGCCTGAAAAATGATCGCTACAATATAAGAAATAACAACGCCCAAAAGAATGGGAAGAATTCTCAGCATTCCTTTGCCCCAGATATTGAACACTACAACAACCACCAATGCAATCAATGCTAAAATCCAGTTGGTGGAAGCGTTTGAAATGGCAGAAGGAGCAAGGCTTAATCCGATACAAATAATAATCGGACCGGTTACAACAGGGGGTAAGAAACGCATAACCCGTTTAATACCGACTGCTTTGATGATCAGCGCAAGCACGACATATAAAAGTCCTGCAACGACAATACCACCACATGCATAAGGCAGCTTTTCACCCATTGTCATATCTGCATACTTTCCGGTATCTAGTGCTGCAACAGATGCAAAACCACCTAAAAATGCGAAGGATGAACCGAGAAAAGCAGGTACCTTTAACTTTGAACAAACATGGAAAAACAATGTTCCCACGCCGGCACAGAATAAAGTAACCTGAATCGATAACCCTTCGCCTTCGAAATAACCGTTTACTAAAATCGGAACTAAAATTGTTGCACCAAACATTGCAAACATATGCTGCAAGCCTAACAAAAGCATCTTGGGGATTCCAAGCTGTTTGGCATTACGGATAGCTGTTTTTTGTGTCTCCACTTTTTTTCCTCCCATCATGTATGAAAATAATTATGTCATTCAAGGCTTTAACCCCTCTTGAATGACATCATAACACATCATATTGTGTTTTACCAGCAAAAAATGACTAAATGTGCATCCTTAATACTACATAAAAATAAAGTTGATTTTTTCTATAAAATAATACAAACTAAATGTAATAATACGATGTAGGTCATAAAAATTATAAATTTGAAACACGCGAAATCATTTCATATTTATATTAGCAATATCTATGTTTTGCGAGTTTATTGTTAAGATGCGCATTTTGACTTAGTATTTTGTTCACTATCAGCAATTCGCAGCATGGATGCTGCGAAAGACGCATTTGAGGCAGGATGCCGATTATGCGTTGTTTGCGTCCGTTTTATATTACCCTTCCCACAAAATACTTAGACAAAAAAGCATCTGAACCTAAACTCAAAAAACATAGATATTGCCATCAAACCAAAACAACTCGTATCAAAAAGGAGGCCCCATGAAAGAAACATTGTATACCATTCCACTAACCGATGCCTTTTTGGCAAATGACGAATGTCCTTTCTGTTTCATCGAAAGAAATGTAGAACAGGATCTTTTGGACCTTGTCCTTGGCTCCGGCTCGTCCTATATGGAAAGCGATATGCGTAGCCAGACTGATCAGGCAGGATTTTGCCGAAACCATTTCAAAAAAATGTTTGAATACGGCAATACATTGGGAAATGCATGGATTTTAAAAACCCACTATGTCCAAATCAACCAGGAACTGGACAAACAGGTTAAAATGTTTTCTCCCGGCAAAGTTTCACTTATGAACAAAATGAAAAAAAATGCAGATACTGCCAATTCCATGGCAAACTGGATTAAAGAAAGAGAACAGTCCTGCTACATCTGCAATTCATTTGCCACAACTTATCAGCGTTATCTGGACACCTTCTTTTATATGTATAAAAAGGATCAGGAAATGACAGAAATGTTAAAGAAAAGTAAGGGGTTATGCCTCCATCATTTCGGAGACATCTGTGCAGAAGCAGACAGACAATTAAATGATAAACAAAAAGAGGTATTTTATCCTCTTATATTTGGCCTGATGCAGGAAAACATGAAACGGGTTGGCGAAGATGTTGCCTGGCTCGTTGAAAAATTTGACTACCGCAATAAAGATGCAGACTGGAAAAACTCCAAGGATGCCATTCAGCGCGGCATGCAAAAGCTCTGGGGAAGCTATCCGGCTGATCCATTTTATCAGCAAAATAAATAATCTTCTTTTGTAAACTGGGAACGCATCATTTCATAGTAAGCCACCGCTTCCTTTAAAACGACATCCGATCCCATTCCTGTCACAAGAGCCATTTCCATCAGACCTCTTGTGACATAATACATGGTACGGACCAACAGGTCCGTATCAACACCATCTTTAATACGCGAATAATCAGCCCGCTCCATGATTTCACCCATAATCTGAGGCACCTTGTCTACATATGGGGCAACGGCTTCTGTGATGCTTTTGTCATTTAAACCCATGTGGGTTAGCAGAAACTTTTGCATATAAGGATAATTGCTTAGTAAGACCGATTTTGCTTCTTCCATCTGTTCTAACAGGCGAAACAAATCTTTTTCACGCAGACTGACAGCCCTCTCCAGTTCCATCGTCATAAAACGGGAACTGTATTCATACATAAAAGTATAAGCACCAGCTTTCGAGCCAAAATAGTGAAACAACAATCCCTTGGATATACCTGCTTCTTTGACAATATCGTCCGTACTCGCCTTCTGATATCCATTGATAGCAAATACCTTCAATGCCGCATTAATCATGCGATCCTGTTTTTCTTTTTTTAAATCAAAAAATTTTTCGTTCACAAGCGAATCCCCTTATGTATATTTTTACAAAAGTATCTTTTCTCTTCTACTATCTTCTTATGCCACATTTGTTACAAAGATTAGCAAATTCCTTACTTCCTGTAAAGCCATCAAATACTTCTTTTCTGCTGCTTCCGGATTGGAGCTTTCCTAACCAAGTCCGCTTCCCTTCCGGATCAGAACCCCTATCAAAAAATACTTTATATAAGTATTCTACATATTCTTCATCAGAAAGATTTTTATTCTGGAATTCCTCTGAAAATACAAATCCATATGCAACATCCGTTCCACCTTTTTTTCGGCTCCATAACTGGTTGCACCAATCATTTAAACCGCTGCTGTCAGCCTCTCTGTCTAAGCAAACACGATAGAGTCTTTTTACAAATATCGTTACTCCATCTTCCGCATTGCAGCCGGAGCATCTTCCGGTTGGAATCGTGCCATATTCAGGAACGGAGATACCTTTTCCTAACTCAATTCCATAGGATTTACACAGATTTGAAAATTCTACACTCAGTGCAAAACCATTAAATACCTCTTCCCTGGTTTTGCCACTCTCCAATTGTTTGATCCAGTCAGCCTTTCCGGGCGGATCCGATTCTCTTCCTAAAAATGCACGATACAAATGCTCAACATAGCATTCATTACAGTAATTGTGATTCTTAAACTCGGGTGAAAATACAAATCCATATGCAACCTCAGAACCGGTAGAAGACTTATCAGCCAAGTGTCCTGCCCAATCATTCATACCTGCAGTATCAGAAGAACGATCCAGACAAACCTCATAGAGTCTTTCCACAAATTCTCGAATGGATTTCATCTTATTCTTCGGTGCATTATCATAATCGCCTACAAATGTCAGGTTCGCGTATTTATTGGCGAATGCCTCTGCTGCACTTCCCGGCACACCATGTATGGTAATATTTTGTGAACAATATTCAAAAATATTATCCGGAATATAAGTAATAGACGGTGGCAGATATAAATCCTTCAGTGAAGTATCATCCCGAAACAAAAGCTCACCAATTGATGTTACACTTTCCGGTATCACAAGTGTTTTCAGCGCATAATTATGACTAAATGCCCGTGTCTCTATCGTTGTTACCGTACTTGGAATCTCAATACATTCCATCTGTACATAGTTAAAAGACATTTCTTCAATGGTCTGAAGTCCTTCCGGCAAATTCACATAGGAAAAGGCAGCAGCCTGAAAACTAAATGCACCAATTTTTTGAACCGTATCCGGAATATCAATCTCGCTTAATTTCTCATTCATTCCAAAAGCACTTTGACCAATAATTTCCAAATATCTCGGCAGTTTTACTCTTTGTAGATTGGAACAAAAATCAAAACAACCACTTGGAATTTCCTTTAATGAATCGGGAAGTTCAATTTCTTCCAAGCTTGTACACCTTCCGAAGGCATAATTTTCGATCAAGCTCAGATTATTGGAAAAACGTATTTTTTTCAGATTGCTGCAAAAACAAAATGCATTATTTCGAATTATCGTAATGCTGTCCGGAAGATATATTTCTTCTATTCCGCTTCCCTCAAATGCAGCATATGTTATTTCTGTTAACGAGGAAGGAAGGGATACGGTTTTCAGATTTTTTAAATAGGCAAAGTTGCCATATCCTATATCGGTTATGCCGTTTTCAACAACACCTTTTGTAATATATTGGCTATATTTTGCATATGGAGCAACCAATGTGGAATTTTCAGGATCATCCTGGTTGAAAACAATTTCAGCTGAAGCAGCCTGTCCCGTTCCGGAAATTACCAGTGTATAGTTGGGATTTGCAGCAGTACCGGAATTATAAACAGCCCACTGTACATTGGAACCCTTGACATAAACATGAAGCTCATAATCATATACACCCATTCCATAATTACCTTTTTCTACCAGAGTTCCATAGCTGGATTCGACATTTAAATTCTCACCGGATGTCTCATTTCCATCTTCAACAACACTGTTGTATGTTTCCTGAGTGGAAACTGTAACTTCCTCTTTTTCAGTCTGCCCGATCTGATTTTCACTAAGAGTGGTAGCATTTATCCAAACTGAACTTAGTGAAACACCAAAGAATAACGCACATGCAAAACTAAGTGTTTTTTTCAAAATCTGCTTTTTCATATGTATACCTTTCCAAAAACATTTTGTAACTATAATATAATACCAGGGTCAAAAGGTCATACTTTCTCAATCCGTTGGTATCATAATATCACTTACATCATACAATAATTTCTATATAAAATCTATAAAATATAGCATTTCTCATTCTATAAATTCATTTATAAATACATTCTAAAAATAACGTTCTGCATCTTGTTTTATACCGAGTTTTCCATTAAAATAGAACTATCAGTTCACAGATAGGGGTATCATTTAAAATATGTTCTGTGACAGGCATCAACATGCCGGAAAGGAGTTATACATGGCCAAAAAATTAAATACATTATTGATCTTAGGCGCAACCATCGGTGCCGCAGCCGCAGGAGCATATTTCTATTTAAAGAAACAGGACGAAGCATTTTTTGATGATGAAGAGGATGACGATGATTTTGATTTCTTTGAAGAAGAAAGCGAAAGCGAACGCAATTATGTACAGTTAAATCCCGGTACAGAAAAAACGGAAGAAAAAGCAGAAAAACCAGAATCCAAAGAAGAAGTTGTCGAAGAATTCTTTGATGAAGAAGATGAGGATGAAGGCGAAGCAGAAACTACTTCTTTAGAAGATGAAGAAGCTTAGCAGCATGACGAGCAAAAATAATGCCCGGTTTCAACTGTTTGAAGACGAAGTCTGAGTTTTGAAACCGGGTATTTCATAAATTTTTGTGAGCATGGCGCTTAGAAAGTCTAAAAACCGAAGTACGAGGTGGCAAAGATATATATTGGGAACACAAATCCGAAAAGGGTATTTTATTTTATCTCCCATGCCATTTTTAGTCTCTCAATGCCCTCGCAAATTTCACGCTCTGACATGGATGCATAGCCTAGGATCAACATTGCCAAACCTTCTGTCGGCTTTTCCACCATTTTTTGTTCCGTTGTTTTCGATATTATCTCACGGTACATGTCATCCAACCGATAATGATTCATGCAGTATACGTGACATCCCTGCTCTTTTGCTTTCTCTAACAACTCTTCTTCAGTAAGCTTCCTGTCTTTGGCAGTCAAAATCACATGAAGTCCCGCCTGCTCACCGGATATAGTAAAATACTTTCGGAATGGCTTGAGCCTTTCTAAAAGCAAGTCATGCTTTCCTTTGTAAAGCTTTCTCATCTTATTCAGATACCGTTCAAAATGCCCTTCTTCCAGAAAATGATATAAAATAGCCTGATCGATCCTGGAAACCGTTGAAGAAACAAACCAGAGCTTTTCATCATATAATTTAACCATTTTCGGCGGAAGAACCATATAGCTGACACGTATGGCAGGTGCTATGGACTTGGAAAAGGTGCCCAGATATATGACCTTCCCCTTTCTATCAAGCGCCTGCAAAGAAGGAATAGGCACCCCTTTATATCGGAATTCACTATCGTAATCGTCTTCAATAATGAAACGTCCCTCTTCTTCATTCGCCCAAGAGAGAATCTCACTCCGCCTTCCTACAGGCATGACAATACCGGTCGGAAACTGGCGAGACGGCGTAACATAGGCAATTTCAGCTCCCGATTTACGCAACAAATCCACCCGCATGCCATTTTCATCCAGTTCAATAGGACATACACAGTCTCCTCCGGATGCAAAAATGCGGGCTGCCCGCATATATGCCGGATTTTCGACCGCAACTCTATGGTTGTTTCCCAGTATTTTTTGCAAAAGCATCAAAAGATAATCATTACCTGCTCCCACAATTACCCGATCGGGCGTACATAGAACACCGCGGCTTCCGTGAAGATAATTGCAGATGGCTTGTCGCAATCTATAATCTCCTCTCGCATCTCCCAGAGCAAATATATCTTTGTCTTCATCTAAAAAAACCGTTTTGGAAATCCGTCGCCAGGTATCAAAAGGGAACGCACTGATATCAATACTGTTTGGCGAGAAATCAAATAGATATTCCTCTTTTACTGCCTGTTCCGCATCTGTCACAGTTACTTCGGCCGGTTGGTAAATACCACTGATTTCACAAACAAAATGGCCCTTATAGGGGATTGATTCAATATATCCCTCTGATAAGAGCTGTCCATAAGCAAAATCCACCGTGCTCCTTGCAACCTGCAAGTGACTGGCAAGCGCACGGGTAGAAGGAAGCTTTTGTCCGGCAGACATGCTTCCTTTCCGGATTTCATTCTTTATATAATTGTAAATCTGAAGATACAAGTGATCATCCGAATCTTTTTGTAACGGGATCATCAGCTCATTCATTGGCTTTTTGCTCTCTCATTTTTTCTAAAATAATCATTTTTAAATCTCTTGTTTTGTCCTTAATACGAGCCGGTGTTGTTTTAGAAGATAACAAAGATGCCACCAGTCTGGAAGCGGTATCATATTCCTCAAAACGGATCGCTAGATTCGTCAAGAGAAAATCAAGTGTCATCTGATCCATCCCGGCAATCGGAAATGATTCACTTTCTCTTGCATGAATGAATCCATCATATGCATTTCTTAAGAATTGATTTTCCGTCTGTTCATATTCGAGTTTTTTATTATCATAATTCGGTTCGTCCGGTGAAAGAGCTTCCCGCATACCTCGAAAAAGCCATCCGGTCTTCAAGCAAATATATGCTTTTTCACTTGCTTTTCCACGCTTTACTATCGCATTAACCAACGCAAGTTTATGACGCTCAAGCGCTTCGTCATAAGTATAATACGGAAACTGTGATTCTTCTTTTTTCGGTTTAAAGCTACCACAGATATTTTCTTTGATTGCTTTCCGTTGACTTGGCGTTAAATATTGAAATCCTTTCCCATATCCGGCATAACCGCAATAGGGACAGGCAATTATATCGTACTTTAATGTATCAATATGCTCATGGCGCGGCCGCAGATCCATATCAGGCTCCATGGAACGCACCCGTCCGGAGCGAACCGCTTTGATCTTGAACTCACGATCACATACCGGACAGACATAGGTTTTATCAAAAAGAAAATCTTCCTCTCTCACAACCGGCTCTTTATCTGCACTTCCATTTTTGCTATTTTTTCCATCCTTGTCCGAAGAGTCATAGATATCAAGACCTTCTAGCTTTCCAAGTCCCATATCACTCAATCCGGACAGTAAGTTTTGATCCATGTAAAATCCTTCTCCTATTTATCAAACTCCCGAATAAATATCTTTTGCCTCTGTTGGAATCAACGGATTGCTACATACTTTGCGCTCTCGCAACCCTGTTGATATCATTTGGGAAGTTTAAAAGAACTCTTTAATGATACAATTCGGTTAAATACCAGTTCTTCATCTGTTGAATCCTTGTAATCCACACAGAAGAAACCGTTTCTTACAAACTGGAAACTATCGTATGCTTTTGCTCCGCGAATCGCAGGCTCTACATAACAGTTATCCAGTTCTGTCAGAGAATTCGGATTTAAATTCAGACTTCCGTCTTCATTGTAAACGCCTTTCTCTTCATCGATAATATTTTCGTACAATCTTGTCTTAACCTTGATTGCACTGTGAACCGGAACCCAGTGAATGGTTCCTTTTACTTTCCTTTCACTAAATCCGCTTCCGGCTTTGGTAGCCGGATCATAGGTGCAGTGAACAACTGTCACTTTTCCGTTTTCATCTTTCTCAAAACCGACGCATTTCACAAAATATGCATGCATCAAGCGAACTTCGTTTCCGGGGAAAAGGCGGAAATACTTCTTGGGCGGTTCCTCCATAAAATCATCCCGTTCGATATATAACTCTCTTTCAAAAGGCACTTCATGCTCACCAAGCTCAGGATTTTCCATATTGTTAGCAGCAGGCAACATTTCTGTCTGTCCTTCCGGATAGTTATCAATTACTAACTTGATCGGATCTAAGACCGCCATCATACGGCTTTTCTTTAATTTCAAATCGTCTCTTAAGCAATATTCGAGCATCGCATAGTCTGCTGATGCATTTGCCTTGGAAATACCGCACAATTCCACAAATTTGCGAATGGATTCCGGAGTAAAGCCTCTTCTTCTGAGTGCCGCAATGGAAACAAGACGTGGATCATCCCATCCGTCCACAATGCCATCCTCAACCAGTTTTTTGATATAACGCTTTCCGGTCACAACATTGGTCAGATACATTTTGGCAAACTCAATCTGTCTCGGAGGATGGGGATATTCTAATTCTCTAACTACCCAGTCATACAATGGTCTGTGATCTTCGAATTCCAATGTGCAGATGGAATGTGTAATTCCCTCAATCGCATCTTCAATCGGATGTGCAAAGTCATACATGGGATAAATACACCATTTGTCCCCGGTATTATGATGATGCATATGGGCAACACGATAAATGATGGGATCACGCATGTTGATATTGGGCGATGCCATATCGATTTTAGCACGCAAAACTTTGCTTCCGTCTTCAAATTCACCGTTTTTCATCCGCTCAAATAAATCAAGATTTTCTTCTATCGAGCGATCGGAATAAGGATCTTTTTTGCCCGGCTCTGTCAAAGTACCACGATATTCCCTGATTTCTTCTGCAGATAAATCGGACACATAGGCTTTTCCCTTTTTGATTAATTTAACTGCACCTTCATACATCTGATCAAAATAATCGGATGCAAAGAAAAGGCGGTCTTCCCAGTCTGCCCCCAACCATGCAATATCCTGTTTGATGGATTCGACAAACTCCGTCTTTTCCTTTGTAGGATTGGTATCGTCAAAGCGCATATTAAACTTTCCGCCATATTTTTGTGCCAGTCCGTAATTTAAAATAATACTCTTAGCATGTCCAATATGAAGATATCCGTTCGGTTCGGGCGGGAAACGGGTATGAACCGTGTCATAGACACCTTCCGCCAAATCCTTTTCAATTTCAAGTTCAATAAAATTCTTAGAAACCTTTTCCGTGGTTTCTTCTGTATGATCAACTTTCACTTCATTTTCCATATTATGCCACTCCTGCTGTCCCTCAAATTTTTTCAATCTATTTTATCATACTCTATTTTGAGTTTCAATGTTTTGCAAATTCTGATTTTCCGGATTTGCCATGGTGGAAGCCCCTGCATTCGGCATCATTTGCATAGCCGGCATCGTATTCACACTCGGCGTCGTGTTTGCATCCGCCATCGTTTGCACATCCTGCTGCCGTTTTTCCAAGTAAATATATAAAAATGAAACGCCCAGAATAACCAGGCCGACAACTAAAAAGATCACAATTCTAGTCAGTGCCTCTGCTTCCTTAAAATCATATCCGACAAGCTTCAATGCCACAAAAATCAACAAACACAATCCGTAAATCCGGATAGGCTTATCTTTTTTCATAAAGCCTCCGCCAATCATGGCCGCTGCCAGGATACAGATTAACACACTGCAGATTAACGGATACATTCTTTCTGTAAGTAAGAACAACCACGCAAAAGAAACTGCCGTATATAAATGATAATTCTTGTATTGTTTTACAAAGAAAGCGCCGACAAGGATGGCACAGGCAAATACATAACCCAGAATCCGTACCTCATCATTCCTTGCTGCCAGACAGACACACCATACGGCAATCATGGTATAAACAGCATCCGTCAATGCAAATCCTTTTTTGAAGATAGCTAACAGACGGTTTAAAATAAAAACGATCAGACCACATAAGAGCAAGCGGAATTCATTTTCGTCCAACCAGAATGCTAAAATTGCATATCCCGCTGCCAAAATATACGGAGCAAAGCACAATTTCGTTTTCCGGTAAAGGAACATGAAAAGTGCACACATAACCGCAACAGCGACAATTCCCCAGATCATCCAATCTTCATGGTTTCCTACATAAAGCAGAATGCCTGCAAAAACAATATTTCCAAGGATATACAACACACGATAGCTGACAAGTTCCGTATTCTTCATACAAATTAAATGAAGCGTAAAAATATTGGCGCACACCAAAATATAAAGTGGCCACATCTGTAATCCCGAAACATAAAGCAGATGTCCCATAAAAATCACAAGTGGAACCGTACAAGCATACTGGACATAATCGATCACAGCATTCCTAACTTTTAACGGGCACAAAAAACCTGCCAGATTTAAAACAAAAATTATGATTGCCGGAATCGCAAACTCATATAAATTCTTCAAATCTCCTATCGGAACAAGCGATATATAACATCCCAAAAGACAGATGATACGGATCATTCCGGAGTTCTTTTTATAACTCAGCCAGAAGAAAAATGCCGTAATAAACAACGTAATTACCAAAGCCACGTAGGACGGAAATATCTTAAGATACAGGTAATTTAAAATAGTGGTAATGTATAATCCTGCAATTCCCAGACCGCTTAAGAAATAAGAAAACTTCTCCAGTCTGCGGGATAAGAACAATTCCGAAAAAGCAAAAATAGCAATTCCCAGAACATAAAAAATAATTCCCTGCAGAGTCGTACTCATATATTGAAGACCAAAAGTCACAAAGGCAATTAGGATAAACAAAATGCCGACAATTCCCAAAACAACCGTACCGAACTTATACTCCAATGTTTTCTCACTCTGCACTTTTGCTCCCGGATTCGGCGGCACCGGTGCCGAAGCATTGGGTTGATTCCATACCGGCATCTGCGGCTGAATTGGCTGTTGCATCGCGGGCTGTGGTTGCATGGCCGGTTGCGGTTGCATTACCGGTTGCGATTGCATAGCCGGTTGTGGTTGCATTACCGGTTGCGATTGCATAGCCGATTGTGGTTGCATTACCGGTTGCGATTGCATAGCCGATTGTGGTTGTATTACCGGTTGCGATTGCATAGCCGGTTGTGGTTGTCCCGGTGCTGTCTGCGGTTGCAACACCTGCTGCATGGCTGGTTGCAATTCCAATCCATTGCGGCGCATATACAGCTGATAGCTTTGCTCCAGATGACGTTCTGCCTTATTAATGCTCTCCTCCGTGGACTGCAACTGACGCAATACCTGATCCAGATACTGGTTAAATTGATAATCAACCGATTCCTTTTTTAATTGTTCAACTCTTTGTCTAAGAGCCTCAATCCTATCTTCACGAATTGAATTATTCCCCTGATTTAACATACTTTTCCTCAAAAGCAGCTCGTGGTAAAGGCTTGTCAAACAAATAACCCTGCACCATTTGTACTTTCATTCCTTCCAAAACTTCAAATTGTTCTTTTGTTTCTACTCCCTCAATACAAACGTTTACGTCGATAGCTGCTGCTAACTCTGCAACCATTTTGATGAAGGATTGTGAGTACTCATCTTTTGTAAGATCTTTTACAAAAGTCTGATCAACTTTAATAACATCAAGCGGTATTTCCCGAATATGCTTCAAAGAAGAATATCCGGTTCCGAAATCGTCCAACGCAATTCGCACTCCAAGGGCCCGAATGGAATTTAATATCTTCTGCATTCGTTCCATATCATTGATGGCAAGGCTCTCTGTCACTTCCAGCGTCAAATTCTGAGGAAGCAGGCCACTATCTGATAATGCACATTTTACAACATCCACAATATCGTTTTGTAAAAGCTGAACTACAGAGAGATTGACATTTACTTTGTATTCGGGATGCCCGCTATTGTTCCACTTTTTACATGCATAACATGCCTCTCGTAAAACATAGGTGCCAATCGGCGTAATCAATCCGAGATACTCGGCAAGAGGAATAAAATCTGCCGGTGAAATAAATCCAAGCGCAACCGAATTCCAGCGAACCAGTGCTTCTGCACCCACACAAGGAGTATCTTCTTTTAATACATCAATGATGGGTTGGAAATAAACGGCAAACTCAGAACATGAATTAACGGTTGCATCACGCATATTTTTTTCCATATCCAAGCGTCTGCTGGAAACAGAAGAAATATTGTCGGTAAATTTTGCAACCCGGTTTTTTCCGCTTGTCTTTGCCTCATACATTGCAATATCTGCTTTTTTAATCAGCTCTGCCACATTATCCCCATCATCGGGATAAGTACAGATACCCATACTCATGGTGCAGTAATATTCGGCATCCTTTAAAAACCACGGCTTACTGAATATCTTTTTGATATCTTCCACAATTTTTTCATAGCGCCAGTAATTTTTAGGCGGCACAATAATGACAAACTCATCTCCACCCATGCGATAGCAGGTTTCTTCCACGCCTTCTATTTCCATCAAACCATGCGATATGGACTGTAACAGAACATCTCCATACTGGTGTCCCAGACCATCATTGATATGTTTAAAATCATCTAAGTCCAAATACAACAAAACACCTTTTTGTTTGTTCTGCTTTGCAAGATCTATAAATCTGGCCAGATCGCGTTCACAACACATACGGTTATATAATCCGGTCAGAAAATCCGTATAAGCCTGTTGTTCAATTTTCTTTTGATAGAGTTTTTTATCGGTAATATCATAAAGTGCATACAGATGAACCTTTCTGGAGTCAATCCACCGGATCAACACATGGTAAAGATCATACCACCGCTCCTTTTCGCTGTGCCAGATCTCATAATAACCGTCTTTTAAGCCAACGGGCTGTGCCAGTGATAAAAAATCTTCAATTCGGTTTTCTTTCATTTCAGTCGAAAAAACCTGTTTAAACAGCTTATTGGCAAACAAAACTTTACCGGTCTGTGAATCTTTGACATAAATACAGGTGCCGACATTATCTAAAATCTCCTGTAACGATGCATAGGAACCGACCAGGGAATTCTTTTGAATCCGCTTATCCAACAAGCTTTGCAATACTTTGGCTACATCACTGATAAACTTGACATCTTCTTTGCACCATACACGATTTTTCTCATGCTCAGTCACGCAAAAATACATGGCAGGCTTTTTATTGACATATATGGGTACCGCTACAACCGCTTTAATGTGAGACTGTAACATTTCCGCATGCATTGTGGCAGATGCCAGCGAATTTGCCGATAAAATCAGAGGCTTTTCTTCTCTTAAAAGTGCGCCACGCGAAATTCCTTTTACCCTTTGTCCGTTCAGGCGGGATATATTTGGAGCCTGATAAAAAGAAATCAGATCTACATGTTCTTCGTCTCTGGTAATCTGAAACAAACGCGCGGCAGTAACATCTAAATATTCTCCAACAATTTTTAATATCTGTTTGGTTGTCTCCTCGAAACTTTCCGTACTTTCCAGATACTGAACGACACCGGTCATCGCCTCTGTCCGCCTGAGAGCCGAACTCATTTCTGTCTCGGAATATTTACTTTTCCGGCTCTCGGATCTGGCAGCCTGAACCTCTTTCTCATTTTGAGTAAGCTTTCTCTCCACAGTAGCTAACATATCCAGTGCATGATACAATTCATCCAGTGTAATGCCTTCTACCGGAACATCCAGAATCGCGTCGCCTTCCACATCCTTTAAAACACAGCAAATCAGCCAGCAATTGGTCCGGACACCTTCATCCGTTACTGCTACGGCAGCCAGCTTTACATTTTGATACCGGGTAGATTCCACAATAATATCTTCCAGTGTACTGTCTGCAATATGCTTATACACCTGATAAAAATCTTCTTCTGATATATAGTTCTGAATATAAGCTAAGCCCTTCTCGTCTCCTGACATCTCTGTCAGCTTTTGACCGTCTTTATCGACACAATAGGCGAATAAACGGGATAAGGTGCAGAAATGATTCTGCACCTTCTGAAGTTCTGCTTTGTTGAATAATTGTTGCATAAATTCTTTCCCTAATTGATAATCCAAATAAACCGATTGCTCATCACGACACATTTTCTATCGTTTTACAAACGTCTAGTGCAATGTTTTCGAAATTACTATATCACATTGTACTAGTTATCGATACTATAGTTAGGCGCTTCCTTTGTGATGTGGATGTCATGCGGATGACTTTCTTTTAAGGAAGCAGCGGAAATTTTGACAAATTTTCCATTTTCTTTTAACTCCTGAATGGAAGAGGTTCCACAATAACCCATTCCGGATTTTAAACCTCCCATCAACTGGAAGATGGTATCTTCTACGGATCCCTTATATGCCACACGACCTTCTACGCCTTCGGGAACCAGTTTCTTGGCATCTGTCTGGAAATAACGGTCTTTGGAGCCGTTTTCCATAGCTGCGATGGAACCCATACCACGGTAAACTTTATATTTTCTTCCCTGATACAATTCAAAGGTTCCGGGAGCCTCATCACATCCTGCGAACATGGAACCCATCATACATACACTACCACCGGCTGCAATAGCCTTGGTCAAATCCCCGGAGAACTTGATACCGCCGTCTGCAATAATCGGAATACCATATTCTTTGGCTGCAGAATAAGCATCCATAATAGCGGTAATCTGAGGAACACCAATTCCGGCAACCACACGGGTTGTACAAATAGAACCAGGTCCGATACCAACCTTAACAGCATCTGCTCCGGCTTCAATCAAAGCTCTTGCTCCTTCAGCGGTAGCAACATTACCGGCAATTACCTGCAAATCAGGATATGCTTCTTTGATCATCTTGACACAATTTAATACATTCTGAGAATGTCCGTGTGCAGAATCAAGAACCACAACATCCACTTTTGCCTCTACCAAAGCAGCAACACGCTCTAAGCAATTTGCCGTAATGCCGACTGCAGCACCACAAAGTAATCTGCCCTGCTCATCTTTTGCTGCAAGAGGATATTTAATTGTCTTTTCAATATCTTTGATTGTAATCAGACCCTTTAAATTAAAATTGTCGTCTACAATCGGTAATTTTTCTTTTCTGGATTTTGCTAAGATTGCCTTGGCTTCTTCCAGCGAAATCCCTTCCTTGGCTGTAATCAGTCCCTCAGATGTCATACATTCCTTGATTTTTTTGGAAAAATCTTTTTCAAACTTCAAATCACGGTTTGTAATGATACCAACCAATTTTTTACCTTCGGTAATCGGAACTCCGGAAATACGGAATTTACCCATTAACGCATCGGCATCAGCCAATGTATGTTCTGCTGTCAATGAAAAAGGATCAGTAATGACACCGTTTTCAGAACGTTTAACCTTATCAACTTCTTCTGCCTGGGCTTCAATGGACATATTTTTGTGGATAATACCGATGCCACCCTGTCTTGCCATTGCAATCGCCATACGATGTTCTGTAACCGTATCCATTCCCGCACTCATCATGGGAATGTTTAACTTGATTTTTTTTGTTAAATTAGTAGATAAATCTACCTGATTGGGAATGACCTGTGAATATGACGGTACTAACAATACGTCATCAAATGTAATTCCTTCACCAATAATCTGACCCATTTTTTCTTCCTCCGTTGTTAATAATTTATCGCAAAAAAACGTCTCGGGGATGAAGCTTGCGGATTGCATCCGTCAGTTCCTCTGAGGTATCGATAATAATACGTACCTTTTCACCTTTCCCATCAACGACGATTTCATAAGGTTGTCCTTCTTCCGTACCGGAAGAATAATCAATTGTTTTTAACTGCGCATATCTGCTCAGATGTTCGGAACCCTTAGGAGCCATAATAACCATGGTATCCAATTTGTAATTTGCAACTGTTTTCCGGCTTTCCTGCTTTCTGATCCTGTCGACAGTCAGTTCTTTTTCCAGTAAAAGATATTCATATTCAATATCATTAAACAATGTGGGAACAAAAGAACCTATCAGAAAGACAATTCCCGCAAGGAGCAGCCGGATGTCAAGAAATATACCACCTAAAAATAAAACAGCTCCTACTCCTACCATAAAAATGTGAAGTAATGATGCTGTTTTGGAATCCGGTTTTTTAACCAGAAGTTCAATATACGTATCGTTCATTTTCTTTATGTCCTCTCCTTAAGCAATGATTAACCAAAAATACGTGCCTCATTCATGCGGCTCATCTGCATCTGCGCAGCAAAAATACCGGCAAAATCAGGCGTTTCCCCTTTTTTTAGAGGATTCGTATTGAAAACTTCCTCTGAAAGCGACGAAAAATCAGTCTTTGCAGATGTTAAATCACTGTCAATAGCCTGAACCCTGTCCATACTGCGGGCACTCAATGTATTAGTGTTGTAAATATATGGCTGATATGAATATGCGCCGATTCCTCCAACCTGCATAAACGTTCACCTTTCCTTTTGCCTAAGTGTAAGTAATTTTATTTTAATTCAAGATACCATTTACGTCAATAAAAAAAGCCGTATAAAACGGCTTTTTTGTTTCTTTTTCTCATGTAATTCTATTGCTATAATAGGCAAAAGATATGCCTTTAATACCTTGATAACATTTTAATAAAATCACACTTTTTTATTTTTTGCCACTTTTTTCTTTCTGGGCAGTCTGATTTTCGCCAGAATATGGAACTTATCCATATTGCCTTCATACTTTAAAAGTCCCTGTTCGTATGCATCCAGAAAAGCAATTTTCTGATCTGCTATGTCACAAATAGTCTGTGCAGAGGCTGTAATCAAACCATCCCTGTCATGGTAGTCATAAGGTTCTACACAAATCTTACGTTGGGCAACCTCCAGATAAAAAGCTCCGCTGCCTTCTCCTACAATATTGATCTGAACGGCAATATGTTCAAAAATATCTCTGGCATCAGCATTTTCATAAACAGACTGCACCTTATCTACAACTTCTTCATATCTCATAAAATCACTCCCTTTTTTACAAATTCACCCTTTTTCTATCTCTAGAATACACCATTCTTAGTAATAAAATCAACTAAAAGCCCTGCAACTTTTCTGGCGCCCTCATCACTTGGATGAAGGCCGTCATAAGTATCAAAATAAAATCCTGCTGTCTCCACAAGATATGCCCATTCATACCTTCCTGCAACTTCCCGAATCTGCTTTGCATGTGTCTGTGTAAACGGCACTACACAGATAACAGCCACCTCCGGATAACGCTCATGCAGTTTATTCAACAGCTCATCATACCCTTTTGTAAATTCTGCATCTTTCGTATCGTAATCATTTGTTCCCGTGTTAAGTACAATTAAATCACAGTTCGGATAATCTTCTGTAGGAATATGGCGCTTCTCAGACAGATAATCCAGAGAATTCGAAGTTGTATTAAACGATCCTCCCGTTGCTATCCCCGAAGAACCATAGCCAATAAAATAAGGTTCCGCACACAGCGCCCGGGCCGTATACCACGAAACGGAATGTGAGGCACTGTTAAACTCACTAACCGATTCACCCCCCAGTGTCATAATTCCTTCCAAAATACTGTCTCCAACAAAGAGAATTCTTTTCTGTTTGGGGATAAAACCATTCATTTCGCCATCGTGACAGTCAATATCAGAAAAAGCAAATCCAATTTCTCCGGACCATTTAAATTCACGTTCCGACATTCCATCCATGACAAGTATTACATTGTGTTCTCCGGTATCCGGCAATTCCACATGATTTTCCGAAATCGATTGACGTTTAGGCTCTCCATCATCAATAACGTACGCAAAATATGGAGTTTCCAGCATCGTCCGGTCCACAAATTTGATATCAAAGCTATCAGTTCCCCGAATCTGAAAATAAACCATTGCCCCTTGGGTAACCGTGTTATAACAGGCTTCTCCATTGATAATCGTTTGATACCATCTTCCTGATAAAGTAAACTTTTTATCCGTCACAAGGTAATCCGCACTTGATACGTGAAAATCCTTTAACAAATCCTGAATATAGGAATTTTCCTCCGCAATCAGTTCCTGATAGTCTACCGTTTCCTGATTATTGGCAAAATGTCCGGGCGAATAAATTTCACTTGAAAAAATATTCTGTTCCTCCGCATTCTGAATTTCTTCCACCACTTCTTCCTGGTGCATTGCCTCTTCTTTTTTGCGATCCATACGGCTTGTAACGACATAAGCAATAAGCAAAGTCAAAAGAAGTATGGTAACAATGATACACATAATCTCAATAATTCCAATATTTACTTTTTTTCTTCTTCCACGACGTATTCTCATAAATATCACTTTCTGTGTCCGGTCTGTGCCGGACGGGGATAGAGGGGGAGCGGAATGAATTGTGTTTTCGGGATATATCTGCGATGATAAGTATATCTAAATATTCTGGGAAGGTTATAATCCCCGGGCGCACACGGTGCATATCGGACATCCTGTCCGGATGCACCTTACGCGACATCCATGTCGCGTAGTGCTGATTGTTTTACAGAATATTAAGATATACTAATCATCTCCGCTAAATATCCCGAAAACACAATTCATTCCCACCTTTTTTGTATGGACTCTTATTATGATGTAGCATCTAATTTAAAAAGAGTGCTTACATGATTGCAAGCACCCCAAAATTCTTTTGTATTATATTACATATTTTCCGGAATGGAAACCTTTTTTTGAAAAACTAAAATAAAATTCAAAATTTTCTATCCTTTTTTACAATTTATCAGGCTGAAAAGTTTATATCCATAAACCCTTCTATGTGTAATTCCAATCAAAGGATTTCCTTCAGAATCTGATTTACCATCGTAGGATCCGCTTTACCTTTCATGGCTTTCATAGTCTGACCAACCAGTGCACCGATAGCCTTTTCTTTTCCATTGTGATAATCCTCAACAGCCTGTGGATTATTTGCCACAACTTCTTCGATGGTCTTTCTCAATGCGCCTTCATCGTTGACTGTTTTTAATCCCTTTTCGTCTACATATTTCACCGGATCAATATCTTCATGAAACATCTTTTCAAATACCGTTTTTGCAACGGATGAATTGATTTCTTTTTTATCAACCATCGCAATTAATGCTGCAAGATGAGCAGGTGAAAAACGAATATCCTCCGGATCCATACTCTGTTCTTTTAACAGACGCATGGTCTCACCCATAAGCCAGTTGGAAACTTTTTTGGGCTGAGCACCGAGTGCAACGGTTTCTTCAAATAAATCTGCCATTCTCTTGGTATTTGTAATAATATCAATATCATAATCCGGAATATCAAATTCTTCTTTGTAGCGAGCCATTTTTTCCGTGCGGAACTCCGGCTGTTTTTCACGGATTTTTTCAATCATTTCTTCGCTTACAACAATCGGAACCAGATCGGGATCGGGAAAGTAGCGGTAATCCTGCGCATCTTCTTTACTACGCATTGCATAAGATGTCTCTTTGGCATCATCCCAGCGACGTGTCTCCTGAATTACTTTTTCTCCTGATTCAATTAAGTCAATCTGTCTTGCTTTTTCTCCTTCAATGGCACGTGCAATGGCCTTGAAAGAGTTCAAATTTTTCATCTCAGTACGGGTTCCGAATTCACTTGCCCCAACCTCACGGACAGATAAATTCACATCAGCTCTCATGGAACCTTCCTGCAACTTACAATCGGATGCGCCAAGATACTGAATTAACAATCTAAGTTTTTCCAGATATGCAATAACCTCATCGGCACTTCTCATATCGGGCTCGGAAACAATTTCAATTAACGGCACACCGGAACGGTTGTAATCAACTAACGTAGCATCTTCCCATTCATCATGGATCAGCTTTCCGGCATCCTCTTCCATGTGAATCTCATGAATACCGACTTTCTTTTTCCCGCCTTCTTCTGTCTCAATTTCTACATATCCATTGCGGCAGATCGGCAGATATAACTGACTGATCTGATAGTTTTGCGGATTGTCGGGATAGAAATAATTTTTACGGTCAAATTTGCCGTTTCTGGTAATATCGCAGTTCGTTGCCAGTCCTACTGCAATGGCATATTCCAAAACCTGTTTGTTTAATACCGGCAAGGATCCGGGCATACCGGTACATACCGGACATGTGTGGCTATTGGGTTCTCCGCCAAATGCGGTGGAACATCCACAGAAAATTTTGGTTTTCGTCGCAAGCTCTACATGAACTTCCAGACCGATGACTGTTTCATATTGTTTTGCCATTTATTTGCCCTCCTTTGCTCTGAGTGAGAATTTTCCTCTCGCCTGCTCATAGGAGTAAGCGGCCTGAATTAACTTCTTTTCGTTGAAGCAATCTCCAATCAACTGCAAGCCTATTGGCAGACCATTTTTATCTACACCGCAAGGAACACTGATACCGGGAAGTCCGGCCAGGTTAACGGAAATCGTATAAATATCTCCCAGATACATCTTCATCGGATCCGATAAAGAAGCACCAAGCTTCGGCGCTGTCGTGGGAGCACAAGGACCCAAAATCATATCATATTTTGCAAAAGCTTCATCGAAGGATTTTTTAATCAGAGCTTTTACCTTCAATGCTTTCAAATAATAGGCATCATAATAACCGGAGCTTAACACAAAGGAGCCAAGCATAATACGACGTTTTACTTCCGGTCCAAAGCCTTGGGAACGGCTACGTTTATACATCTGATGCAGTTCATCGCAATCCTCTGCACGGAAACCATATTTTACACCGTCAAAGCGCTCTAAATTGGAGCTTGCTTCGGCATCGGCAATCGTATAGTAAGTCGGAATGGCATATTCTACAAGGTCTAAATCAAATTCCTCAACAATGGCACCCTTTTCTTCCAGTACCTTTGCTGCTGCCAAGACCTTTTCTTTTACATCTGCATCCAGACCGTCTCCAAAATAAGATCTCGGAATTCCGATCTTCATGCCTTTTACATCATCTACTAATGCTTTCGTAAAGTCCGTATCTCTTTCCACACTGGTGGAATCTTTTAAATCATGAGATGCAATCGTTTCCAGAATGGTTGCACAGTCTGTCACGTCTTTTGCAAGCGGTCCGATCTGATCCAGTGAAGAACCATAAGCAATCAGTCCGTATCGGGAAACCGTACCATAAGTAGGTTTCATACCGACAACACCACAATAAGATGCCGGCTGTCTGATTGAACCACCGGTGTCGGAACCCAAAGCATAAAAACACTCATCAGCTGCTACCGCTGCTGCCGAGCCACCGGAAGAACCTCCGGGAACATGCTCAGTATTCCATGGATTTTTCGTTGCTCCAAATGCAGAAGTTTCCGTTGTGGAACCCATGGCAAACTCGTCCATATTGGTTTTTCCAAGAATAACCGCACCTGCTTTTTGTAAATTGATAACAGCTTCCGATGTATAAGTCGGAATAAAGTTTCCTAAAATCTTAGATGAACAGGTGGTAAGCATACCTTCTGTACACATGTTGTCTTTGATGGCAACCGGAACTCCGGCAAGGGGTCCTGTCAACTCACCTGCATCAATTTTTTTCTGAATGTCGTTAGCCTGAGCTAACGCGCCCTCTTTATCAAGAGTAACATAGCAGTTTAACTCTGCTTCTTTTTGCTCGATTTGTGCAAGAACAGCTTCGGTAGCTTCTACTACAGTTACCTCACCTTTTTTAATTGCTGCCGAAAGCTCTACGGCAGTGTAATCTAAAATATTCATCTGTCGAAAGCCTCCTTAAAATGTATTGGGAACCAAGAACATACCGTCTTTTTCTTCGGGTGCGTTCTTTAAAATATTGTCTCTGTCATCACCGTTTGTTACAACATCTTCCCTGAAAACATTGTGTACCGGAAAAACGTGGCTCATCGGTTCAACACCGGTTGTATCCAATTCTCCAAGCTGATCAATATAATCTAACATTTCCGCAAGATCCTTTTTTGCCTGCTCTTTTTCCTCTGCAGACAGTTCCAGCTTTGCAAGAATGCCAACGTAATCGATTGTTTCGTCTGTAATAACGTTTGCCATGATGTCCTGCTCCTTTATTTTTGTCTTCCAATTTTTAGTATGCTGATACCCGGATGAAAAAGTATGAATCCGTGATCTGCAAAACATGAGAAAGTAGCCCGATCAGGGCGCAATTCATATATCGAACATAATGCCAATATCTTAGAAAGAATAGCATAAAAATAGCTCATTTGCAAGCAAACAAGCTACTTTACAGGCATTGGGCCGGATGTTTTTTTCTTTTCATTTTAAAAAAGTCTTTTTCAGAATTCAAAACACAGAAAAGTTCACCTGCCAAAAACAGTTCTGTAACTACAAACATCCAAATATATTTCTTTTGCGATATATATTTTCCCTCATACTCAAAAGACAATTCAAACATCAAAGCCGCATCACGATCTTTCTTTGAAACTGACTGAATTGATCCCCCCGGATAGGGATTATATCCATACATGTCATACACCAGAAAATTCAGATTGCAATCTTTATCTCCACTGATTTTTTGAATCTGTATTGCGTATTCCATTTCATCATCCGGAATAATGGTTTCAAACGAAAAAATACCAAAGCCCTGATAATCAGATTTCGATGCATCAATATATTCCGTCTGTATTGCTTTCCGGTTTTCCAAGAAATCCACCTGATATACCGCATTATTATTTTCCTGATAATTCCGCCATTGAAATACCAGCTGATTACATGGCGTGTTTAAATCGATTGGCTGATACAGCGGTGTTTCATCATTTACTTCCAATTTGTCAGTCTCCATAAGCTGGTCTGCCGAAAGTTTACTAAAGTGCTGTGGTGTCTGGACATACAACGGGTAGCGAAAGATTCCATATATCAACAGGAGTAACATAAAAACAGGGATAGCAATCTCCACACACCGGTTTTGAACAGTCTTCTGTAATAAAACCGGCTCGCCAAATCCCGCAAAAGCCAGGACACTCATCAATCCCATAAAAGGAATGCTGTACTGAGGGGAAGACTCCCACACTACATAAAACAAAAATGCACCAAACAATGTCAACGCCAGACAATACAGGCCATAATCATCTGTTTGTATGGCGAAATTCCTTAAAATTTTCCATACGGCACACAGAATTCCGGCCAATAAAAACAAATAATATCCCTGATGATATAAGACACACAAATCTTTATGACTTCCAAACAGCCAGTCAAAAACCGTTCCGGTACCATAACCATCTGTCAAAAACTGGATATATCCATTCAAGCCGTCTCCAAATGTCCGATTAACTTTCGTGACCGCAAGTCTGCAATATCCTGCCACCCCCATATTCTGCAACTTTTCAACAAGCCGCTTTGTATCTGCTTCTACTTTTTCCTCATGCGTAGCAAACGAATCGGTAAAGGCTTCATCCTCAATATTATGCCCACCCGGAGCTGTTGCCGACATCATCAGCCAATGTATGGTAGGATAAGCGCTGTTTGTTGTATCAATACCAATGTATTTCTTTTCCCCATAAGCAAGAATACCACCGGCCAATAATGCTGTAACAAGCAGAATTCCCATTTGGGCAACACACTTTTTCCAAAAGCTATTCTTTTTTATAAACAGTTGATATAAAACTGTCAGTACTGCAGCAGTTACAAAAACAATCGCAGTAGGTCTGATATCGTATCCGACACCAAGCAAAACACCGGCTAAAACTGCTGTCCCCCATCTTCCTTTTCCTTCCAAAATGCTCAGAAAGCAGTATAAAAATCCCATGGTAAAAGGAAGTGAAAGCGTAATCGTATAATAATATGAGGTTCCCAGATACCAAAAAGGATTTAGCAACAAAAAAATCACGAACCTGCAGATTTCCCAATTGCTTATTCTTCGTTTTACAACCTTAAGCAAAACGGGAATGATGAGGCCAATTGCGATATCCATCAGAATCGTATTAAATACATTATAAAATACCGGTCTGTTTTCTACTGCAATCTGAAAAAAATCTGCTATTTTAATCAAAACGGCTGTCATACAGATAAACGTATTTTGATTGGGATAAACTGAAACATAGTGATAGGATTCCGGGGAAAGTGTCCCTTGTTCTGCCATAGATGCAGCTGCACTGATGACGTAACCACTATCCCATTTATAATAACTTTTGATAAAGAAAAGAAAATAGACTTGTAACAGGAAGGCTGTCATACAAAAAAGCACTTCCATTATCCTGACTGTTTTATCTGACAGGCGGGGCAGTATTTTTCCCAATGCAAAATATAGGAAAATAAAGAAAGAAAACATTCCTGCCGTTAAGAAAATTTTTTCAAAAACCCCTGCAAAACGATTCACATACTCTGCATCCGTATATCCAAAGAACCCGTGAACAAACAAGGCTCCTGCTATACAAAGCACCATCAGGATTGGGATCATAAAAATGTATTTTATTATTCTGTCTTTCTTAACAAGTTTTTCCATTATTTATGCCTCCGCGAAAATTTTAGCACTTTCACGGAGGCTATTCTACGATATAATATATAAAACTTTGCTGTTTTTTTATACATGTTTTATCATTGTTGCACAAATATCATTAATTATAAATCATCTTAATGCAATCTGTAAATTTTAGTGGTTGTTCTTCCATTTTATACAGATTATCTCTTTGCTATCTGTTTTACAAGATAATAAAATTCATCTTTGTATTCATCATTAACATCTAAAGTCCGGTATGTATCCAGAATATATTCATAACTGGAATCCCCTTTATTATCACTGTCAGATAAGATCATGGCAAATTCCGCAACTAAAGAAGCAAAAACAAAATCGTCACTCGGATATTTTATAAACGCATCCTCCTCAACAACGTAAGATTTTTTCTTGGATTCCTTTTTTCCGGGCTCTTTATAGCGAACACTGACGGTTGCATAATCGGTATATAACACATCCGTATGAACAGTATCATCCTGATATTTTAATTGAATTTCATCCTTTCCACCCGCCGGAATGATTTCATAAAGAGCAACCACACTATGTCCGGCACCGATTTCTCCTGCATCCTTGCTGTCATCATTAAAATCCGTTGCCGCAAGCATCCGGTTTTCATATCCAATCAGACGATAAGAGTTTACTTTCTGCGGATTAAACTCCACCTGCAGTTTTACATCTTCGGCAACTGTCAAAAGCGTGGAGCCCATTTCTTCCACAAGTACTTTTTTAGCTTCAAACAAAGAATCAATATAGGAATAATTTCCGTTACCGCAGTCAGCTAAACGTTCCATATTGTTGTCTTTTATATTTCCCGTACCAAATCCTAAAACAGAAAGATAAACACCACTCTCTTTCTTTTGCTCAATAAATTTCTCCAACTCATCAGGATCTGAAATTCCAATATTTAAATCTCCGTCAGTCGCCAGTATAACACGATTGTTTCCGCCTTTTATAAAATTAGCTTCAGCTAATTCATAAGCTCTCTGAATTCCGCCTTCTCCATTTGTACCACCACCCGCATACAAACTGTCAATAGCTTCACAAATCGTATCTTTATCGTTTCCGTTTACTCCCTCTAAAACCGTATTCACGCCACTTGCATAGGTAACGATGGAAACGGTGTCATGCTTGCCAAGTTCATTCACCAGTTGTTTGAATGATTTCTGTAAAAGTGGCAGTTTATCACTATCATCCATAGAGCCGGATACGTCCAGCAAAAATACCAGATTTGAATCCGGTGCTTTACTAAGATCAATGGCCTCTGTTGCCATTCCAACCATCAAAAGCTCATGATCTTCGTTCCACGGACAGGTCGCTACCTCAGTTGTCACACCAAACATATCGCCCTTTTTCGGTGCTTTTAAATCATATGAAAAATAATTGATGAATTCTTCCGGACGCACCGCAGCCGGATCAATCATATCTGCCGTATAACCATCTTCAATCATACGGCGGACATTGGAATAGGACGCCGTATCCACATCTGCGGAAAAGGTGGATAACGGTTCTACCGCTGTAATACAAAACCCATTTTCTTCCGCCTTTTCATACTCTTCGGAATTCACAGGCTCATAATAATCCGGATACAGATAAGAACCGTTTACTTCATCCATCATTTTTTCCGATTGTAAACCTCTATCGGCGCTATCATTCCATTCGTATAAATCATCATATGCACTTGACTCATTTTCTACATATTCCATTTCCGGTGCTTCTTCTGCCACTTCATATCTGCCGGTATCGGAAGCGCTTTCTGCAGGCTCTTCTGTAGCCACATAATCCTCTTCATAAGCCGTCGTCTTTTCTTCTGCCGCTCCGCATCCGGCAAGCATTCCGGCAAGCAGGGTTGTTGATAAAACCAATGAAATCCCTTTTAACACATTTCTCCTCATAAATTTGTCCTCCTCTGACTTTTCATTCTTTTGTTTTTCATACTCTGATTTTCTCATTTGCAATATAAGAAAAATAACTGCTTTTAGCTCCTCATATCGCAATATGTGTTCAGTAAAAAAGCTCCTGTCTGTATGCTTTCTAAAGTATATACGCAGGAGCTTTTGGAAATTTATGGTGACTTTTACATATTTTTTAATTTTTTCGGATTTAGATTTTCAATATACATCTTTGCCCGCCGGCTTTTACGAGGTTTTGTGACTTTCTTAGCGGCATGGCGAGCAAAAAGAAATGCCCGGTTTCAACTGTCTGAAGACGAAGTCTGAGTTTTGAAACCGGGCATTTAATAAATGTTTTGTGAGCATGCCGCTTAGAAAGTCACAAAACCGAAGTACGAGGCGGCAAAGATATATATTGAAAATCCAAATCCGAATGGAAACTTAAAAATATGCACTAGTGCAATAAAAACTATTGCACTAATCATTTGCAGATTGTATATCTTGGAGAATGCAGTCAGCAAAATCATCTTCTTTATCCCGATCGGAATATGGTATGATATCCAGATCATATTTTTTCTTTCTTGCAATAACAAGTTCTGCTTCTTCTATACTCTGACACTGTTCTTCTGTCAGATAAGCCCGGATTTTACTGCCATCGGTTAAAGTAAATCGATAAATATAGACATAACCCTTTTCTTTCATTGCTGCATCCGCTAGTTCAATTCCGGTCAACACAGCACCTTTTATTGCAACAACATCCTGACCGGGAATGGATAGTCCGGCATCAGACTTTGATGCAGATTCGTTTTCTTTCACAATATCCATGGAATTTTGTAGCCCTCCATCCCCTGCTTCGGCTGTTTCTTCATAAAGATTTTCTTCATTTTCACCTCCGACAGGCGCTTCAGAAGCCGGTTCTTCACTCTCAGCCTCGGCAGCCTCTTCATAAAACTCATCTTCAGGTGCTGCCTCACATGCTTCTTCTAATACTTCTGTTTCTGCAAAAGATTCATCCGGCTCTTCTTCTGTCGATTCCGCAAAAAATCCTTCATCTGAAGCTTCTGCAGGTGCACAATCGGTTGCAACAGCCGTTTCGCTTTCGTTTTTTGCATATTTGGAAGTCTGTAATACACCAATGCCGATTGCCAGTACGAAAATGGCAGCTACAGCAGGAAGTGCTCTTTTTGCAAAACTGTATATTTTCTTTTTTGTTTTTTTCTGCTGATTTGTTACTTCATTGATTACTTTTTCTTGACAATCAGCTATTGGAGCATCAGTTTTATTATCATCCACAATCTTGTCCTGAAGCTGTGGTTCAATACGACTCCAGAGATCCGGAACTTCTTCATTTATGTAATTTTTGTATTCTTCTTCGAAATTACGCATCAAATCCACACCTCCTTAGTTTTTTGATTGCCTCCCGATAACGCCACGTAACAGTCCCCATCGGTTGTCCAAGCATTTTGGATATTTCTTCAAAAGTCATTTCTCCAACAATTTTTAAATGAATTACTTCTCGCTCCGCAGGCTTAAGTAACGCCAGCATTTCTTTCATCGAAATATCGGATATCACCTCATTCGCCGTGGTATCTCCACGATTACTCTGCATATCCAAAAGCTGTTCAAAACCATCCTGTTCGTCATCATCACAGCCATCATATAAAATCTCTTTTTTATTCGCTCTCAAAAAATCGATTGCCATGTTGTGGGCAATCCTCCCCAGGTAAGCTCTGTGCCCGCCGCCGGGCGTGTAGCGGTCTGCGATGTCCCACAGCTTGATAAAAAAATCACTGGTAACATCCTCAGCATTTTCATGACTTTGCAAGACTCCTTTTATTAAATGAAAAATATAACCGGCATAGGCTTCATAAATTTCCTTTAATGCCGTTTTATCTCCACGTTTCATACGGTCCATGCAAAGGTCAAATTCACGATCTTCCATGTGTTATCCTTTCTTACTGTAAGGCAAATGACAGTTGTACCATCATTTACGGTTAATATACGTTTTTACTATAAAAAATTTATGGGACTTTGTCTAATTTTTTAAAATTCTTATACTAAAAGAAGCAATGACTTATAGAATCATTGCTTCTGAGGTCTATTTACTAAAATTCAAAATGCATTGCATCCGGTGTGCGATTGTATCCAAGCCATGCTAAATGATATTTCTCATACAAAATCTGATAGTAAGGCGATCCCTCATAAATTGTATACTCTTTCTTTTGCATCTGTGCAACACTTCCGACCGGCATTACATTCCATTCATCAACTGTAACCATAGCTTTTCCATTGGGATTTTCTCCCGGATTAATATCAATCGCAGTTCCATATGAATGTGAAGATAATACAGATGGATTGTTCACATTTGCACGATATGAATAGGCATAGCAGGAGCCCGGATGAATTACAGGCTGCGCCGGATGATTAAACAACTCCTCAAATGCCATCTGAAAATAACTTGCAACATTTTTATTACATATCAAATTAACTGTCTTAGGAACCTTCGTCATACTATTGCTATTTAAGAAATCCCAAACCGGAATACTAATTGTGGTCATCAGACTGTCTGCCTGTTCTTTCGATAGCGTGTCCTGTCCATAGTATTCTCCCATTATTAATTTCATATATGTATAATACGACATGTTTGCAACATAATCTGGCGTAAGTGCATCATCAACAGGTGTATACGTTCCGACTTCGATACCGTAACTCATGCATAAATTTCGAAATTCATTACTGCCTGTAAATCCTGCAAAAACATGGCTTTTGTTCATCCCATAGTAATACATCTGTTCACACCAATTCGCTTTTCCTTCTGAATCAGATGGTCTGTTAAAAAATGCCCTATACATATATTCCACGAATTCTTCATCAGACATATCTTTATTGATAAATTCCTCTGAAAAAACAAATCCGGCTGCAACATCTGCCCCTGTTTTACTATGATCCCAAAGACAATTACACCATGTATTCAACCCTTGCTCATCCGGCTCTCTATCCAGACAAACATTGTATAATCTGGTCACAAAAGCAGTTACACCATCCTGCTTTCCGCATACACTACATTTACTTTTTGGAACTGTACCATATTGAGGAATATCAATTCCATCACCTACGATGATATTGTACTCCTTACAAATATTCCGAAATTCATCACTTAGCGCAAACCCATTAAAAACTTCTTCTCTGGTTTTACCGTTTTGCAATTCTTTCGTCCAATCAGATTTTCCCTTTGGATCAGAAGCACGCCCCATAAATGCCTGATATAAATATTCTACATAATCATCATCGCATAAATTTTTATTTTTGAATTCCGGTGAAAATATGAATCCATATGCTGTTTTTATTCCGGTTCTTTCACCATTTTTCAATCCGTTTATCCAGTCCTGATATCCTTTTTCATCCGGATCTCTGTCTAAACAGATATGATATAAACGATTTACAAATCCACCTACACCTTCTGTATCAAAAATACCGTCCTCTTCTTCTCTCGATTCTTCTTCATTATCTAAACAAATTTCTGGTTCCTCAATATCATAAAAAACGCCAGATTTATCCATAATCGATGCGTTATCCAAAGACGCATCTACACTCTTCTCATTCGACAAATCATCGATTAAAACAGCATCACTTGTCTGCGAAATTTCATTGGAACTCAATGATTCTTCGGCCCAAACACTGCACACATTCGTCAAAGTTGCAACTAATATTCCCGCTAAAAGTACATATAGCTTTTTCACTTTTCTTTTCCCCCTGATAATTCTCATATAATATAGATTATCACATTACCAAAAACGACACAAATCATTTTATTTCTCATTCGACTGACAAAATTCAAATGCTATCTAAAAAAACAAGCCATCCTTATCAGATGGCTTGTTTTACATATTTCAGCATTTAAATTCGATTTAAAATAATATCCATTATATTTTCCCAATTTATATATTGGAAACACAAATCCAAAAAGGGAAAAAAATAATCATACACTTTGTTTTACAACGCCTTAATTCTCTCGATTGCCTCTACCGTATTTTCATAAGAGCCAAAAGCAGTCAGACGGAAATAAGTTTCGCCGCTTGGTCCAAATCCGGAACCGGGTGTTCCTACCACATTTGCTTTTTCCAGCAAATAATCAAAGAATTCCCAGCTGGTCATACCATTCGGCGCTTTCAACCAGATGTAGGGTGCATTCACACCACCGGAAACCGTGTAACCGGCATCTTTTAATCCATTTAAAATATAGTTTGCATTGTTCATATAGTAAGCAACCTGCTTTGAAAGCTGTTCTTTTCCTTCTGCAGAATAAACCGCTTCACCTGCACGCTGGACAATGTACGGAGCTCCGTTGTATTTGGTGCCGTGTCTTCTTGCCCAAAGAGAATGAAGTTTTGTTCCTTCTACTTCCAAATCTTTTGGAATAACCGTATATCCTAAACGCACACCGGTAAATCCGGCATTTTTGGAAAATGAATGCAACTCGATTGCACAGGTTCTTGCACCCTCACACTCATAAATACTGTGCGGTACATCATCTTCTGAAATATATGCCTCATAAGCTGCGTCATAAATTATAACAGAACCGTTTTTATTGGCATAATCAACCCATTCCTGTAACTGTGCTTTGGTAATGGTAGAACCGGTCGGATTGTTAGGGAAGCATAAATAAATGATATCCGGAACTTCTTTCGGCAATTCGGGAGCGAAATTATTGTCTGCGGTACAAGGCATGTAAATCACATCGCTCCAGGTCTCCGTATTCGGATCATAAGTACCGGTTCTTCCTGCCATAACATTGGTATCCACATATACCGGATAAACCGGATCACAAACTGCAATCTTATTATCCACGCTAAAGATTTCCTGGATATTACCGGAATCGCATTTGGCACCATCAGAAACAAAAATTTCATCAGGGGAAATATCGCATCCTCTTGCCTTATAATCATTTTCCGCAATCGCATTTCTCAAAAATTCATATCCTAAATCAGGTGCATAACCCCGAAAGGTCTCTGCCACTCCCATTTCATCCACAGCACCATGCAATGCATCTATAATAGCCGGTGCCAAAGGCTGTGTCACGTCACCAATTCCCAAACGGATAATCTTTTTATCCGGATTTGCAGCGGCATAAGCATTTACCTTTTTCCCAATCGTTGAAAAAAGATAGCTCCCCGGTAGTTTTAAATAATTGTCATTTACTTTTGCCATTTTTATCTCCTTTTTCCTCTTCTTTTAGTCTTTCCACGGAAATTCTCCCTCGAAAACCGTGGTAGCCGGACCTGTCATGTAAACAAGGTTTTCTTTTCGGTCCCAATGGATTTGAATTTCTCCGCCCAAGACTTTAACCGTCACTTCATCATCGGTCAGACCGTTTAAAATGCAGGAAACCACAGTCGCACAACATCCGGTACCGCACGCTAACGTTTCACCGGTTCCGCGTTCCCAGACACGCATATTGACATGACTTCTGTCTACCACTTCCACAAACTCCGTATTTGTCCTGTTCGGGAAAATCTCATGATTTTCAAAATACGGTCCGACAGCATCAATATCGAGATTTGCAACATCATCCATAAATACAATGGCATGAGGATTACCCATGGAAACGCAGGTAATCTGATATTCTTTACCATTCACTGTTACCGGTGCCGCTATCACAGCTTTATCATACCCCGGAATATCATGAAACATTTCATCTCCCACATTGGTACTTTTTTCTGATAAATATGGTGCAACCGGAACCTCTTTTGCATCCAAAACCGGAGCTCCCATATTGACTTTTGCACAAATCATCTTACCGTCTTCTACGGTTAAGTCCAAATATTTAATCTTCCCTGCGCTTACGATACTGATCTGAGTCTGATCTGTCATTTTTTTATCATAAACAAATTTTGCAACACAACGAATCCCGTTTCCACACATTTCCGAACGGCTTCCGTCTGCATTATACATTTCCATTTCAAAGTCAGCCACATCCGAAGGATTGATAAAAATGGCACCATCTCCGCCAACTCCAAAATGTCTGTCACTCACAGCCCTTACAAATTCCGGTTTATTCTTTATTTTTTCCGTAAAACCATTTATATACACATAGTCATTCCCACAACCATGCATCTTGGTAAATTTCATAAAATCCCTCCTATTTATCCAATTATCAAATCGTATCTGTATCTATAGCATATACCATTTGCATATCTCATCCAATTATTTTCAACAATATACTATTTCAGCACGCAATAGCAAACAATTACAACGAAAACAACATCCGTCTAATATCCTTAGTTCAGCAGTTGCAACATCCGCACCAAAGTCGTCTCCCCTGCAGTATGCTCCCGCATATTGGAATTGTGGTTTTCTACTCTTTGAAAAGAATTCCGTTTTTTCTTAATCGAATTTCCATAATCCAAGGGTGAAAACCACACGATGTGGTTTTCAGGGTGCTTTGACATGGATGTCAATTGCACCCGACCCGTATCCATACAAAATCTCCACAATTCGATTTAGAAAAAACGAATTGTTTTCTCGAGTAGAAAAACCACAATTCCAATCCACGAAGCATCCCCTGCACTCTAAAGTCTACTCCCGCATGATGGTCAGAACCATCTGGGCTGTTTCAACCATACTCGTACTGTTATCCATACTGGTTTTTTGAATATATCTGTGTGCTTCTTCTTCCGTCATATTATTCCGGTCCATAAGCAACAATTTTGCCTCTTTTATCAATGCAATTTCTTTCGGGTTCCGCTGTCTGGGCTGCGCTTTTCTTTTCTTGCGCTTGTATGTAATGGAATTGCTGAGCATTTCCACGGTATTTACCAGATCCCTCATCTGAAACGGCATTGCCAGACAAATAATATCATTATCCTGACAATCGATTAAAAGATGTTGTGAAGCCATAAGAAGCATTTCAAATTCCTTGGGAAGGTTTTCATGTAATTCAAAATACAGCATATCGGTCAGTTTATATCCGCATATGACAATACCGTCATTAAGCTGATCAACAGCCGATAAGACCTGCAAGCCGGATGTACAGATTGCTTCCACGGAATACCCGCTTCGAACCAGTAAATTTTTCATATTTTTAGCATCTTCTATTTTGGGAAGCGCTACAATTATACCGGTCACTACATACACCTCCTATCCGTGCCTGTATAATCAGACAAAACGTAAGATATTCGAAAAAATGTTTCGTCCCACTATATGATTGCACTTCAAGAATTAGTATCTGTAGAGATATTTAGACACTTCCCAGTCTGTTACAACTGCACGATATTCATTCCACTCATTCAGTTTTTCTTCCAGATAGGTATGATAAACATGAGATCCCAATACTTCTTCCATAAAAGGATCCTCACGAAATGCCTCAATCGCTGCCATAAGAGTATCCGGTAGTGTGGCAATTCCTGCTTTCTTTCTTTCTTCTTCTGTCATGGATGATGCGTTTTCATCCATATATGCCGGGGGCTCAATTTTATTTTTAATACCGTCAAGACCTGCCATCAGTGCGATTGCGATTGCCAAATAAGGATTGGCAGCCGGATCCGGACTACGCAGTTCTACCCTGGTATTTTCTCCTCTTGTAACCGGAATACGGATTAGATGATTTTTGTTTTTGCAGCTCCATGCCGTATAGACAGGTGCCTCATATCCCGGAATTAATCTCTTATAGGAATTAACCAGTGGATTTAAAACCAATGTCATAGCACGGATATGCTTTAAGATACCACCGATAAAATAGTATGCTTCCTTGCTTAATCCAAGTTCATCCTGATCATCTGAAAAAATATTTTTGCCGTCCTTCATCAAAGACATATGCAAATGCATTCCGCTTCCATCACAACCCGGTTTCGGTTTGGGCATAAACGTTGCATGCAGACCATGACGCTTGGCAATCGTCTTAACAGCCATCTTAAATGTCTGAATATTATCAGCTGTTATCATCGCCTCGTCATAACGAAAATCAATCTCATGCTGGGCCGGTGCCGCTTCGTGATGAGAAGATTCAACAATAAAGCCCATATCTTCCAGTGTTAAAATCATTTCACGTCTTGCATTTTCACCAAGATCCAGCGGTCCGATATCAAAATAGCCGGCCTGCTCATGCGTAGTTGTTGTAGGAAGTCCGTTTTCATCTGCATGGAAAAGGAAAAATTCACATTCCGGTCCCACCTGGAAGGTATATCCCATTTTCTCCGCTTCTGCGATTGCCTTTTTTAAAACGTATCTTGGATCTCCTGCAAACGGCTTTCCATCCGGTGTATAGATGTCACACAAAAGTCTTGCGACTTTTCCGTGCTGCGGTCTCCAGGGGAATACTTCAAACGTATTGTAATCAGGATATAAATACATGTCCGATTCTTCATCTCTGACAAAGCCTTCCACACTTGCCCCATCAAACATAAACTGATTATCCAGCGCCCGCTCTAACTGGCTTACGGTAACCGCTATGTTTTTTAATGTACCTGAAATATCGGTAAACTGTAATCGGATGAATTCCACATCCTGTTCATTACACATTCGTACTACATCTTCTCTGGTATACTTTGCCATGTTTATCCTCCTTAAATTCAACATATACATTTGATAAAAGGGCATTCTTTCCCTACTGAAAGAACGCCCTTGTTCTTGCCTATCATATCAATTCAAACGGTCTTTTGTCAACATTTTAAAACACACTTTTATCTTAATCCGTTGGTATCGCGGACACACAAAAAACGAATACAGAATAAAACGTCATAAATACGATATTTGCAACCATCAACAAATCCCCTTTAAAAGTAGGTATAAAATCATTTTGCGCGCATAAATTATAACAACAAACCACCAAAGGAGTCGCCCATGCAAAATAAAACAAAAATCGTTGTCCTTCATATGAAAGAATTAATATATACAGCCATTTTTGTGGCTTTGGCCATTCTTTTTATTATTTTACTAATTGTCATGTTTGGTAAAAAAGAGCCCGAAAAAGCAGTTGAAACAATGGCTGATGCCACCTATGTACCCGGCATTTACTCCACTTCCCTCACATTAAACAATCAGGTTGTGGATATCTCAGTCACCGTAGATGAAAATCATATTAATTCGGTTGAGCTAAATAATATCAACGAAGCTGTAACAACCATGTTTCCTCTGATGGAACCGGCTTTTGATTCGATTGCTGCACAAATAAAAGAAGGTACAGCACTTTCCGATATTACGTATGATCAGGAAAGCTACTATACCTCTCAAATTTTAATTCAGGCTATCCAAACTTCTTTGGATAAAGCGTCAGCTGCCAAAGTGTCGCAAAACGACACCTAAGGCTTCTAATTCTTCCATCCAGATGGCTGCGCTTGCATCGGAAGGCATGCGCAGATCACCTCTGGGCGATACCGCAACACTACCGACCTTGGGGCCATCCGGCAGACAGGAACGCTTAAACTGCTGCGCAAAAAATCTACGATAGAAAATACAAATCCATTTATATATGGTTTCCATATCATATTCACCTTCAAACGCACGCAATGCCAGTCTGAACACTTTAATCGGCGAAAAACCACAACGCAACATATAATACAAAAAGAAATCATGCAGTTCATAAGGTCCGACCAAATCCTCTGTCTTTTGTGAAATCTCACCGTTCTGTGGTGGCAACAGCTCCGGACTGACCGGCGTATCCAACACATCCAGCAATATTTTCTCCAGCTCTTTATCTTCACAGGTATCCGCATAATACTGTACCAGATGGCGAACCAGGGTTTTGGGAACGCCGACATTCACCCCATACATGGACATGTGGTCACCATTATAAGTAGCCCAGCCCAATGCGAGTTCCGACATATCACCCGTACCAATGACCAGACCACCTGTTTTATTGGCTAAATCCATCAAAATCTGGGTTCTTTCTCTTGCCTGACAGTTTTCATATGTGACATCATGAACCTCAGGGTCTTGTCCAATATCAGAAAAATGCTGATTCACTGCAGCTTTAATGTCCACTTCTATCAGTTCAGCTCCGGCAATCTCTGATAATTTGCATGCATTTTCATAGGTCCGGTTCGTCGTACCAAAACAGGGCATGGTAACAGCCTTAATACCATGTCTGTCTAAACCGCACAAATCAAACGCCTTCATGGTAACAAGCAGTGCCAGTGTCGAATCCAGTCCTCCTGAAATACCGATAACTGCGTTTTTCGCTCCCGTATGATCCAATCTCTTTTTCAATCCATATGACTGGATGGATAATATTTCATCGCATCTTTGGTTTCTCATATCCCGATTTTGCGGAACAAAAGGCTGCTTATCAAAGTTGCGCTCTAAAACTGTTTCCTCTTTTACCATAGCACAGGGAATGATCATATATTCTTTTTCATTCGGCTTTGAAAAACTGTTCATGCGTCTTCTTTCCGAACGCAATCTGAAAATATCTAAATCACTGTAAATATTGGTGCAAGAAAAATTTCGTGCCTGTGCCAAAATCGAACCATTCTCAGCAATCAGATTATGTCCCGAAAATACAACATCCTGTGTACTTTCACCCTCTCCGGCACTGGCATAGATATAGCCGCAGACAAGCCTTGCAGATGTGGCCTTGATTAGCATTTCACGATATTCTTTTTTTCCAACCACTTCATTGGAAGCTGACAAATTCACAATGACATTGGCTCCTGCAATGGCATGATTTGTGGAAGGCGGATTGGCAACCCAAACATCTTCACAGATTTCACACGCAATACATAACCCTTCCATAGCATCAGAAGTAAAAAGCAAATTAGTACCAAAAGGAATTTCCATTCCGTCATAATCCGCCATAACCGGAATTTCATTACCGGAAACAAAATGACGCGGCTCATAATACTCCCCATATCCCGGCAGATACGTCTTGGGAACGAAACCCATGATTTCACCACAATTAATAACAGCGGCAACATTATAAAGACGATTGTCTCGCTCCATCGGTAATCCTACAAAAATCAAACCATCCACTCCATCGGAATGCTCTACGATAATATCTAATGCCCTTTTCGCCTCCGATAAAAGCTTTTCCTGTAAAAAGAGATCATGACAGGTATAACCGGTGATACAAAGCTCCGGAAAAACCATAATCTTGGCTCTTTTTTCTTCTGCTTCATCAATGCAGTCACAAATCTGTTTTGCATTGTACATCGGATCAGCAACTTTAATGTGTGGTGTTAGTGCAGCAACTTTTAAAAATCCGTTTTCCATTTCTGTTCTCCATTATTGATTTCATATGTTAACAGTTTCCTTGCATGTTTAAAACTCTGCCTAATCTTGCAATATCTCTAAAATCTTTAATTTCTTTTTTTCTCAATACTTTCTAACTTAACACTCTCTACTTTGCTTTCTTCAATAGTTTCTTTAAATCATCCACCGAGAAGTTGTATCCGGTATTGCAAAAATGACATTTAACTTCAATGTCTTTTCCATCCGCAATCATCTCTTTAATATCTTTTTCACCGATACTGATAATGGCTTTTTCAATCCGTTCTTTTGAGCAGTTACAATAAAACTCTGTCGGTATTGTATCCGTAATCTCAACATCCATTCCTTCCAACACGATTTTAAGCATTTCTTCCGGTGAATGTCCCATATCTAACATAGCGGTCACAGATTTCAAATTTTTCAGATTCTTTTCCAACTGATCAATCGTAGCATCCTCTGCAAATGGCATCAGCTGAATAATAAAACCACCTGCCTGTCTGACAGTATTATTCTTCTCCATCAACACACCCAGGCCAACAGATGAAGGAATTTGTTCGGATGTTGCAAAATAATATGTCAAATCCTCGGCAATTTCACCTGTCTGTAATGCAGTCTGCCCAACATAAGGTTCTTTTAATCCTAAATCTCTGATTACCGTAAGAATACCATTTCCAACTGCTCCACCGACATCCAGTTTACCAATCGCATTGGGTGGCAGCATAACCTGTGGCTGATCCACATAACCTTTTACCCTGGCCTGAGAATCGGCTGTTACCGTCACTCCATGCAAGGGTCCGTCTCCTTTAATCTGCAAGGTCAGCAAATCATCTTCACCCTTTAGCATCGTTCCCATCATGGCACCTGCCGTTAATAGCCTGCCCAACGCTGCCGTTGCAACAGGGCTTGTCTCATGAGAACTCCTTGCGCATTCCACCAGATTCTTTGTCGTTGCCGCAAATGCCCGAATCTGCGCATTCGCCGCCGTCGCTCTTACAATATAATCATTCATTTCGTTTTCTCCATTTTTTTCATTTTTAGGCTGGGGCGGGGGGGCAGAGATAAATCATATTTTAGCGTGTTTCGACTTCGATGTATAAGTTTATCTAAATATTTTGTGGCAGAGTTATTTTTAAGTGACGCACCGGTGCACCCGGACATCCATGTCCGTCGTGCACCTTTCGCAGCATCCATGCTGCGAATTGCTGAAACTGAACAAAATATTAAGATAAACTAATACATCTCACAAGAAACACGCTAAAATATGATTTATCTCTGCCTGTTTCAATTTCCGCCTATTTCAATCTCTACCTGTTTTATTCTCTGCCTAATTTTAATCTCTGCATATTCTGATTTCTATAAATTATATTTCCACATTTGGATACCATATTTAAAATCTTAAGCTGCAAATATGACATTAGAATCAAAAGGTCATATTTTATTCGAAATAGATAAATTTTCAAAGCACAGTTGAATGTGCATATGGTTCATAAGAGTTTATTGTGAAGATGCTTTTATTTGACTTAGTATTTTCATTCTATTTCAGCAATTCGCAACATGGATGTTGCGAAAGGTGCACGACGGACATGGATGTCCTGGTGCACCGGTGCGTCAAAAGCCTAACCACAATATGAAAATACTTAGTCAAATTGAGCATCGAAACCTAAACTCGCATGAACTATATGCATATTCAACGTCCGAAAAAAAACATCTATTTCCCGGCTTCTCGTGCGAAGACGTAAATGCGCTCGCTTTGTGCGGTGACTTCTTGCTGCGTATCGGCATCCAAAGCTTTTTCAAAAATCATTCCGGCTTTTTCAATCAATGCTTTCATCTCGGATAAAGTATAACCTCTCTGATAGTGAACTTCTTCATGCTTTTCATAAAGTCCCTTTTGTTCACTCGGGAAAAAAATCGTCAAGTCGTATTCATTGATTTTGGCTTCTTCGTCATAGGTGTTTTCCCAGATGAAGCTTCCTTCGTCCCGGTTTTCAGCAATCACAGTATCGCCAATGACTTCCCGATATTTATAATCGGTATTAAAATCAAACAAAAATAAGCCTTTCGGATCCAGATAATTGTTTACCAACTTAAAAACGGTCAATAGGTCTTCGGGATTAGTGATGTAATTGATGCTGTCACAAATACTGTAAACAGCAGCAACCGTACCGTATAATTCAAACTCTCTCATATCCTGACAAAGATATAAGATATTGTAATCTTCTTCCGTTTTGGCAGCCGCCATTCTTTCAGCCTGCTTCTTTGAAGCAACATCCAGCATATCATAAGAATTGTCAACACCGATCATGTCATAACCCTTCTTTGCAAGATATTCGGTCATAATACCGGTTCCACAACCAAGATCCAAAACAATTCCCTGAGCAATACCATATTCTTTTAGACTTTTTTCTATAAAGGCTCCCCACTTTTCATATGGTGTTTCATCCATAAACAAATCATAGACAAATGCAAAGCCTGTATATGCTTCATCCATTCCTTTTCCTCAGCAAGTGCTTATTCTATTCTTTCACTTTTACCAAGCACTAAATTCATTCTTGATCCTCATCAAGTGCTCATTCTATTCTTTCACTCTCATCAAGCACTTAATTCATTCCTTATCCTCAGCAAGTGCCTAAACCATTCTTCACTTTCATCAGGCACTTAACCCATTCTTTATTCCCGCCAAGCGTTTAATTACTTATAACACTTAAAAAGCGAAAATAGCTCCGAATAATCCGGCACTGACAATACCCATGATAATACCTGCCAATACCACACCTAACATGACTGCCACAACGCTTTGCTTAAAATCCATATCCAGAATACTGGCAGCCAGTGTTCCTGTCCACGCTCCTGTTCCGGGAACAGGAATTCCGACAAACAATAACAATGCTACAAATAAACCTTTTCCGGCCTTTGCTTTCAGTTTTTCTCCGCCTTTGTGGCCTTTCTCAAGACAGAATGTAAAAAACTTTCCGATAACCGGTTTATCACAGCCCCATTCCAGTACTTTTCTCGCAAAAAAGAAAATAATCGGAACCGGAAGCATATTTCCTACAATGGCAATTAAATAACAAAGTGGAAGACTTAACGGACTTCCTGCCTGAATAAATGCCACGGCATAAGGTATCGCACCACGAAGTTCAATTAATGGCACCATAGACACGAAAAAAATAATCAGATAATGAGTTAGCATTTGATAATCTCCTTTATATTCTTAATTAATATATTCATTTCATCATCGGTTCCAATGGTTATGCGCAAATAATCCTTAATCCGCTCTCCATTGAAATGACGAACATATATATCCCTTTTCCGCAATTCTTCAAATATTTCCACAACATCATAATCCGGATGCGTTGCAAAAATAAAGTTACTCTGCGAATCTCTAAAAGTAAATCCCAATTCTTTCAGCTCATTTTTTACCCACTCTCTGGTATTTACAATCTTTCCAACAATTTCTTTAAAATATGCATCATCTTTTACGGCCTCAACACCCAGTGTAAGCGCGGTTCTGTTTAAGGTATAGGAATTAAATGAAAATTTAACATCGTTCAGATACTGAATCAGTTTTTCGCTGCCAAATGCATATCCAATTCGAATACCTGCCATTGCTCTGGACTTTGAAAACGTCTGGACAACCAATAAATTATCGTATTTTTGTATTAGAGGCAGAGCACTCACTCCACCAAAATCAATATATGCTTCATCTACAACAACAATGACATCCGGATTTGCTTTTACAATATCTTCAATAAAATCCAGCCCGATTAACACACCGGTCGGTGCATTGGGATTCGGAAAAATAATGCCTCCGCATGGCTTTCCTCCCATGATCCCTTTTCCCATATAGTCTTCTTTGACAATGTTAAAATCTTCGTCCAATGGAATCTGACGGTAAGGAATCCGAAAAAGATCTGCCCAGACATCATAAAAAGAATAGGTAATATCAGGGAAAATAATCGGATTCTTGGAATTAAAGAAAGTCATAAAAATCATGGCAAGAACATCATCCGAACCAACTCCGACAAAAACTTGCGAACTCTTTACATCATAATACTCTGCCAGCGCATCCACTAAAACCGTTGCACTCGGATCCGGATACAACCGGAGAGTGTCTACGTCAAACTCTTGTAATGCCTTTTTCACACCCGGTGCCGGTGGATAGGGACATTCATTGGTATTTAATTTGATCACATTTCGGTTCTTGGGCTGTTCACCCGGTGTATATGGAACTACTTTTCGAACATTTTCTTCCCAACTCATGGTATTTCTCCTTAGGTTTAATCTTTATTATTTCTCACGAATGACGCATAATGAATCCGTTTCTTCCATACATTCTACATCATAATTCTCTGCAATCCAAATACCAAATGGATTTTTTGCAAAAAATTTCTCCCGGTTGTCTACCGTATTTTTCGCGAGAAATATAATTGTCGGCATTTTATCCGGATGCATTTCAAAGTATTCGACCCACTGTTCATTAAAGGCCGGCGTACTGATTGTGGTAGGACTAACCACTGTTCCATTTGCATAAAGATTGCACAAACTCTCCGTTCCCATGAAAAGAACCCGATCCGAAGCATTGGTTTTATCCTTAATCGTATGATAATCTGAAGTAAAGCGAATTCCATCTTCACATTTCACATAAATGCCGGCTAAAGGCCCTTCCTGCATTTTAACCAGCCCATCCGTAATATCTCCGGGAACATATTCCGTATTTCTCATATAAAATCCCTTACACATGATAAGGCTTACTACAAAAAGCACCGCTCCCATAATAGAAAGCACCTCTGATATTTTCCCCTGCTTTTTTCCAATAAGTAAAGTTATTGCCACAAACAGGATGTTGCCGATAACCAGATAAGATGCGCTACTGGTCGGTCCGACATTGGATGCAACCAGAATACCGATATATGCAATCAATGAAAGCCACCAAATTCGTTTTAATTCTTTTAATTCGTTTATTTCGCTTGTACTGATTATACTATCTTCCAAACCATTTTGCATTTTGTCTGTAACTACGCAATCACCTGTTTTTTTATTTTTATCGACCATATTGAGTTTCTTCCCGGTCTGCATTTTTTGCAGTTTCCTGATTAAAAGAAACGCCATGACAAATTGAATGATATAACGAACCTGCAAACGAAAAGGTCCCCAGGTAACAACCAATCCGGCGAAAGTTATCAAAGCAGATACTTCCAATTCAAAGAACAGACACAGTAAAATTAAAAAGTCCGTTTCTCCATATTTTTTGGTAAAATGAAATCTCCGATACACGAAACGGAAAATTATCGTAATCACCAGGGCAGGAAGCAGTAAAATCACAGTCTGGCGTAAGACTTCCATCCATTGTGACGCATATAAAGATATTTTTGTAACAAAATCGTACTGGTGAGCTCCATCCATAAAAACCTTGGGCACCGTCTCAAGTAATTCCGTCAAAGACATATAACGGAATATACAGATAAAAAACACACTGGCAGCTAACAGGCATCCCAAAGTGAAACTGCCAATCGTATACCACATATGCTTTAAAGAAACCTGCATTTTCTTTTTATCCGAATATGCTTTTATTGCCATCATGACAACTGCTGCCGGATAGAGTAACACCATTCCCGGATATGCCAAAACATCCATTGCCAATGCCAGTCCGGCAAACAAAAAGTTGATTACGGATTTCCTGCCGACGCTCTTTTCTCCTGCTAAGAAGAAAATTAGAAATAATGTAAAAAACCAAAGCTGCAACATGGAGAAATCCAAATCCATCATCCACTTTGGCAGGAAATTATAATAAATCAGAGCCGCAACGAAAGCAATACCGTTGCGCCAGGTATCTTTTTTTATGATTTCGATTTTTCTGCAAGAGAAAAAGACCAGCACAGACATGCCGATATGAAGAATTGAGGCAACACTTCTCATAAAAAGAACCAGATAATCCAGAGAAGGTACCATAACAGAATAAAATTTCATAAACAAAAACGGAATCAGGTAGGAAGTCTGGTGAACCTCCCACATTTCCGCAAAAAGCCTATCCCCCTGCAACCCGCGATAAGGTAACGCAAGAGCATAGGCTTCATCAATATCAAAACCGGTCAATATTTTTGTTACAGTTGCAATCAAAGAAAGAACAATCATAATCCCTATTGCAATTCTCGATATGACAATCTTTTTATTGATCATGTTTAACGCAACCTTCCAAAATAGTGTTCGCAGAATTGTGTGAGCATAAAGTGTGAAACAATCCGCGCTAATCAATGGCTGTATTATAACATGTTGCAGAATTTGATTCAACGAATTATCAAATCTGAACTTTGAATCCGAAGTTCGAATTATAAAATCCGGACTTTGATTTCTTCACTGAGTTTTTCCCGTACACGGTTTTTGTCTATCACAACAACAACATAGTCTCCCTCGTTCTCTTTTACAAACGAAGTCTTAAAAACAACGAGATAATGTCCGGTTCCCCAGTCACCGAGTTTATGATCCGGCACTTCCACCAGCCAGTCATCCTCAATACTCTTTAGTGGTATTCGAGCCAGTTTCTTTCTTTCATTATGTTCTCCGACTTCATATAAGACACAGCTGTCATGCAATAAAGCCAAATAGCAGTAAAGTCCCAGTCCAAGCAGACCGGCTATCAAAACAAATGCCAGAAAAGCAGCTGCAATACGCTTTACCTTTTTTTCTTCTTTTGCTTTTTTCTCACTGTCATCTTCCAGCGTACTTGTATCAATTTCTCTGTTCTTCAGCTTTTCTTCCATTTTCTCTACGAAAAGCTCTGTCGCATCATCCTGATTATCATGATTCTGCAGCTTTGATATATCTTCTTCGTGAAAGTCGTCATAGTTTTTTTCATCTGACATATCTATTGTTTCAAATAAATCTGTCGGTTTCTGCTTTTTCTTGCTGTTGTTTGTTTTCTTTTTTAAACTTTCATTTGCATCATCTGTTTTTTGTTTTTCGTTAGGAGTATTCATCGCATTTGGGTCATTGGATGCATCTTTCGGATTTTGGTCATCTGCACTGCTTCCCGGCCCATCCGTATTGTCCGCATCATTGTAACTGTCTCCATCATGATTATTGTCCCCGTTATCGCCATCGCCGGAACCGTCACTATCATGATTGTTGTTGCCGTTATCACCATTACCGGAACCATCGCCATCATGATTGTTGTTGCCGTTATCACCATTACCGGAACCATCGCCATCATGATTGTTGTTGCCGTTATCGCCATCATGATTGCCGTCTCCGTTATCGCCATCACCGGAACCATCGCCGTCATGATTATTGTCTCCGTTATCTCCATTATTATCATTGCCGGAGCCATTGTTATCTTCATCCGGAATTTCCGTTTTTTTAACGATATCATCGACAACTTCCTGCTGCTCGTTTGTCAATCCCATGTTATCACGTACAACAATTTCATAGGTATCGTTTTCATCTACATCGATATAATTAGTTTCCTGCCATGTATTTCCACCATCAAAAGAGTAAGCCTCTTTGGGCAGACCGCTTCCATCTCCATCATCTGCCGTTACAGTAATACGGATTGTCTGCGGATTCAAAGTTTCTTGTTCAACGGACTGAATGGTTGGCGGATTACAATCTACATTTGTTATCTCCACACTACTCTTTTGTATGTTTCCAAGGTTATCATATGCTGTAATCTCATATTCTCCGGCAGGCAAAGAATCAGTATCAAAATGCATCTCTTTTTGATTCTCCTGATCCGGCCTGAAACAAAGTATCTCTTCACTTTTTGCTTCTTTTATCTCAACCTTTTCCATCCCCGAACCATTGTCACTCACATCTATATGAATGCATTTTTCTTTTGTCCAGACATTTTCTTCGATTATAACCGGCTCTCCGACATCCAATGCCGATACCTCTAATTGAGGCTTATCCAAATCAATATTACTTACTATGGTACTTTGTTCAGCGATATTTCCCACACAATCGCGCACGCGAACAGTATAAGTGCCGTTGGTTGTAACCGGATATTTATTATTGGCTGTCCATGCCCCATTGTTAAAGGAATAAGCAGTGGCATGCAAACCACTTCCACTGTCGCTTGCCGTTACCGTTAATTCATTAGAAATACAATATGATTCTTGATTTTGTGCAATACTGTGGATTGTCGGCAGTGTCCGGTCAATATTGGAAACGGTAATCGTCCTGCTGCTTTCATTTCCAACCGCATCCCTGACGCGGACAGAATATGTTCCGTTTTCCGTAACAGTAATTTGATTTTTATTGGTCCATCCGCCATGATTAAACGAATATGCAGTACCATGAAGTCCACTTTCATAATCCGATGCCGCAACGGTCAAAACAGCACTGGTACAATAACCGTTTGTATTTATGTTAAAAGACGATATGACAGGTGCCGTCCTATCGATGCAATCAACCGTAATACTGTTCATGTCGCTTTCATTTCCCAATTGGTCATAGGCTTTTACCTGATAATTTCCATTCTCATTAACTGTGTATTGTTCTGTCATAGTTGTCCCATTTGAAGCATTCGTACCATTGCGTACTTCACTCCCATTTTTATAAAAGCGTATGCCTCCCGGACGCGATTGGTTATCACTGGCAGTTGCCTGTATAACTGCACTCGTACCCCATGTTTTTCCGTTTACGGTTGCAGTCGTTCCGGAAGCCGAAACACCCACTTGAAGAGATGGTGCTCCACTGTCAATACGGTCTAAATTGGTTGGGGTTACATTTTTTAAAGACTGATAGTACCAGACATGATGGTCATGTCCATACGTTTCAGAGATATGAATATAGGCGCCTCCGGCAGGCTGATAGGTATAGCAGATATAATTGGGCACTTCTGATAAATCAGAAACCGTAAAACTTGCCCGAACAGCATTCGTTTCATCCGGCGTTGCACTTCCGACTACTCGTCCATCATAAATCGCTCCAAGATTTAACGCTCCCTGTTCCCAGATTACTCCATTGGGTTTATATGCAAAATGGCATCCACCGGACGGATCCAAATTGTTTCCAATATAAAAATCACACCCGTCAAATTCCTGAAAAGCAATAAACTCTTTTGTCAATGTATAATCTACCCGATATCCACCCGGTGTACTATACCCATTTGCACTTTGTGCGCCTTCTAATGCAGTAATCGTTACCGTACCATCCTGATATGCCCCTGTCATCTGATAATCATAGGCCCAGATATTTTGAACATTTATGACTGTCATACTTAGACAGAGCACCAAAAACAATGCCAACTTCCATCTGTGCATTTTATTTCTCTTTTCCCTGCTTTTTACTTTCTTGCTTTTTTCTTTCATGCATTTTCCGACATGAATTCTTACTGCCTTCAAATGTTTTTTTGTTTCTTTATTCTTTTTTTCAGCAGTTTTTCCTGTACATCTTTTTATTTTATTTTTTTGCATTTCAGACTCCTTCATGTATTTAAAATCATCGACATATGTCGTTTTGTAACAACACGAAAAAATCTACCCAATCATAGGCATCAATCCCTTTTAATAATTTAGAAAATGTGAAAAAATGGGCGAACTGCCCGATAGAACCGGAATTCCGGCAGAAACCACTCTTTGTGTGGCTTTTAGTAAAATATAACACAGGCGGTTTGCTTTGTCCAGCCTGTGTTACAAATTTTGTTTATATTTTTTCTCTTTTTGAATTTATGTTCCCAATATATATCTTTGTCCGCCTCGTAAAAGTCGGCGAACAAAGATATATATTGGGAACGCAAATCCGAGAGTGGAATATATTTTTACTCTCCCTCATAAATCAATGCACCGGTCGTATAAGCCTGAAACTTCAAGGTATTTATAAAGTCTGCGACATTATCTTTGGTCACATAGGCACCAAATCCCTGAATCATAATCTCGGCCTCATTGCCGCCATTCTGCATGATATCCATGATAATATCGGCCGCTTCCGGCGTAAAATGGCTCGTTTCAAAATAATAGGAATCATCCATGGAAATGCGATTATATCCACTGAAATTATAATAATCGGTAACTTCACTCAACCGCTCTAAAAAATCCAGATATTCATTATTAATAGACTTTTCATAAGTCGTCACATACATCGGGTTTGTAAAAACCGTCAATTTTATATCATGTGCCGTACAAATATCACAAAATTCCTGTATTTCAGCAATCGCCTCATCCACACGCGGACTATAATAGGTTGCCCAGTAAGCCTCTTTATTTTCTTCATCAAAAACAATATCGGCATTTAGGTCTTCACACCCGGTAGAATACATACGCCTGCGCAAATCTCCGGTATCACCATCATAATTTCGGATTACCGAAAGAGACTCAATCGTAGTAATGGTGTCCAGATACGACGTAAAAAATCCAATCTTTTCATCCAGGGAACCTGTAAAAGGAAACACCTTCCGATATAACTGTTTCTCATGGTATTGTGGAGAAACCAGATAAGAAATATTATCCAAACTTAAATAGACCTGTTTGGGAATTTCTCCATTGACAATCAATGCCTTGAGGGTATCCACCTGCTCAGCCGGAACTCCCTCGGAATAAGAGAGATTGTACCATGATCCGTCCGGCAACTTGGATACATCAATAAAACCGGCTCTGGAAGAACCAAACAGATAGGAATCGTATTCATCCTGATGTTCTATTACATATTTCGTTTTAATATAGTTTTTATTCGGCTCAACACCATTGTCGCGAATTTCATCCGCATGAAAAACATTATACGGATCGATCATCACATTGATGGGTATAACCGTTATTCCCAATAAGAACACAAATAAAAACAATCGAAAGAGAAATCTATCCATGCTATCTCCTGCTTTACTAAATGTGAATTACGAATGCTCTGGGATTGTAAAAGTGCAGACTACAAATCAATCCAAAGGTATTTTGCACCATGATACCAATGGATTGCTATGCACTTTGTGCTCTCGTAATTCCGGTATCTAGAAACTAAAGTATATAAATTCCTGCGATGTTCCGTTATGAATATGGTATGCCAGAATCACAATAGAAAAAATGAGATAAATCGCATACCGAATCGGTATTGCCAGTCGATCCATTTGTCTTAGCACATCCACTTTTCGATTGGCAATATCAAATCCAAACAAAACAGCTATCGCCGCAATCAACATAAACAAATCTTTTTTTACCATTTCAAGCTTTCGGTATGCCAGCATCAAATCCATATCATAGAACATATATCGGAACATCCTGAGAGCCTGCATGACATTGTCTGCCCTGAAAAATACCCAGGCGCAGGATACCGCCAGAAACGTGATCATGAGTCCGAGAATTTTCGGCATACGCACTTTGCAGCATTTTTTGTATAAGCGGTAGATGACCTGATAAATGCCATGTAGCAGTCCCCATATCAGAAAAGTCAGGTTCCCGCCATGCCAGATACCACTGACAAGAAATGTAATCAATAAATTCAAATACGTTTTAACTTTTCCTTTTCTACTGCCGCCTAAAGGGATATAAACATAATCTTTCAGCCATGTCGATAACGAAATATGCCACCGGTTCCAAAAATCTTGGATATTCACAGATAAATACGGGCTCTTAAAATTCTCCATGGAAGTTATTCCAAACAGTCTGGCAATTCCAATCGCCATATTGGAATATCCTGCAAAATCACAGTAAATCTCAATCGTATAAAAGAACATGGCAATCATATAGCTGATACCCAGAAATGCCTCCGACATATCAAATACGCGATTAACATACACAGCCAGAGTATCCGCAATCAAAAGCTTTTGGAATAGTCCCCACAAAATTAGTCTCATACCATAAACAGCTTGTGATTCGTCAAAAGTTTTATCTGCTTTTAACTGTGGAATTAAATCCTTGGCACGGTTAATCGGTCCGGAAACCAGATCCGGAAAAAAGGCCAGATATAAAAACACAGGAATCGCTTTTTCTTCCGCTTCCGTCTTTTTTTGATAAACATCCACCATATAACTGATAGACTTAAACATATAAAAAGAAATGCCGACAGGAATCACAATGTTCTGGAACATTCCCGGCAGCAGTCCCGCGTATTTAAAAAAGGCCAATATAACAATTTGTATAATGATGCCAAATGCCAATGTCTTTTGATTGCAATGCTTCCCAACCAGATAAGTCAGCAGAGAAACCAAAATTAACAACACCACATATCCCGGTGAAAGGGTTAAATAAAAGCCATAGCTGATTAATAAAAGCAAAGGCATGCGTGCTTTCTGCGGTGCCGCCCAGTACATCATAAAGACCAACGGCAAAAAAACGGCAAAGGCTAAAGATGTGAACTGCATATCTTTACTCCATTTCTGAAAATTCGGTTACGTAATTGTACAATGCTTAATTTTCTTCGTTTTCTTCTTCTTCAATTGCTGCAGATGCGCTTGCTGAAACCGCAACAACAACAATCACTGCAATCACAACAACCAAAAGAATCAGTGCAAGTATTCCAATCATTAATCCCATCGTTAAAACTCCTTTAAACTATATATTTATGATGTTGAGGTCAAAAGATATTCTGCCTCAATTTTGTTTTCGATATTTATATTTTACCTTAGGTTGCATAAATAAGAAATAAAAATTTGAAAAAAAACATATATTTAATAAAAAGAGTTCGGAGTTTTGCATTGAACAAACTTTCTTTTTCCAAAAAATATTTACTTCTTCCATCTATTATCATATTTGCAATAGCACTCTATTTCACTCTGCATCATGAAATCAGTGTCAGCAATACCGTGAATGGCCGGGAATTACCCATCTATTGTGTCGAAACCGATAAACCGCAAATTGCGATTACCTTTGATGCGGCCTGGGGAAACGAAGATACTCCCCGTATTCTGGAAATTTTGAAAAAGCACAACGTAAAAGCCACTTTCTTTATGACGGGAGGCTGGGTTTCAAAATACCCGGATGATGTCAAGCATATCTATGCCGACGGTCACGATCTGGGAAATCATAGCGAAAACCACAAAAACATGTCCCAATTATCGGATGAAGAATGTAAAGAAGAAATTCTTTCCGTACACGAAAAAGTCAAAGAACTTACCGGGTATGAGATGTTTCTGTTCAGACCTCCCTATGGGGATTATGACAATCATGTCATTACAAACAGCCGTGCGGTCGGCTACTATCCCATCCAATGGGATGTAGACAGTCTTGACTGGAAAGACTATGGTGCCAATGATATCATCAAAAAAGTCTGTGACAACAAAAATCTGGGGAACGGTTCCATTATTTTATGCCACAACGGAGCCAAATACACTGCGGATGCACTCGACACCCTGCTAACCAAATTAACAGATATGGGGTATGAATTTGTTCCTTTATCAGAGTTAATCTATCGTGATGACTACCATCTGGATGTATGCGGCAGACAAATCAAAAACGATTGAATCGGGCACAGCGAAATGCTATGATAAAATTAATCTAAAAAATAAAATGTGATTATGAAAAACACGAAACGAACGCACGGATGGGAGGGAAATACGCATGAATATAAAATGTAAAAACTGCGGTGGCATTTTAGAATTTGATCCTAAAATCCAAATGCTTTTTTGTGGTCACTGCCATAGTACATTTCCCATCGAATCATCTTCAGGCGAACACAAAACCATATTTGGAGCATCACATTTTTCTTCGGACGATATGCTTGCCAATGAGCTTATGGATGTTGATATTTATACTTGTGCAAGCTGTGGCGCCGAACTTTTCATCAATGATGTCGAGCTTTCCACTTACTGTGTCTATTGCGGACACCCTTCGATTGCCTATAGCCGCACAGAGAAGCGTATAAAACCGCAATATATCATTCCTTTTAAAGTAAGCAAAGAGGAAGCGCTTGACGCAATCCGGGAAAAATTTATCAAAAGTGAATATGTGGACTGGGCAGACAAATTTTTTGTTCCTGAGCTATTGCGCGGTATCTACGTCCCCTATGGCATGTTTTGCTATCACATAAAGGGAAAAGCATTGATAAAAGGCGTGCCTTATTCTCCAAAAGGGAATTCGCAGCAACAGTATCAACAATATTTTTATCGGAAAGTTTTTTCCCGTATCGGGCACATTCCGGTGGATGCTTCTTTCCGTTTTCCCAACAAATCAGCCGACCGGCTGGAGCCGTTTTCGGATAAGGATCTCACAGAATTTGACAGCCGATTTCTCTCCGGCTATTATGCAGATTTGCGGGACGAAGACTTTATGCAGCTAAGATCACGTGCAGACATGCGGGCCAAAAAAATATATACTGCCCGTATGCTTTCCATTCCGATGGTGGATCATACAAAAATCGTAAGAGAACATATGGAAATGGAGTGTGTAAAAGAAATCTATGCTTTATTGCCGGTGTGGTTTTTAATTATGGAACACAATGGCGAAAAATATACCATTCTGGTAAACGGACAAACCAAAAAAATTGTCGGTACCCTGCCCGCATCCCGCAAAAAAATGATATTCTTTTTTGTATTGACTTCCGTGTTAAGCTTTTGTATTCTTTGCCCTTTATTTTTTGTACTGATTATCAGCGGTTATTTTTTCGTTCCGATACTGTCAATACTGCTTGGAATCCCTCTTTTAACTTATCTGGGATTTCGCAATTCCCAAAAATACATACGAAGCAAAAAATTGGCTACATCCGAGAAAATGAAAAATTTTGCGAAAGAAAGGCAGGAATATTAAAATGAGTTTTTCTTCTTATCTTACCCTTTTTATCATCGGAATCCTGCTATTATCCCTATCCATTGGCTTTTATGCAGTTACTTTCACAATGCAGAAAAACAATGATCAGGGTGAGTTTGTCGAAGACAGTCAGGCATATATGAAAGAATTTTTAGTCGAAGAGCAGTTACGGGATGTCGATCCGTCCTCCGTCTCTGTTTAACAACAAAGACTACCAAAAATACCCACGTTTTTTTGTACAATTTTTCTTTTGAATTCTCTCTTCTTCCTATTTTACTGATTTTCAAATTTTGCTATAATGTTTAATAGGTATGAAATAGGGTTTATACACTATAGAAATGTAAAGGGAGAGATAAAAAATGTGGGTTTTAGTAATTATTTTATTACTTCTTCTTGCTGCTTCCGGTTATTTTAATTACAAGCTGTATACAAGTAATAAACCGCAACAGGCAAGTTCTGTACAGATTGCGACCAAAGAAATCTTAAATCATGATGTCGGAGCCGTTCTGATTATATCAAACGGAGATCAGATTGTTTACTACAACAACGAGTTTGCACAGCTGTTTCCGATTATCAAAGGGCTTGACAGCATTGCAGACCAGCCCGGAATCCAGAAACTTTTCGCATCCAAAGAATACGTATCCGAAGAATTTTCTAAAATTTACGAAATTCGTTCCAATTGGTTAAATACCGGCGAGTTTGACGGCAGATATGCATGGCTTACCGATATTACCGGACATTATCGTACGAACAACCAGTTACAGAAATTAAAAGAGCAGGCCGAAGCTGCCAACAAGGCAAAATCCAGCTTCCTTGCCAATATGTCACACGAAATCCGTACTCCGATCAATACCGTACTGGGTATGGATGAGATTATCATTCGTGAAGCAACCGAAAAAAATATCATCGGTTATGCAGAAAACATCCGGGATGCCGGAACTACCCTGCTTTCCTTAGTCAACGACCTTTTGGACTTCTCCAAAATCGAATGCGGCAAGATGGAAATTCTGCCGGTGGAATACGAAATCGCAACCGTATTATCTGAAGTTATCAACATGTTTGATATCAAAGTAGCCAACAAAGGGCTGGAATTTAATACCATCGTTGGTGAAAGCATTCCTTATCTGTTATATGGTGACGATGTTCGTCTCCGCCAGATTATGATCAATTTGTTATCAAATGCCGTAAAATATACCAACGAAGGTACTGTTACCCTAAAAGTGAGTTGGGAAGAAGCCGGTGATTCTTCACTGAATCTGATTGTATCCGTAAGCGATACAGGTATTGGTATCAAAGAAGAAGATATAGATAAATTATTCCTTTCTTTCGAGCGTATTGAAGAAAGACGAAACCGCAACATCGAAGGTACCGGACTTGGATTGAGCATCTCCAGACAATTACTTAATCTGATGGATTCCGATCTCAAAGTCCAGAGTACATACGGTGCCGGTTCTACTTTCTCCTTTGTATTAAAACAAGGCATTCGCGATCGTAAGCCCATCGGAAAATTCCGTGAAAAATATGCATACAGCCGTGAGAAACACAAAAAATACCGTACTACTTTTGTTGCCCCCAACGCCCGTATTTTAGTTGTGGATGACAATGCCATGAACATTTCCGTTGTGGAAGGCTTATTAAAGAGCACGCAGATACAGGTGGATAAAGCATCCGGTGGTCTGGAAGCATTGGAAAAATGTGAAAATACCTACTATGATCTGATCTTGATGGATCATATGATGCCCAATATCGATGGTATTGAGACCTTGCATCGCTTAAAGGCAATTGATGGTCCCAACGTTGATACACCGGTCATTGTATTAACAGCCAATGCCGTCGCCGGTGCCAAAGAAATGTATGAAAACGAAGGCTTCATTGATTACATGTCCAAACCTATTCAGGGCAAACCGTTAGAAGAAAAAATCCTGCAGTATCTGCCGGAAAACCGCTATGTACTGGTAGAATACGACAAAGTTGAACAGGATTTATTCAGCAAGCTCTGGGATGCTGTAGCAAAGGAAATCAAAGCCGAATACAAATTCAAGCAGATTGATGTTCGTTCCGCTGTTGAATCCGCAGAAGGAAGCAAGGAAACTTTCCGTTTCTTGTTACAATCCTTCCACGACAACTCACCGAAGAGCAAAAATGATATTATTTCCTCCTTTGAGCAGGAAGACTATAAAAATTACACCATCTATGTACATGCGTTAAAGAGTACTTCAAAGATGATTGGTGCACTGGATTTATCCGAAAAAGCAAAAGCTTTGGAGATGGCCGGAAAAGATAATGATATCGACTTTATCAAAGCAAACCATGCGGATATCCTTCCTCTCTTCGATGATATCGTTGCTGAGATTGAAGATTATCTGGAAAAAGTAAAACCGGAGGAAGAAACACAAGATACTCCGGAAGTTGACGAAAACGTTGCACGCGCTATCGAAGAGGCCAAAGCCAAAGACAATGGAGACGGCGAAAAATAGCACATAGAATGATCTAACCGTCAACTTCTTCAAAATATGCACGTATCTTAGCAAGAAGACTGAATTTGCCAATCGGCTTTAAAATATATCCAATCGGGTCCAGTTTTAAACATTCACTGATTTTATTGGTATCTGAAACACCTGTCAAAAAGAACACAGGCAAATCTTTTAACTCCTCGTCCTTACGGATTATTTCCAGAGTTTCTTTTCCGTTCATACCGGGCATCAAATAATCCAGTAACATCAGATCAGGCTTTTCTTTTCTGATTGCATCCAAGGCTTCCTGACCATTTGTCACGGTTGTTACACGATAGCTGTCCCGCAGGAATGTATATAAAAGCTGTAACATATTCTGGTCATCATCTACAACCAAAATTTTCTTTTCTTCCATCGTATACCCCCTTTTTATTTCTAACACATAATGATGTATATGGTGTCCGGTGTTTTGACACTTACATCACATAATCTTTTTATATCATAACATATAAAGCACAGCGGTTTCAATCAATGCTTTCTAAAATTTTCATTATTTCCTCAGCACGATACTCCCATGTATGTCCATTCCTTGCCATCTGATATCCCGCGTCCGCAATCCTTTGCATACGCTCCGGAGAATCCAATAAGCCTTTGATAATTTCCGGCAGGCTCTCAAGAGAATTCAAAGAATACAATGCCGCATTTTCCCCGTCTTTTAGAATGGTATCCAGATATATTGAAGAATCCGTCACACAAACCGCTCCGTTTAACATAGTATTGAAAATACGGTCATGGGCACCGTCCTTAAACCATGGCATAACATTCAACGATATTTTTGCCTCGGCAATTTTCTTAAGGCATCCAAGCGAATCTAAACTTCCACCAATGATAATATTTTCCTTTTTCGTGCACGTAAGCTTTTCCCAGCCACTTCCAAAAACATGTACTTTAAGACCTGCCTCTGCAAGAATTCGAATAACTTCGCCCCGGAAAAAGAAACGAATATACATATCCAGAAAGATAATATTCCCCAGGGTTTCCCGGATTTCTTCAAAGGTTGCCTCCGGAATTTCCCTTAAGATATGCTTTTTCATCACATCTTCCAAAAGTCTGTCCGGATGCTCCTTTAACTCGTTGATGACTCCCATATAAAAGGCCGTATATTCATCATCAATCCGTTCGATATATACATTAAAATTCTCCGGTGGCTCGTAATTTCCCGCAAATACTAAATCCATTTTCCGGTCTTTGATTTTCGGGTAATTTCCGTCTTCATAAAGCGATGTTCCAGCCAGAGGTAGAAAAGGTCCTCTTTTTATCTCGGGAAAATATTCTTCCATATAGCGTTCATGGTTTTTATCAATGCTGATATGTAAATAATTTTTGGGCAACCATTCAAAGAACCGATGATAATAAAAAGGATGATCCACAACAATATTGATACAGGGCAGATCAAAGGTGTCCCAGATATATTCTCCGAGCTCTTCATCATAAACAACCTCATTTTTACCGCAAATACCATGATAGTTAAAAGTTACCACCGCTGTTTTTCCACGCTTTATAAACCGTAGCAGACCACTTGCACTCTCAGCTACATGCTGATAATCAAAAAAGTAAGTCTGATACCCTTTACGTTGAAACGTTTTCTCCATCTGCATGGAAAAATATCCGGTTGTTTCAATATCACCTTTGAAAAGAATGATGCGTTCAATCTTGCCATTTAACAATCCGATCACCTCATACAATCAGCTTATACTATCTTCAGAAGCTTCATTTTTGCGCTCTTCTACCCCATTTAATATCATTTTATTTGTATATGTTCTTTATTCAGAAAACAGATACATGCCTTCACCTTCGTAAATGACATAATATTCATCTTCATAGACCTTGGTACTGTCCGTCATGATGGTAATATCCCCTTGAAACAGTGCGGGCTCCTCTGTCCGCGCAAGCAGCAAAAAGGTTTTTCCGGTATGATAACCTTCTTGGTAATACTCTTTCCGGCTCAGCCATTCATATGGTGCGGAACCGTTTTCATTTCCACCCAAGTTTCCGACATGTATTTCTCCGTTGGAAAGATACTCTGTCACTTCCGCATTCCAAAATGTCGCATATCCAAAATCGTATCCGTTCTTTTCTAAAAAATCCATATAGCCATATCGTTTTTCACAATCATTGTACTTGGTGTCCTGCCACAGTTCTCCGTACAAAGATGACAGCACTGTCAGAACTACTAATGATGTACAGACAGGTTTCACAAAAGGCGTTGCAAAAACACCGTTTTGCAGAAAAATTCCCACAAAAACAATGGCAATGATATAAACCGGAAGCCAATAACGATATTGCTGCAAAACATCCGTGAAGATTAACATATACCAATTGATGAAAAACATTGCATAAAAATAGTATAAAAGCAGTCTCTGTGTCGTTGTCAGCATAGTTTTCCTGTGTATGGTTACAAATCCAATCACATAAACAAGAAATACCAGAAATGCAAATTTCACAATATTCACAATGCCAAGCCCGCTGACTGCTTCAATTTCCCGATATCCCACAAATTCAACCATCAGACGCAGAGAAGTCAAAAAACGTTCGGGAACTTCACTGATTGGAACAAAGCTTATGGGAGTCTGGTCAAAGCTGTAATGCACTGACAGATATAACTTATTGATCAAAAAACCAATTCCCGCAAAAAAGCACAGAACAACCGAACCGATTAATTTTTGTGCCAGGGGGTATTTTGCCTTTTCCAAAACCTTATCTTCATTACCATCAAAACCATATGCCATAAGAACCGATAAAACCATTGGCACAAACAGACTCGCCAGATAGCGTAAACCCGACAGCCCCAGAATCAAAGACGCCACACCTAACAATACATTTTTGATAATTGCTGTATTTTTGTTTTTCGCTTTTGCACGATAAAAGAATAAAAGCATGCAATACGTACAGATAGCCTGGGAGGTATAAAAATTTCCCAAGAGCATCATATCCAGATATTCATTGGACAAAGGTGCCGCAAGAAGTGCCATCGCTAAAAACAGATTTGTTTTTTTCAGTCCGAATTCTTTTCCGGCAAAATAAAAAACAATCATCAGCAAAACGTCATAAAAAATAACAGAAATCAGCTTTACAACACCAAAATCTTTTATAAACAAAAAGAGTGGTGTCATCACAAGCTGGGTATAAACAATACGGATTTCAGTAGAATAAAACCAGTTTCTGGAGATCAGCCCGCCTTCTTCTGAAAGTAGCTTTGATAACAACACCTCTGCTGCCATATCCGAATGCATAAGATTATCCGGAAAGAAAATAAAATACAAAATAGATGCCAGTACAGTGACAACAGCCAATATCACAGCCATCCAAAAACCTATTTTGCTTCCTTTTTTCTTATGCAACAAGCTTGTAATCTGTTCTATTAATTTCATGTTAACACTCCGACTTTAATTTCAAATAAATATGACGTATACTTAACTATAGATTTTGGTGTATTATACTTATAGTTATAATAGACAAATTCATTTTATCAAAAACAAACTAATAAAAAAAGGGCAGAACAAAATATAATTTCACCCTTTTGCAATATCATGATACCAGTTCCGGAGGGAATTATGCTCGCATTACTACTTGTTATCCTGCTTGCGGCAATTTTGTGCCTAAAGCTTTTACCTGTTTTTTCAGGTACAACACCACAATTTACAGATTTCATCATTGAACATGTATCTGCAACCGGTCTGAATAAATCCGGTGAACTGACGCTCTTTTGGCTAATCACGGCCGGTGGAGCTGTTTTGTTATGCGTTTTATTATTTCTCTCGTCACTTATGACTAAGCGTATTTCAACGCGTATTTTGCGTACCTCATCTAAAGAAACTGCTTTTCAAAGTCCCCTTGCAATTGTCATTCCATTTCTCGTCTATCTGATTATTTATCAGAAATTCTCTTTCCCACTATTTTTCGGCTTATTGATTATGCTTTTTTGTTTCTTTATAAAAAAGATGCAACTCTATCCGACACTTTTTACGTATCTTCTTACTTATTATACAGTATTATCCGTACTAAGTATCGTTTGCCAGTTTACAACCCGTTTTCAATTTTCTTCCAAAAAGATTTATGCACTGTCAATTCTGGTTGGCACAGTACTTGTTGTCTGTATCCGTATCGCGGATCGCATAAAAAAAGACAACCTTTTTTCACAGCGTATTCTTTTGTTGCTCCAATGTTTCCTTCCGGGACTTTTTTCCGTCTATCTCATAGATAAATATTTTTATCATAAATCCATTATCCGTGTTCCATATGCAACCGGCTATTACCTGTTCTTTTTTGTTTTAGCAACCATTTTCTTCATTGCCCTGCTTTACCATCTGTTTCGTTTTTGGAAAGATAAAAAAGAGGATATCATTTGCGCCGTAACCCCTATGGTCATTTATGCCTATCATTCTTTTTGTGCGGCGCCGATGTATGCACAGCCGGATCAACATCACCACGGCGAACAGATGATTCCCTGGAATCAGATTTTTGAACACGGCCAGACCGCTTATGAAACATACACGCCCGTCTCCGGACTATTTCCTTTCGTAAATGGATTTATTCAGCATGTTTTATTGGACGGAACCATTTCTGATTATGCTCCCGCAATATCTATAACAATGGTTATTTTTTGTATTCTTACCATGTTTCTTGTTTATAAGCATGTAGGCGGTTCCAAGGCTTTGATGTTTGCTGTACTTTTCACATTGCCATGTTATAACCGCCAGTATATGGTACTCCCCTTGTTATTACTTCTCACATTGCCAAAACTCATTGAAAAACCCCTTGCATGGTTTTTCTGCTATATTTTAGGAAGCTTTTTGGCAGGTTTATACTATCCGCTATTCGGAGCAGCTGTACTCCTTGCAGCCTTTCCACTTGCAATATGGCAGATGGTATCACTGATAAAGCTAAAGCGATCCATCCTTTATCTTACAGCTTACATTTTATTATTTGTGCTCATTATCTGTAGTTTTCCGCTGTTATTCAGAATGTTAAATCACACTTTAACTTATTCTTCGCAGACCATTCTGGCTGATGGCATTGCCCTTTCCAACCAGACAGCGCCAGAAAACTTCCTTCCTTATCTTGCAGGGCATCAAACAATTCGCCACTATCTCTATATGGCTCTTCGTTTCCTGTTACCTGCAATTGCCATATGGTTACTGCTTTATTTCATTTGCATGCAAATTCTACAAAATGATGAAATATCACGAAAGAAACAAGCTATTTTAAAATGTTTATTTTTACTTGCCGGTATTATAACACTTGTAATTTCATATACTTATACTCTTGTACGTGCCGATACCGGAAAGATTCTGTCACGTACCGGTCCAATCCTGGCTGCCATAATCGGAATATATCTTCCGGTTCATTTGCTAAAAAAAGATTGTATTTTTTCTTCTTTAAAAAGCGACACTTTGAAAGCTGATTCTGTGAAGAATGCTTCTTTGAAAAATTCTATAAAATGTAAATACTCTGTAATCATCGGTTTGTGTCTGTCTATTCCCATGCTTTTGTATGCACAGGTTTCAGAAACCAAAAATCCCGATCTCTGGGTATATCCCGATGGAGAGAGTCAGATGGTAATGGACGATGGCGCAAAATTGTTTGCTTACTATACCGTTCCCGATACATTTTTAAAATCCGAAGACACCGGTCTTTCCAAACGCTATCAGGAATTGCTTGGACGCGGATTTATGGTTGCTGACCAAATTCATTATATTGAAGAATATGCTTCTGTAATAGAAAAATGTGAGAAAGTATCTGACGATGTATCTTATATGGCTTTTGACGGACAAGGCTTTTTCGATTATCTCGGTGTCAAATGCTACGGAACCGGCTATATACCCGCCGCACGAAGCTTAAAAGCCCAGCAAAGGATATGGAATTCCAACCCTGATCAATTGCCGGTTGTATTCTATATACAACCGGAATATAACTATTACATTTTCCGTTTTATGCTGGATGCCGGATATGTTTATTGCCAAAATGACAATGCGTTTTATCCTCCGGACCTTTACGAGAAACTCGCCGAAGCAAAACTGGTAATACAATCTGATGATTACCGCCAAAATACCGCTCCTACCGATTTTGGTCTAAGTGCAGCATCCTTTGGAGCTTCTTACCAAAGCTTTATGGAAAATCATGTATTACAGGAAGGTGTTGATATTCAAACAGTAAAATCGATTCCCAAAATGAGTTATGATGTGCTGTATCTGGAATTTGATAATCAAAAACTGCAAGCGCTCGGTCAGACACTCTGTGAAAATAAACTTTCCAATTTACTGATTTCCATAGAGTGGTCCGATACCGAAGGAAAAAAATTTGAAGGCAGTAAAGTAACCTGCCAATATGGTGACGGAAAGCTTCTGATTCCAATTGGTATGAATGCCTGCTGGCTATTATCCGACATTGACAGTTTTACCATCAACCTTTATGATCCTACAAAACTTAATGGGCAAACAGAACAGGATGCACAAATTGAACAGACTAACGGCCCGCTTTTCTCTGCATCGTTTGATCAAGGTGTTTTAAACACGTCAGAAGAAGATTTATTGCATATTACACTGCATACAATAAATTTGGAAAGATAGATGCGCTGTTAGATACTATTGAACTGTAACGATAATTTCGAATAACAGTTTATACTGCCAGTAAAAAAAAATGCCTGGTTTCAACTGTCTGAAGACGAAGTCTGAGTTTTGAAACCAGGCATTTAATAAATGCTTTATGAGCATATCACAAAAATATCTTACACCGTAATCAAAGTACCGGCTTTTCCTTTGACAGCTTTTGCAGCTTTATCAATAGAAGTAATCAAAACACTTCCTGTCGGAACCTTGGCAAGATAATCAAGGGCAGCTTCCATCTTGGGAAGCATATCATTCTCACCGAATTCTCCTGCTTCAATATAAGCCTTAACCTGATCCGTATTCATTTTGTCTATACCGGTCTGATTATCTTTTCCAAAATTGATATATACCTGATCAACGCTTGTTAAGATAATTAATTGGTCAACTTTTAAATCACTTGCTAATTTTCCGGCGATGCAATCCTTTTCAATGACGGCTGAAGCGCCTTTTAAAGCATGTTTTTGCTCAATTACGGGAATTCCGCCGCCACCGCACGCAATGACAACCTGATCAGCATCTGCAAGCAGACGGATTGCATCAATTTCTACAATATCGATAGGCTTTGGTGCAGCAATAGCACGTCTGAAACCTTTTCCCGGAATTTCCTGCACATAATTGCCCTTCTTCACTTCAATTTCGGCATCCTCAGCGCTCATATAGCGTCCTAAAAGCTTTTTAGGCTCATAAAAGGCCTCATCATAAGGATCCACCGTAACCTGCGTTAAAATCGTACTAACAGGCTTAGAAATACCTCTTGATAATAATTCTGCCTTTAAAGCATTCTGAATATCATAGCCGACATAACCCTGACTCATGGCCGAACATACACACATCGGTGCCGGACTGTAATCAATATAAATACGGCGTAACTCCGTCATTGCCTTGTGAATCATGGAAACCTGAGGTCCATTACTGTGTGTAATAGTCAGCTGATAATCTGCCTCAACCAGATCAGCCAACGCTCTTGCCGTATCTTTTACGGCATCCCACTGTTCGGAAATTGTATATCCTAATGCCTGATGACCTAATGAAACAACTACTTTCTTCTTGCTCATAACCCTACCTGCCTTGTTTGTTTCTTTTCATATTTTGATCGTATCAAAAGTATCATTTTGCTCACACCTTAGTATAACAAATGAAGCCTTCTTTCGCAATATCGCCACATATGAAAAGCCCATTGCAAATCCGAATTATTAAATAAACACGACGGTGATTGCGGCACCTATCATAATACAAAAATCAGAGATATTAAAAACCAGATTTCTGATTTTATCATTTTTTACCTCAAAACCGAAATAATCAACCACATATCCCTTAGTCATCCGGTCATAGGTATTGGAAAAAGCTCCGCCCAGCAAAACGGCAAGCCCCGTACGTAATAATTGTTTTCCTTTTTTTCCAAATGAAAAAATATATAAAAGAAAACAAAGGATGCAGAGACCTACTGACAACCCCTTTATAAATTCCGGATGTTTGCTTCCCAGATTTAAAAAAGCCCCATAATTGTGATATTTAGTTAAATATACTTTATCTTTTAAAAAAGGCAGCTTGGAAAATCCGGTAATATGTTCGCCTTCTTTTCCGTTTTTCTCCCGCACCTGCTTGATCACATGCTCACAAGCAGCAATCAAAACCGCAATCCATGTCGTCATATACTATACTTCTCCTTTAACATCAGAATATCACAGTCCGGCAAGAACATCAAATACCCCGGCCAAATTTAGCGTCCCATACCCCCATTCCCTGGAGGGGTAATACAGCTCTTTTTTTCGTGTAGCACCACGAATAAATAGATTTTTAATACTTTGGGTATTGATTGTAATATCCCGGCCTTCTACAACAGCCCACTGCATAAAATCCGCGGCCGCGCCTGCCGTTATGGCTGCAGCCATACTGGAGCCCGTCTCCGCTCCCATTACGGTTGGCACAAGCACTCCCGGTGCCGCGATTGAAGGAACAATCGAGCCATCTATAGAGAATCCACGTCCGCTGTTTAAATAAAAGCTTTGATCCGCACTGTTATAACTTGATACGGCTAAAGTCGCACGGCTGTATGCAGGTTCTGTGATTGTCTCATAAGGACTGGGACGCAAAAAATAAGTTTCACTTTTTAAAAACTGCCTAAGCGGGAGCCATGAATGGACGATGCCTTCTCCGTTTCCGGCAAAGACACGAATTTTCCAAATACCGGGAACCGGTCTGATAAAACGAAGTGTAATCAGTTCCTGCCCGTTTCCCAGATCTACAGGTACATAATCAATCACAACCCTGGATTCCGAATAAATAAAACTAAATTCCAGGCTCTGCCCCATACGATATGGAATCTCCGGAATGGTTTCTCCGCCCGGCGATGTCAGAGAAATCGTGTATACACCTGGAATTTGTCCCCAGATTTCCATATAGAACCCCGGCTCACCATCCCCAATCAATAGTTCCATTTCATCATAATTCTTGATGCCGGAATAAGAAGGAAAAAGATTCCCTTCATAATGTCCCGAAGTATTCCCCTCATTGCCGCCTCCGATTACCACACACCGGTTTCTTTTCCGGGCAAGAATATCCAGATATCCGTCCAATAGTGACGAACCATCATGTGAACCCATCGTTGTTCCCAAAGCAATGCAGATGACAAGCGGTTTCCCAAGCTTCGAAGCCAGTTGATCCAGATAGCTTAAGGCTAGCATGACATCCGTTTCCTGATAGCAGAGCACATCATTCCCAATGCTGTAAAACTCTCTCATGTACTGTTTGCATTGTTTCAATTTCACAACCGCAATATCCGCATCCTTTGCCGCACCGACAAATCCGTTTGTCCTATCATACCCACAGGCAGCGGAAATCATTTTAGTACCATGCCCGTCTTCATCCGTAAATAAAAGCGGACCATTCTCCCGAAGATTTTCATTAATATCCTCTCTGGTATATTCCACACCGTAATAGAATCCCTCAGGCGCACGGAATTTTTTTGTCTGTATTGAATCCGGCATTTCGGTTTCATCCTCCGGATCTGCATCACTTTGTATCGCCGTCTGGTCCCAGACGCCAGCAATTCTTGTGGTTCCGTCCTCATTCAAAAAAGCCGGAAGCCGATATCTGATTCCCGTATCCAGAAACCCAAGCAAAACTCCCCTTCCGGTTAAATTTAATGGTTCCCTGTTTACCTGAAGAATTCCTGCCGAATTTAAGACGGACAAATCACTTTGCAGTCCGTAGCATTTCGGAATATACTGATACCGGTATTCTGCGCTGTTTAAAGGCGGCACCGAAGATGCCGCCACATATAATATAAATAAATTGTCCAATATTTTGATGACACATTTGTCAGAACTGACCGGATCCCCCGGAAATAAAGAACCGGAGGATATATCGAATCCCAATGGGATATCCCGATAATCCTCCGATAAAATACGATAATTACATAAATCCATAATTGCACCATAAACTCTTTTTTATCAGTCTATGCAGCAAATATAGGAACTATCCGCGGATTTCAATAATCGGACCGCCTTTACCTTCTATATAATCTCCGGTAATGGTTACAGTACCGATATTATCATCTTTGGGAATTTCATACATAATATCCAGCATAAATTCCTCGATGATTGCCCGAAGCGCACGTGCCCCGGTATCTTTTTCCATAGCCTTTTTGGCGATAGCATGCAATGCACTATCATCAAAGTGCAAATCCACTTCGTCCAATGCCAACAGCTTCTGATACTGTTTCAAAATAGCATTCTTTGGTTCGCTTAAAATCGCAACCAGCATTTCTTCTGTTAAGCCGTCCAGTGTAAATAAAATCGGAAGACGACCCAGAAATTCGGGTATCATGCCAAATTTCCTCAAATCCTCAATCGTAACCTGATTGTGGATATTCTTTTCTTTATCATACGTATCTTTTAATACCGCATCGAAACCAATGGAACTCTGTTTGGAAAGACGCTGTTTGATAATCTCATCCAGTTCCGGGAAAGCTCCGCCGCAGATAAATAAAATATTACGTGTATTGATGGTCGTAAGCGGAACCATGGCATTCTTGCTGCTGGCACCCACCGGAACTTCAATATCCGCTCCCTCCAACAGTTTTAACATACCCTGCTGAACCGACTCTCCGGATACATCCCGGGAATTGGTATTTTGCTTTTTGGCAATCTTATCAATTTCATCAATAAAAACAATTCCCATCTCAGCTCTGTCCACATCATTATCCGCTGCAGCCAGAAGCTTTGACAAAACACTTTCGATATCGTCACCAATATATCCGGCCTCTGTCAGACTGGTAGCATCCGCAATGGCAAGCGGAACATCTAAAAGCTTGGCAAGCGTTTTAACCAGATAGGTTTTACCACAGCCGGTCGGTCCAATCATCAGCATATTGGACTTTTCAATCTCAATCTCATCCATGGTATTGGTAGCTACACGCTTATAATGATTATAAACAGCAACCGACATTACCTTTTTGGCCTTTTCCTGACCGACAACAAATTCATCCAATTTGGCTTTGATTTCATGCGGTGCGGGAATATTCTTAATATCAATCAACGGTTTATCGGTTTTTTTACGCTTCTTTAATTTTGAACGTTTAGAATTCAGACTCTCTCCCTGTAAATCATTCAGATTTACAAAACGAATATTTGGAAATCCTTTCGGAGTTCCTTTCTTTTCATCTTTGTCATCGGAATTATTACCGTTTAACATAGAAGCCATATCAAATCCGGACATCGGTCCGAACAATGACGGATCATCCAGTGCGGAATAATCATACTGGCTGATTGCATCCATAGTTTTATGCATACAGTCATCACAAATGCAGATATTCTGAGGCATCTTAAACTGTTTACCGGTGACGCTTTCGGGTCTGTGACAGATGAAACAAACATTGTCATAGTCGTCATCGTCTTCATCGTCATCATCTTCATCGTCATCATCTTCATCGCCATCATCTTCATCGTCGACAACAAATTGATCTTCTAAAGAATCTTCATCATCAATTGCTAATTCATTTGACATATCATCGTCTGCATCTTCTACAGTAAATTGATCCTTTTTATCATTACCTAAAATAATTTTATCTGCTTTTCTATCTGCATCCGTCAAATCATCCGAATCATCAAAGTCGTCATCGTCAAAATCATCGTCTCCGGCACTCATATCAAATAAGGGTGCATCATCTTTTTCCACAACTTCTCTGAAATCATTTTCCGGTTTAATATATCTTTTTTGCGAAGCTTCATCATCATAATCATCAGAAGAATCAAAATCATTTAAAAACGAATCGTTTTCCTCTTCTTCTGAAAAATCATCTTCATCAAAGAATACGACTTCATCTGATACATTTTTCATAGTGTCATCCATGTTGCTATTATTCATGTCCATATCTTCTGCCGTAATATTTTCATCAGCCTGATTCTTCGGCATATTCTCTGCCGACTTTATTTCATCTGTTCTGTTTTCCATATGATTCGATTCGGTATTAGAAGTCTTTTTATCATTTGATTTATCTGAGTTGTTTAAAAAATCAAAAAAATTAGCCATTATTTTCCTCCAAGTTTCACGGTTGTATCAAAGGCCTGATAACCATCCGATGTCCGTGTCAGCAAATTGACCGTAACCGTATCACCTTCTTCATAATAAGACAATACTTCTGTCAGGTCATCCATGTCACCCACTGTATATCCGTCAATTTCCAATAAAATATCCCCTTTACGAATTCCGGCTTTCTGAGCAGGCGTTTTATCAAATACCTGCGTAATATAAATACCTTCTTTCAGGTTATATTTTTCTAATAATTCACCTGTAACCGCCATACCACTGATTCCCAGATATGCAGAATCATCACGCTTTTCTGCAGGCCTTGTTTTCTTCTGCATTAAATCTTTTAAGATCGGTTCTGCTGTTGAAATCGGAATGGCATATCCCATGCCCTCAGTTGCATAATCCGCAATTTTACTGGAATTAATGCCAATAACCTCACCACGGACATTCAAAAGTGCACCACCGGAATTGCCGGGATTAATAGCCGCATCAGTCTGTATCAGATATTTGACCTGCGATGAGATATCCTTACTGTTTTCTGTACCATAAAGCGGACCTTCTTTATCTGTATATGCTCTATTTACCGCACTGATTACTCCGGTTGTCACAGACTGTCCGTATCCAAGCGCATTTCCGATGGCAATGGCCGGTTCTCCCACCTTCAGATAATCTGAATTACCCAATGTGGCAATCCGGATCATTTTTTTGGTTGCCGGATCCAAATCTGACAGATTGATGGCAATAACAGCCAGATCCATATCTTTATCTGTACCTTTTACAGAGGCAGATGCAACCGAATCATCAATAAACTGAACCGTAAGCTCCTCTGAATCTTCTACAACATGATTATTGGTGGCAATTAAAAGTTCGGTATCATTTTCTCCGACAATAATGCCGGAACCACCGCCTTCTGCTTCATAATCATAAAGATAGCCCCAGAAATCATCTTCCATCGTGTAAGTGCCGAATATTGATACAACACAGGGCATTACCCTGTCAACGACTTCTGTTACATCGGTCACAACCGTTGCTTTGGAATCTGTAGCATCCGTCATATCAATTTCAGAATCGGAATTCATTTCGTTGATATCGCTGGTTTCACTGCCACTTGATTGCTCAGACGAACCCTGATCATCAGCTGCATTGCCGTCAGATGAATCCGTCTTCTGATTTCCTTTATTCTGTTCTGAATCATCCGATAAACTGCCACCATCCGTTGTTTCAATTTTGGCAACCGGCTCGCCGGCATCCGGCATAACTTCCTGTTTAAAAACAACAAGAATGACAATTATGACCAGTCCTGCGACCAATCCAAATAACAAACCACATAATACACTCATGCCCATTTTCTTAATGTGGACATCTTCTGTTTTCTGATACACTTTCTCTTTTTCTTCCATATTGATACTCCTAAAGCACATATGATATATCAGTATCCTAATGCTTACTCCATGATTTTAGTATATGGGTATCCTATTGCTTACTCTATATTATCAGTATATCGGTATGCCACAGCTTACTCTATATTATCAGCATATCGGTATGCCACAGCTTACTCTATATTATCAGCATATCGGTATGCCATTGCTTACTCTACTGTAACGGATTTTGCAAGATTTCGCGGTTTATCCACATCAAGACCTTTTGCAACAGAAACATAATATCCCAAAAGCTGTAACGGCACGACCGCAAGTGAAGCCGCAAAATGAGTATCTGTCTTTGGAATATAAACCGTAAAGTCTACCGTATCCTCAATTTCATAATGTCCATAACTGGTCAGTCCCATCAGATACGCACCACGACTCTTTACTTCTACCATATTGGAAATTGTCTTTTCATATAAGTCATCCTGTGTCAAAAGACCAATTACCAATGTTCCATTTTCTATTAAGGAAATCGTTCCATGCTTTAATTCACCGGCCGCATAAGCTTCTGAATGGATATAACTGATTTCTTTTAATTTCAGACTTCCCTCCATTGAAACGGAATAGTCAATGCCTCTTCCAATAAAGAAGACATCTTTTGTCGATGCAAATTTAGCCGCAAACCACTGGATACGCTCTTTATCCGCAATAATCTTTTCAATCTTATCCGGAAGTGTCAAAATCTCTGCCACTAGCTCTGAAGCCTTTGCATCATCTAACTGTTTTCTATGCTGTCCAAATGCAATTGCTAACATATAGCAGGCAATCAGCTGTGTACTGTATGCCTTTGTCGTGGCAACCGCAATTTCCGGACCTGCCATGGTGTAATACACATAATCGGCTTCCCTTGCAATAGAAGAGCCTACAACATTGACAATCGCCAATGTCTTATTCCCCCGTGCTTTGGCCTCTCTTAATGCGGCTAAGGAATCAGCCGTTTCTCCGGACTGTGAAATAATAACAACCAAACCGTTAGGGGTAAGAATCGGATTTCGATAACGGAATTCACTTGCCAGCTCCACACGAACGGGAATTTTGGCAAAATCCTCAAATACATACTGTGCCGTCATGCCGACATGGTATGCCGAGCCACATGCTACAATGTAAATCTGGTCGATTGTCTGCAGCACTTTTTCATCCATAGCGATTGCTGACAAATCTATTTTTCCATCCTTTAACACAACATTTGCCGTATCCGTAATGGCCTTGGGCTGTTCATGGATTTCTTTCATCATGAAATGCTCATAACCGCCTTTTTCTGCGGATTCCGCATCCCAGTGGATTTCCGTCAGAGGTTTCTCAATCTCATCACCATTAAGGTTAAAGAAATGAACTTCGCCATTGGAGAGTTTTGCCATTTCGAGATTGCCGATATAATAAACATTGCGCGTATATTTCAAAATAGCCGGAACATCGGATGCAACAAAAGAAGCTTCTCCCTCTGTTCCGATAATCATGGGGCTGTCCTTACGGGCTACCCAGATTTCTCCAGGATAATCCTGGAACATCAGACAGAGTGCATAAGAACCGCGCACACGTACCATGGTTTTTGCAATCGCATCAACCGGACCAATGTTGTATTTTTTATAGTAATAATCCACCAACTTGACAACCACTTCCGTGTCGGTATCAGAATAGAACTGATAGCCATTACGAAGTAATTTTTCTTTCAATTCCTGATAATTTTCAATAATACCATTGTGAACACCAACTACCTCTCCCTCTTCGGTGGGATGATTTTTTACAAAGGTGCCACTAACGTGCGGATGTGCATTGATTTCCGACGGCTCTCCATGCGTCGCCCAGCGGGTATGACCGATACCACAGCATCCCTTTAATGCCTTTCCTCCATCCGTTTTATCCGATAATTTGGCCAATCTGCCTTTTGATTTCACCACAGAAATTGGATGATCTCCATCTCTTACGGCAAGACCGGCTGAATCATATCCTCTGTATTCCAGCTTTGCCAGACCATCTAACAAAATCGGAGCAGCCTGCTCTTTACCACAATATCCTACAATACCACACATATCTATTCTCCTTCCTTTTCGGGATTCTTTCCATATCCTTTGGTTGCATCTATATTTTTGATGCCCCTCTTTAATGATTTCCGCCTCCAGTAATCCGGATTAGATGTAAATTTATGAATCTGATTTTCCGTTAGCTTATGATAATTCTTACCCAAACGATAACCGATAAACTTTGCGCCGCTTTGAATTATTAGGCGCGGAATACATGTCTTGTATCCATTATTCCATAAGTATGCCATCGTATCCCGTACCATACGGATTCCTTCGCCCTCGGATTTTATTCCACCAAATACCTCGGGATGATCCGCCTGTGATACTCCTAAATCAAAATTACGGCGAAACTGCTGAGATGCTGTATAATTATGAGAATGATATACACAGGCATCCGCACAATATGCAATCATATAACCACTTTTAGCAGCCTTGGCCGCATATACCATATCCTCATTAAAAATTGCTCCATTGATAAATCCATGAAGCTCATCAAACACCTTGCGGTTATACGCTGCACAGACATCAGAACAAAAATAAGTCTTAATTCCCAATTGGGGCAAATCTTTTTCCCCTTTCATCCGGGATTTTTCCGGATAATTAAATGCTCTTGTATAACACTCAATCGGGTTGCAATCCGCTTTTGGAAGCTGTTTTGCATAAGAAACAACTGCTTCGTTTGCCCGGAGTGGCTTTAACAGATTTTCGATCAGTCGTTCATCTTTAGGAACTGCATCCTGAGTCATCATCACAAAATAGTCTGCCTTTGAATGAGCTACTCCCCGGTTTCTGGTTTCTCCATGATCAAATTCCAGCTTTGACAAATGATATACCTTACAATTGTCATAGCGCTGCAAAAAATTGGTTCCATAAATAAACTGGTCGAAATAGTATTCCTCGGTATTCATCAGAATAATCCGTCCCGGTTTAATCGTCTGCTTATTCAACAGATCCAATACTTCCAAAAAATCTTTTTTGGGTTTGTATGTTGGAATTATAACATCTACTGAAAACATCTTATGCTGTCCCTTTTCTGTCAATACATATTTTGTCCATATAAGCTAACGTTTTCATTACTCATATCATAATATTATACACTATGAAAAACAGAGAAGTCCATAAAATCATTCTGTTTTTATTATTATTTAAGGAACACAGCAACATAACACAAAAAGGAGCTGTTAACAGCTCCTTTTTAAAAACAGAATAAATATTTTACTTTCCTGTATCTGAATGAATCTTAGCACTGTAATTCTGTACTTCTGATGAAGGAACATATCCTGTATCACCGAATAAGAATTCATGTAACAGCGTTACATTCGTACTCAAATCACTCGGGATAACACAATCACCCTTACCTCCGACAACACCTGTTGCACGGTACTGCTCGTTCGGGAAACCGGTTGAATCCACAATCTTATAAGATCCGATATCTGACAAAAGAGATAAAATCTCATTTAATGTCAAACTAGTGGCTGTAGAAGGAAATACATCGTTGGCAATATCATTTAAGGTTGCCGGATTTTTCAAAGCAACAGCCTGCGCTTTATCAGCCAAAGCCTGTATAACCTCACGCTGTCTTTCTGCGCGCTTATAGTCATCACCGGCCGTATAACGGATACGGCAATAAGAAACTGCCTGAATACCATCCAAATTAACCATACCTGTCTGAGTTAGCTTGGTATATTTTCTTCCCAAAGACTGTGAAGTTTCTACCTGATAATTGTTTAAGTGAGTAATCTCTGCCGAATCTACATCAATCTCAATACCGCCAAGAGCATCAACCGTATCGGCAACAGCGCCCCAACCTACCGTAACGTAATCTGTGATATTTAAGTCAAAGTTCATATTCAACATATTAATAGCCTGTTTCGGACCACCAAATGCATAAGCAGAGTTTGCCTTGTTATAGGTATCATTTCCCAAATTCAAATAAGTATCACGGTAAATGGATGCCAAGCGGATTTCCTTGGTCTCTTCATTGATCGAAGCAATAATAATGGTATCGGATCTGACACCCTTACCTAAATTGTTATTTCGGGCATCCACACCAAATAATGCAATATTACGATAGCCTTTCATGTCATCGCCAAAATCATTGAATTTGACATCTTCTTCGGAAATCATAAATTCTTCCAGCATATCTTCTGTATTCGCGTTTTCATTGGTCTGAATTTCATTTTCATCTATATAATCTTTATGGATAACATCGAGCTTGGTAATAAAATACAATGCAACAATCAAAACCAATACTACAAAAAACTCGACACCCAAAATAATCCATTTTTTCCGCTGACGCCTTTTTAATTCCGCTTTACTGACACGTCTTCGTTCGTTTCTGTTAGAGGAACCTCCTCTGTTTGTTGATCCGGTTCTGCCCGTTCTGTTAGAAGAACCTGTATTTCTCGAACTTCTCTCTGTTGCCATTATTACTTACACTTTAATCCTTTCCTTTGCTGCATATCGCTACCGTGTGCATGGATTATCCAACCCCTCTTGCCATTACATGAAAAATAGCTTTCTAATATGCATTTTTGTTGATAAAACCCTTAAAAATTGTCAAAAACATAATTTTAATATCCAGTCCCATTGTCCAGTTTTCAATGTAATACAAATCACATTCAATTCTGCCCTTAATAGAACTGTCACCGCGATATCCGCTGATCTGTGCCCATCCTGTAATTCCGGGACGAACCTGATGCTTAATCATATATCGGGGAATTTCTTCTTTGTACTGCTCCACAAAATATGGTCTTTCCGGACGCGGCCCCACAATGCTCATATCGCCCTTTAATACATTGAAAAACTGTGGTAATTCATCAATGCTGGTATGACGGATAAACTTTCCTACCCTTGTCACACGCGGATCATCTCTGGTCGTCCATGCTTTCTGTTCATCCGAAGGATCCTGCATTTTCATACTGCGGAATTTGTACATCTGAAACTTCTGATTGTGCAGACCGACGCGCTCCTGCTTAAAAATAATCGGTCCCTTACTGGTACACTTAATCAGAATAGCCGTAACCAATAAAATGGGCGAAAACAAAATAATCGCAAAAATCGAACCAACAATATCCACAATCCGTTTTGCTATTGCATTCAGCGTATTTGTCAAGGGTACATGACGAATATTAATTACCGGAAGTCCGTTTAAATCTTCTGTATAAGGTTTGCTGGGGATAACACTGTTATAATCCGGAATAAACTTGGTGTGAACACCGGATTTTTCACACATTCCCACAATCTCTTCCAAATACTCATAATCCTTTAAGGAAAGAGTAATCGCAATTTCATCCAGCTTACTCTCCGGTAAAATAATTTCCAGATTTCCAATTGTCCCAAGCACCTTAACATTTTTATATGTGGTGCCTCGCGGAATATGATCATCCAAAATCCCGCGTACAACATATCCCCACTGTGGATTCTGCATAATGCGGTCAATATACTGCTCTGCCGCCCTGGAATATCCGACTAACAGAATATATTTAATATTGTAGCCTTTTTTTCGAAAGCTCCGTAAAATCTTGCGAATTAAAATCCTGGTACCGGCCTGTCCGATAATATTGAATACGTAAAAGATAAAAATCATCGAACGTGAAATATGATTCTGCCTAATAATATACAAAATACCAATAAACAAAATCAGACCCACGGTATTGGATTTTATGACATTGGAGATATCCCGCTGCGCACTTGAATACCGTTTTGAGGTATACAAGCCAAACATATAGTTTAAAATCAAATATCCCGGAACAATAAAAATCAGTGCCGAAAAATAGATTTTTGCACTTAAAACACCGGTAAATTCCGCATCATTATTAAAATCTGTCTTAAAACGTACATACCATGCTAACGCATAAGTTGCAACAATTACAATCGCATCTAAAACGACATGGAGTCTATTAAAATACTTTTGATTGTCTTTAATCAAAGAATATCACCTATTTTCATATACATCCGATATTGTACCTTATTTTGGCAAAAAGGGCAACTGTTTTATAATAAATGCGTAACGCAAATTTAACATTTTTGTAATATTTAAGAAAATCATAAACTTTTCCCCCATGAAATCAACGAATTACTACGCATACTTTTTCATGCAGGTATGAAAAGTATGAACTTTTGATTCTGGTATTACCTGGTATCATATTATAAGATAATTCGTCGTACAAAAAGAATTTCTGACAACTACAAAGCAAATTAACCCAAAAATCTTCTGAGCACATTCCACCAGAGTTGTAATTGGATCACAAAATAGTGTTTCAGATACTGAAACTGAAACGCAACCTTTTGCGCCCTGCCTTTATGGGAAAAGCTCAAACGAAATCCTTTTAACAGACCTTTTGCATATACTTTGCCATATCCTTTCTTTACAAAGAAAAGAAACTTAATAAAAAAACCCGCAAGCAAAAAGGGAAGATTTAACAGCAATTGCAGGAGCGGCATATTTTTATATACCAGGTAAATACTATTTTTTGCAGATAAATCTATTTTAAACGCATTATATCTGGAACCGGAAAATCCGCTGCCGGCATGTAAAACAACCGCATTATGACAGAAATAGTTGCGATAACCATATATTTTCGCCCGATATCCGATATCAATGTCTTCCAAATAAGCAAAATGATTTTCATCAAATTTACCAATTCTATCAAAAACTTCCATCCGATAAATGGCCGCTCCACCGCAGGAAGCAAAAATTTCGGCATCTTTTTCATAATGTGTCCGAGCTTTTCCCTTGCCAAGACCAAAAGCCCAGCCCAAAGCACAATATAAATCTCCGCAGTCATCTATGATATCCGGTTTCTGTAAAGAAAGCATCTTTGCTGAAGCCGAAAAAGCCTTGGGATGAATATCCATAAAGTGCTCCAGATTCACAACAAAATCTTTTGTTACTTCCGTATCATTATTTAAAAGAAGTACATACTCCGTCTTACAAGCATCAATACCGGCATTTACAGCACCACAAAAGCCGGTATTATGGTTAAAAGTGATTATCCTTGCAATCCCCTGTGCTTCATATTCCCGGCAAAGCATTTCACTTCCGTCTGTCGAACCATTGTCAACCAACAGAATTTCAAAATCGCCGCATTCTTTAGCAACAAGCAACTTATCTATGCAGTTTTTTAAATATTTGATCCCATTATAATTTGGAATCACAATTGTTGTTTTTATCATATCTTTTCTACCAACTCCGGATCATACACAAGCTTCATCCCCATATTTAGAGCCTCATCCAGATTCACATCTAAATCCGAACGCACTCTGAGTGCCCGCTCATCATAAGTTGTCACATCCATATATAAATCCGCCCGATGCATATAACCACTGCTATAAATTCGCAGTCCGTCAAACAAATGATCGGGACTTGCAATCACGATACCATCCTTTACCACACGACCGCAAACGGCAGCAACATCTTTTCTGACCGCAAAAATATCCGGCACATAAGTTGTCTTATAAAATCCCAGATGCTCGCTATCTGTGACCTCAACCTGATCTGCCATGCCTTTTTTTGTAAAATAGTCTTTTAAAGCTTCTCTTCCGGCATCATAAGCATAACGCTTACTGTCCGTATTTATCGCAGTCGATTCTTCATGACAGCGCCAGTGGTATAAAATAGAAGGAGTATGCAAAATTTGTAGCTTTCCTGTTTTACAATCTATTTTCTCTTTGCTTTCCGTGGCACTTAGTATATCATCAATACCAATATTTATGACATTCTCAGTTAGCAACGCTAACCGCAATACCAAATCATAATCCTGCGCTCCATCGTATTTTGCACGCAGTTTGAATGCCTTCATCACGTCCGCCCTGACCATCAGAAAATGGCAGATGTAGTTATTGGATAAAAGCAAATCCAAATTGAAATCCGGTTTAAAGTATGGCTCATAAAATCGATTACCGTCTGTATCACACTTGTCCTCATCGGAATAAACGGCAATCACAGTTTGCATATCGTCCACATCCGTTGCCTGCAGCCTTTCGACCATCTTTTCCAATGCATCCAATGTCAGTAAATCATCATGATCCAGCAATGCAATATAATCTCCACAGGCTTCATCAATTGCAGCATTCGTATTCTCAGAAATGCCTTTGTTTTCATCCAGATGCTTATACTTTATTAGATCGGAAATACCGGCATTTTGTTCCACTTCATCAACAATTTTTTTTACCGCATCGGATTTGCTTGCATCCGCAATAATCAGTTCCCAATTGCTATAGGTCTGTCGAATCACGCAGTCTAAAAGTTCACGTAAAAACTTTTCTTTTGTTTCATAGGTTGGAACAACGATGCTGATTAGTGGTTGATAACCGCCATACTCATTGTCTAAATTTTCTTTCGCATTCTCTTTTCTATTCTCTTTATTATTCTCTCCGGATTTACCGCTCTCATTTACAATATCGTTCTCTGTATTTCTAATACCGCTCCACTCGCGGCATCCCATATATGCTAAAGCCTTCTTTGTCAAAGCATCCGTATGCTTATGGTCCACACGCTCGATTGCCGCATAATATGCGGCTTTTATTCCATTTCGTTTCGCATAACGGATTGTTTTTGCAATCGGCGTTCCAATCTTTTTCCATATCTTTGACCACAAGCCAATCAACAAATAAAACAGCAGAACATAACCGATTAAATATAAAGAATAATAGTACATAAACAGCCTCGAAGGTGCCGTAAGCATAATCAGCGGAACCTTGATTAACGGAAGTGACAAGATAAAAAACTGTTTCCATTTTTTCCGTATCAGACAGTAAGCCCAGCTAACAAGCAATATCGCAATCGGAAGAAACGGTCCGTAAACAAAGGAATAACCTGCTTTCTTTTGCTGATAATCAGACGCACTTCTCCACTCCAAAAAACAGATTGTACGATTTCTCAATGTTTCATTTAACGGTTTTGTCAGAGGATATGTCCTAAAAGTTTCGTAATTGGGCACATCTTTTTTTGAAAACAACTCCGTCGTATTTTCTAATAGATCCACAGACTGCATAAAGCACGTAAAACGTTCCTGCAAAAAGACAGTGGGATATTTCAAAATCAAACGATAATAAGCACTCTTAAACTGCGCATATTCTTCATCCGTATAATCCGTTCTCTGAAAGTCAGGGTTTCCCCAGAAGAGACTGATCCCGCTTTTATTCTCCTTTGCGCCCTGAACGGCAACCTCTACATTAATAACCTCATCAATGGCAGCCAGTTCTTCCTGACACGAATCGGAATCATCCGCTGCCTCAACTAAAGGAACCAAAGGTAAAACAACACTTGTCAGATTATATTGATTTCCACTGGTCAATTTATCTCCGACTGTCTGAGGAACCAGTAACACCAAAGATAAAATCAAATATCCGCAAATGGTTTGAACCAGCTTTTTCCTGCTCCACTTTTTTGCAAATAAAATCCACAATAATAATGGGAAAAAGAGCACATAATAAATGGCTTCCGTACGCCATACTGTAACAAGAGCAGCTAACACGATGCAGACAAATAAGCTATCTTTCTTTTTTTCCGTCTGTGTATTGCGACTCATGTCATTACTATTCTGTAATATATTATAACGAATTTCATGAGCATTCTTATTTATATTATTCTGTAGACTATTTTGTATTTTATTTTCATCTTGACCCTCACTTTTTTCAACCAAAATCACCAGCAATACCAATTCCAGAAATGCATAGATGCTCATGCGCATCGGATAGAGATTGGAATCAAGCACAGGGAAGAAAAGAAACGGAATAAAACTAAGCAGTCCCCATTTTCCAAATCTTTTTTCAAACCGCGTGATAACAAATCCTGCTGCCAGAGAAATAACCGCACATTGTACGATAACCACTCCTGCCGGAAAAGGAAACAGCATCAGCGAAAAGACATAAAAAATACTCGTCAGATAATTTTGCCAGAAAACCGGAATAAGATTTACGGCACTGTTTAAAATCCCGAATTCGTCCATCCGCCAGATACCGGGCCATACCAAAAGCAGTACAAACAAATTAATCCCAAAATAAATCAATGAATTTCTCACAAATCTTCGGTCTGCTTTTTTTACAAAGAAAAAAACACCTTGCCATAAGGCAATCAATACAAGCAGAAAAACAGCCTTGGCCCCAAAGGTCATTGCTGTTTTAATGGTCTGTGTCAAATTGCTAAAATCCCATGTCACATATTGAAAAATAAATCGATCCGTAAAAAACGATAACAACCAATGAACGACGGCGATTGCAAGACACACTTTATTCAATTGGAAATATTTCTTTTCATTATTTCTTTTCATCATTTCTTTCCATGAAACATTTTCCATAACATAAATTCATTTACACATAGCAACTCAATTGGGAACATAATGTTCCTTAAAATAATCCAGTTCTTCGGGCGTACCAAGTACATGTACCTTGTCATAATCCACTATGGAGATTCTGACATCTCCGCCTTTGCTAATCAGATAATTATACAAAGGAGCTACATATTTTTCGCCCTTCTCCAATTTTTCATCCGAAGTATAGTACTCATTGTAGAGTTGTTCATATAATCCGCATGTCTTAAAATAATATGCACCCAATGTACAATTATCAGAAATACGGGTCTTTTCCCGGACTTCCACAACCTTTCCGCTTTCATCCAGTCTTGCAAAGCTCCAGTGATCGCCCTCTGCATGAAAACAAGGAATGAAACCATCGCCTGCAATCTGATCCATGCGCATTTGTCCAGCCTCTACATAAGTATCAATATTATAAATCATCAAAGAATCGTCTTTGTCCCACTCTTTTGCCGCAAGCATGGCTGTGGTAGCCTGTCCATCCGTCAGATAATCCAGCTCAACTACTCTCACATCCGTAATGCCTAGTTTTTCACAGGTTGTTGTAATAAACCCACTTGCATCATCTTCTTTACGCACAATAAAGATACAGGTATTGCTCTTTAAATCAAATCCTTCCAAGCTCTCCATGGACCACTCAAATAAAGTTTTTCCATGTGCTTCAATCATGTATTTAGGCACATTGTATCCTGCTTTTCGAAATCTGGAGCCAAGCCCCGCCATAGTAATTACAATTGTCATACGGTTACCTCCCCATCATGCGCCATTAAAGAAACGCCGTAAACACCTTCGATTGCATGTACTTCTTTGATGACTTTCGCACCATCCTTGGGTTTGCATTCCACAATCAGACTAAGACCTTTTTCTGATAAATTGCGGGATTTTACTTTGCAAACTTTATTATCCTGTAAAACAATATCCAAAATATCTTTTTCTGCAGATGCGTCTTTTGCACTTACAACTAAAAGGGATGCTGCCATACCGACAGGCGTCAGTTCCAGTGCAAGTAAGCCTATGGTAATCACAAGACTTGCAAGAATGGCAATCACATACAAGTTGGCGCCACAAATAATTCCCACACTGATTGACCAGAACAAAAACATCAGATCCATAGGTTCCTTAATTGCCGTACGGAAACGGACAATGGACAACGCACCCACCATACCTAATGAAATCACAAGATTTGACTGCATTGCCAGAATGATTGCCGCGGTAATAATCGCAATCAGTGCCAAGGAAACATTAAAGCTTTTATTGTAAAATGTCTTTTTGCTGTGCACATAATAAACAACAAAAATATAAATCGCCAGAATCACCGTTACAAGCAATGTGACCACAATTTTTCCGGTGGTAATATCACCGGCACTAAATCCTTCCAAAAAGGACTTTTTAAAGATATTAGAGAAGGTGTTCATAAATGATATCTCCTGCATAAATAATATTTTGAAAAAGTTGTCTGCTGCATATGTCCATTTTCAAGCACTTCTTTGATATAAGCCGGCAGAAATTCATCAAACTTGACTTCCATCAGGGTCTGTCCCTGCGGCAAAATCTTCCGTGCATGGAGGTCTGTATGAAAAAATGCCCCAAAATCCGCTGATGAGCAAATGCCATCATCAAACGTTACCCGTACATTTCCATTGTTTTCCACAAAAGGAGTCCGTTCATAGGATACAATCACCTTGGGCTGCATTAATCTGGTTTGTTTTAATATCAGAAGCTCCTGAACCAGTGACGGCTCCTCATAGATTTCATCAAAATTCCATAGTTGATGTCCGATATGACATAAGTCCGGTTCCATGCTCTCAACGTTCTCAGCATTCTCATCGACTGACATTCCGGTGAGCATTTCAAATTGAGCCATGGTTAAGTCCTGATGTAGCTTTTTCGTCATACCATTTTGTTTTATTTTCTTTTCCAACACAATTTGATCTTTGGAACCATTGTATATCCGGATGCGATATTTGGATCTGGGATCGGTTCCTGCTTCATTTTGATAATAACAACTATCATTAATATCATCAAAATAAATACTGCGGATTTCATACGCTCCCGACTGTCCGGCATGTGCATCCCGGGACATAATCGTTGCTATACGGTTCTTTAAAATCAACGCCTGTTGTGTCGAAATGATATATTTATATTCATGTCGAAAATCCATATTGTTTCTCCGAAATCATGTACAAATCCGTTTTATTATATCACATCCAATAATTTACCACAATCTACTTACCAATACTGTTTCGACTTACCAATACTGTTCTACTTTTCGTTTGGCTTCATTTTCTTCATATCCGTAAATTGCCATTACCTGTTCGACTGCATCGAGCATGGAGCCTGCTTTTGATTTCCAGTATGAAACTACCCCGGAAACAACTTTTTCAATTTGCATCTCTTCCACTTCTTTACCATATGCAATTTTCTCTTCGTAAATTATTCTTCCAACTTTTGTCATATCCAATCTCTTTCTGATTTCTTCTGCTTTCGCTTTACTACCAATACTGTTCTACTTTTCGCTTAGCTTCATTTTCTTCATAACCGTATATTGCCATTACCAGTTCGACCGCATCAAGCATGGAGCCTGTTTTTGATTTCCAGTATGAAACTACCCCGGAAACAGCCTTTTCAATTTGTGATGTAGTCACACGTTCCTCAACTTCTTTACCATATGCAATTTTTTCTTCATAAATAATTCTTCCAACTTTTGTCATATCCAATCGCCTCCTAATCTCTTCTGCTACTTCTTCGTCTATTATTTTATCCGTAAAGCTTAAAACTCCTGCAAATAAGAATCTCTGCATTTGCATTTCTTTGATTTGTTTTATTAAATCTACCACTTTTTTTGCAATTTCTCGTTGCTTTTCTATTCCTTGAAATGCAAGAGGAAGAATGATCATTTTCATCATATCTTCTTCATCAAGCAATTGCTTTTGCTCTATTTTATTGAGCAGTCTTTGATATTCTTTTTCTCCATCAATTTCAATCAAAAAAGCTTCTTCTGTTATCAGTTGAATTGCGCCAGCCTGAAATACCGGTTCCGTTTTTCCTCTTTTCACATCCGCCGTGTATATAATGATGATGCGGATTTTTACTTTTCGTAAATCAACTTTATCCCTAATTAGTCGTCGCAATATCCGTAACACATAACTAAGATATTTGACCTTATTTCGGTATCGGTACTTACTCTCATAATCAATGATGGCATAACTCCCGTCCTCCAACACAAAAATGTTATCAATCCGCAACTCATTAAGTTCTAATGACGGAAGATTTGTCGGAAGTACATCAACAACCTTTGGTACATTCAGCCCATATGCTTTTAAGGATTTTTCTTTCATCGATTCACCAAAGATCTTGGAAACGATATCCTTATTTTGATATGCGACCTTTACTTCTTTTTCATCCATTCAATCGACCTCCTAATTTGGGCAGGAAGTAAATTGTTGTGGATGAATCATTTTCTCTCGTTCGAAACTTCCTGCCATATTCATAATAATTGTGAATTTAAAGCACGAAATGTTTCGATGGGCAACTGCCCGAGATATCAGAATGATAAAGATATATCTGTAAAATACAGATAAAAAAGAAACTTATGCTTTATAGTTATTAACATAGCACAAGTTTCTCCATAGTTCAACAATAATCGTTATTTCGTTTTTACTACCGGCATAGTTCTTCTACGTATCCATCCACATACGCCAGTCTCTTAACGGCAAAATCATAGATATAGGAAAAATCCTCTTTCTGGTTTCCGTTGGGATAGCGGGCATCCTCTCTTTTAATAGCTCCGGAATCCTTCACTTTATGTTCCAATTCCTGTATGCGTTCTGTAATGGCTTCATCTGAAAAAATACTATTCCGCCATTTGTTCCAGGTGCGTTGCAACAGTTCCTTAGAATTGTCTACGTCTAACTCAATCATCCGTTGTGCGGGCTGCCATGTGATAGGTTCGGTTACAATGGATGCAAGTTCTTCTGAAAAATAAACGTTATCGGCATAAACCATACCAAAAGAAATGTTCATATCCCACGGAATAAAATATCCGTATTCTTTTCCGCCGCGGTTGCGCACCACATAATAATAGTTTTTATTTTCATTATCAAAACCGGCAATTGCCTGATAAAACAGCCAGTTATCAATCAAATTCTGTTGATCGTTATATTGCGTTATTTCAGACGCAAAAGTTTTCTCATCCGAACCAAGAGCTTCCGCTATCCGATATAAAGGTTCCCATTCCTGTTCATTTTGTAAAATCGTATCACCCTTTAAATAAAAGCCGCCTCGATAATCCGGTGAATTAGGATCCGGTAATTCACCTACAAAATCAGAGCTTAGCCACTCGCGGCTGTACTTCTTTTTATAAATTCTTTCCACGACATCTGTATTTTGAATTAACTGCTCAGATACTGGTCTCAATCCCAGCTGCTTTGCATCAATCGGTACCATCAAATCATAAATTCCCTGATAGCCATCATTGATAAATACTTCAACCATGGCTGAATCGGTTCCGTAATTATATCCATACAACTGATCCTTTGCTCCGACCTCATTCCATAAATCTACACAAAGCTGGTCACGAATTCTGGTATTATCCGCATACAATGCATTTAAAATCCAATCGTCATCATCACGTAATCCAAGCAGATTTTTATTGCATTTTTCAAATGTTCCATCCTCATTTTTTTCTTTTAAATAAAGACGCAAACTCTTTTTTTCATAGGTCAGACTGGTATTTCCCCGAAGTCTTGATTTTGTATAGCAGGTTGTTACCCAGTCGCCATCGTGATCTGTATCATAAACATTAAGAGCAAACATCTGACTTCCATCATCCGCTGTGTATTCAGTTCCATGAAAAGTTATCATTGGCAAACCGGTAAATACCAGATTATATTCTCCATATCCATCCTTTCCCAAAGCCAGAAATGGAAAATCTTGTCCGTTTGCAATGGCTGATTGCTTATCTATAGTCGTATAGTCCTGAGTAAATAATAATTTTGCTTTCATTTTTTTACTATTATTATTGCTACTATTTTTTTCACTATTGCTGACAACATTGCTATCACCATTATTACTGTTACCATTGGCATTGCCATCATTATTTCCATCGATAGAATCTGAGCGATTTGTTGTTTCTGTTTTATCAATCGTGAAATTCTCTACAAAATACCCCGAAAGCTTTCCTTCTTCCCAATCACTCTCTTCCATATCAAGGGGCAAATAAAAAGTTTGACTTGCGGCATCATAGGGCAGTTCTTCATCTTCATAACACAACAAAAAGGCCATATCTGACAATTCAGATTTAGCCTTTATCTGTTCTATTTTTTTATCATCTGCCACATGAACTCCGGTATCTTTTGCATCATCCAAAGCAATGCAAACTACAACGGAAATCACAAACAAAATAATGGCAGCAAGCAACACTATTTTCTTTTTCATGAAAGCTCTTTCTCACACATATCCAATGCGGCTGCGATCACAGCATCCATATCATAATATTTATATTCACCAAGGCGTCCGCCAAAAATCACGTTTGATTCTTGATCCGCCAGCTCTTTATAAGCTTTATAAAGAGCTCCGTTTTTCTCATCATTCACCGGATAATATGGTTCGTCTCCCGGTTTCCATTCCGAGCTGTACTCTTTCGAGATGACGGTCTTTGGCAAATCATTTCCATTTTCATCTTTTCCAAATTCAAACCATTTATGCTCAATAATTCTGGTCCATGGAGTTTCTCTGTCTGTATAATTGACAGCGGCATTTCCCTGATAGTTTGGAATATCCAATATCTCATTTTCAAAACGCACCGAACGGTACTCCAGATTTCCCAAACGATAATCAAAATAAGCATCAATGGCACCGGTATAAACGATTTTTTCTGCCATGGTATCATACTCGTCTTTTTTGTCCAGATAATCCTCATTCAGACGAACCTCAATGCCATCCAACATATGCTCTACCATCTTCGTATATCCGCCAATCGGAATGCCCTGATATAACGCATTAAAATAATTGTTATCAAAGGTTAACCGAACCGGAAGCCGCTTGATAATAAATGCCGGCAGTTCTTTGCAATCACGTCCCCATTGCTTTTCTGTATAGCCTTTAATCAGTTTCTCATAAATATCACGACCAACCAGCGATATTGCCTGCTCTTCTAAATTTTTCGGTTCACCGACAACTTCCCTGCGCTGCTCTTCAATCTTTTGTGCTGCCTCTTCAGGCGTTGTAACCCCCCACATTTTATTAAAGGTATACATATTAAAAGGTAGGGAATACAATTCTCCTTTGTAGTTTGCCACCGGAGAATTGGTAAAACGGTTAAACTCTGCAAACTTTGTAATATACTGCCATACTTTCCGGTTATTGGTATGAAAAATGTGAGCTCCATACTGATGCACATGGATTCCTTCCACTTTTTTGGAATAAACATTTCCTGCAATATGAGGACGCTTATCAATAACCAATACATTTTTTCCTTTTTGTTTTGCCTCATGTGCAAACACGGCCCCATAAAGGCCAGCGCCAACTACTAAATAATCGTATTTCATGATTTCCCTTTTTCCAAATTTTAATTATTCTTTTTATTTCCAACAACTAATATACAATCCAGCTTATTCGCACCGACTTTTTTTGCAGATTTCATCCAATTCATCCACACTGTATTTCAAAAATTCATCCGGTCGGATGGTTCTGTCATCTACATAAAATCCATGGTGACCGGGCCATGGTTTGCCATAGATAATTTCATCATACGGAATATCCCACTTATCAAGCCACTGTAAAAGAACCTTTGCAGTGTTAGCATTGATTAACCCAATATTTCCGTTGTAGCTGTTCATATTGCGAGAGGTAAAAAGCACGATTTTAGCTCCACCTTCTTTGTATTCGCGCAGTTTTGCAAGCATTTCCGGAAAAGGAACCAAATCAATGTATTCCTCTTCTTTTTTCTTAATCGGGCACAAAGTGCCGTCAATATCAAAGCAAAATGTCAATCCTTCGTACATGTTTCCACCTCATCTAAAATTTTAATTGCATTTAATAAAAATCCGAATACCTTTCCGGGTTGATCCATATGATAGGGGAGCATAGACAAAAACAGGCTCGCCTCATACAGTCTTACCAGCGCATAATTGTATCCATTCTCCTGTAAATAGGATTTGAAAATCTCCTTATAGGATGTATTATCCGTATCAATCGTCAAATCCAATTTCAAATCTCTTTTGATTGAGATTTCATACAGACCGCTGTTAAAAAAGTCATAGCATCCGCAAATGGAATGGGAAAGCTTTGCCAGATCATAATAAGGGTCCGTATACAGTTCTTCTTGAAGCAGTGCCCCTTTAGGATCTATCAGTTTGAGAATTTCTGCTTCTTTACTGTAAAGAATATTGGAAAAGCAAAGATCCCCATGTCCTACGGCAAGCTTGCCATAGCTACGATTGTTAGCCACCGCTAATTTTTCATACAGCTTTTCGTATTTTGAAACAACATCCGCAATTCCGCCATAAGACGTTCCCATTTTAATCATCGAATCAAACTGCTCATATTCTTTATACTTTTTCAATTCTTCCATACGGGCAGCCAACTTATCAATATAGAGTTCTTTGGCAACAGCCTTTCCTACGTCAGAAGAAACCTCTTTGGTTGCACGCAGGTTAATAAAGTAAAACAGCTTATCCAAAATATCTTTCAATTCTTCTTCATCCACTGCACCATGGACAAAACGAATGGCGATATCCGTCATATGAAACCGTTCCATGGTATAAGAGGCGCCATCCGCATCCTCTTTATAATCATAAGGCATGACAAACCACATTTTCATCGTTTCCGGAAGGAGATAATAAAACTGATACTCTGCCTTGATCTTTTCTTTTTTGGTGGATCTCTTGGTTACGGTATATTCATCACCTGCCAGCGCATTAAAGAAACGGGCATCAAAGCCGCCTGTGATAAAAGTTAAGAAGTTAGCTCTGACTGACAAATCCATAAATGCATCATTTTCAATTCTTTCTGCCTCATATTCCCCGGCAATCAAGGCATCAAACGCCTTTTTATAACTGTCTGCTCCGTCTAAAAAACTCATGGCCGGCTTATTATCACAAAAAGCGGTATAGGATTCATTCATAAATTCCGCTTTTTTCAAAAGAACAGAAAAAGCCTTGGTATCCTTTAATCCGAAATTGGAATACAGATGCACAATGGTTGTATTATTATCAAGCGGAAGTGCCGCAAACAAAGCGGCATTGTCTTTTTCACCCTTATAATTAAAAACAGTAAGCACCTGTTTCTCTTTGACAATTTCTGCTTCCATACGATCTTTTAATGTCACACGCTTAAAAATTGTCTCACCGTAGGATTTGGCACCGGTAATTGTTTTTATTTCTTTGCCGGGCATTTTACTGTCATCATAAATCACAAAAATCTGTTTCATTGGCTAACTCTCTTTCTTTTTACAGTAACTCACCAGATTAGCGATTATGGTAATAATCAATGCTATCACCAAAAATACCGCCATCAGGAACACACTTTCATTGGTATATCTTGAAAGCATATCACTCGATCCCAGTCCGAAAATAGACCGGATATAATTTTCAAATGCCGGAATATCAAATGTTACCCAAATCGCTTTTGCCAAAACGCCAAGGGTAAATATTTCAAAAATCCAACCTGCAAACGAAGATAACAAAATCAACGCAAAGCGTCCGCTAATCAGATTCTGGGTGAAATCAAACCACTGCTTTACGACATCCAGTCCCTTTAATGCGGCAAGCGAACGTTGGGATGTCTTTTCTTTAATCAGATAACGGTTTAAATACCGATACGTCGGCAAAATCGAAATATAGCAGATGGCAATAACCAAAAGTACTGCCAGAAATATCAGCGTAATATCGGAAAGCACAGCATAAACGGGCACATTTGCCTGTTGACGCGCCAATAAGATATCGCATGGCACTAAAATGATACAAAGTGCCAGGGTATCAAAAAAACGGTCCACTAAAATACTCAGAATGCCGACCTGCCAGTGCTTCGTCTGTCTGCTGATACAGAAAAAGCGATAGACCTCTCCGATTTTATATGGAATTATGAAATTGACAAGTGTGGTCTTTAAATACAAAAGCACAAATTTCCAAAACGGAATTTTATGTTCCATCAATACCAGATACAGACGAAACATCTTGGCAAGATGTACCAGCACAAAGCCCACAAAAAATAAAATTATTTCTCTCATACTATTCTCTGGTTTAACTTAAATAAAATATTACATTAAATCTCCGTAATTTGCTCACATGTATAAGAATCATGCGGTTTTTCACGAAATTCATTATGAATATATTCATTATTGAAGAAATACGTAAATGCCATCTTCAAAACGGTAACCGCCTGATTCATCATTTTCACATTAGAAACCTGATCATCTTCTCTCCAGGAAACCGGATAGAAACGAATATCCTGTTTGTAATAATGGGATGCCAAAATCATCACATAATTAAACATCAGATTGTCCGGGAACTTCTCAAAAAAAGCATCGGAAAGCATGGATGTCTTGTACAGATTCAAACCGGAACCCAGATCAAAGATACGCTGTCTGGTCACAAAGGCAAAAATGAAATCATATACAATGTTTCCAAAGGTACGGAACTTCGAATAACCTTCCAGTCTGGAACCTCTCATAAAACGGGCTCCCAATACACAGTCGTGTTTTTCATGAATTCCTTTTTTTAACATCGGAATAAAATCATGGATATCGCCCTGGTCATCGCCATGCAGCATACACACATAATCATAACCATGATCAACTGCATAATGGAAAGACATCTTCTGTGAGCCGCCAAGACCGTAATTTTCTGTATTACGCATCAGCTTAATCGGCTTTTCGGGATTTTCTTTAATATAAGATAATACCACCTTTTCCGTATCATCCGTACTGCGGTTATTGACAACCAATACTTCTTCAAAATAAGATAAAACCTCGTCATCCAACTGGTTTAAAACACGGATAATCTGCTTTTCGCAGTTGTATGCGGGAATAAACAACATCATTTTAGAACTCACGCTTTCTCCTCCTTCTGCTCTAAGAAAATTTTTCTGGTGATAAAGTTGTAAACCATGACAATTGCAGTAGCAATAATCTTGGCACCTGCGGTCACAAGTCCTGCAGTAAGCCATGCAAACATACCGGCAACCGCTTTGTAAACAACATCAACGCAGAACCAGATAATCAACTCATTTAACAGTAATCCAAATAAACTGAGAATAACAAAAATTACAAATTCCTTGCGTCTGTCCATATCCTCTTTTCGGACAAACACAAATTTCATACTCAGGATATAATTGATAATTACAGAAATGGTAAAGCCCCAGAAAGCTCCAAACAAAGCCGCCGGCGAAGTTGCCATTCCCAAATTACGACATATTGCCGCAACAACCAAGGTAATCACAAAATCAATGCCAAAACATAAGACACCGACTACTCCAAATTTTAAAATCTGCTCAATTAATTTATCCATTTCTTTATATCCTCAATTACTTCTTTTTATCGATATATTCAATTATTGTATATCCGGCTCATTACATATCGTTTTAGCTGAATATAATGACGTTGGATACAAAAAGTATTATGCCCAATGATACAATATCTTCTTTCACTATCTTACTCAGCATCCACATTCGCAAGCATAGCTTCTGTCAGTTCTTTTAATAATGCATCCGCATCCTCTAAGCTCTCGCCTTTTACGCCCATGTAGAATTTAATCTTAGGTTCTGTTCCGGAAGGACGCAGGCAGCACCATGCGTCGTTATCCAGTTCAAAATACAAAACATTGGATTTCGGAAGGCCTGTCTCATGTGTAGATCCATCAGATTCCAATACCACATTTTTGTCATAATCTCGGAATGCAACAACTTTAAACTTGCCAAATTCCTTCGGCGGATTCGCACGGAAACTTTCCATAATTGCTGCAATTTTTGCAGAACCGGTCACACCCTTTAAGGTAACGGTGTGGAGTCCTTCTTTATAATAGCCATATTCTTTATAAAGCTGTAACATCAAATCCCACAAGGTCATATCCTTTGACTTACAGTATGCGGCAACTTCGCATAAACACATAACCGCAACCGGAGCATCCTTATCTCTTGCGTGAGTTCCTGCAAGACAGCCATAGCTTTCTTCTAAACCGAATACGTAGTTATAGGAATGATCCTGTTCGAAGAATTTAATCTGTTCACCAATGTATTTAAATCCGGTCAAGACTTCGATCAGTTTCACGTCAAAGGCAGCCGTCAGTGCATCTGCCATATTGGTTGTAACAATGGTCTTAACCAATGCCGGATTTTCGGGCATCGTACCCGTTGCACGTTTCTGACTTAATAAATACCATGCAATGAGCATACCGGACATATTTCCGGTAAAGGAAACATATTCGCCGGTTGCCTTATCAAGCGCATATACGCCAAGACGGTCCGCATCGGGATCGGTTGCTAAAATGATATCTGCATTTACCTCTTTTGCCAGTTTTACAGCCAGTGTAAATGCCTTGGGATCTTCCGGATTGGGATATTCCAAGGTTGTAAAATTCGGATCGGGATCAGCCTGTTCAGGAACCACATAAACCTTTTTAAAACCAAGCTCTTTTAAAACGCGGGTAACCGGAACAAGACCGGTACCATTGAAAGGAGAATAAACAATCGTAATATCCTCAGAAACCTGCTCAATCAATTCCGGATGGATAATCTGTTTTTTCAACTCTTCAATATAAGCATCATCAATTTCAGCACCTACAATCGTAAGAAGTCCTGCTGCCTTGGCGGCATCCTCATCCATGGTTTTTACCGCATGAAAATCTGTGACATTTCGTACTTCTGTAATGATTTCTTTATCCTTTGGTGCTGTAATCTGTGCACCGTCTTCCCAATATACTTTATATCCGTTGTATTCCGGCGGATTGTGGCTTGCCGTGATAACAATACCTGCAACACAGCCTAATTTACGAACTGCAAAAGACAATTCCGGTGTCGGGCGGAGCGCATCAAATAAATAGGCATGAACCCCGTTTGCTGCCAGACATAATGCTGCCTCTTTTGCAAATTCCGGAGAAAAACGGCGGGAATCATAGGCAATAGCGCATCCTTTATCTGCACCGCCCTGCTTTACGATATAATTAGCAAGTCCCTGTGTTGCTTTGCGGACTGTGTAAAAATTCATACGATTGGTTCCTGCTCCGATAACACCACGCAAACCGCCTGTACCAAATTCCAAATCCTTAAAGAAACGGTCTTCTACCTCCGCCTCATTGTTGCGGATAGCTAACAACTCTTGTTTTGTTGCATCATCGAAATAATCATCCTCTAACCAAAATTGAAATGTGTCTCTGTAGCTCATATGAAACTCCTTTTATTCTATAATTTTATAAATATAATTTGTATTTCTGTTATGCGTTTCTGTTTTGTATTTCTGCGCATTTATGTTGTGTGTTTCTGTTGTGTATTTCTGTATTATACGTTTTTATTGTGCACATCTATATAATTCTATTTTATAAAGCTGTAAGCAAAAGATATTATGCCACATGATACCAACAGATTTTCATATCACTATTCATATCCTCAATTATTAGTGCTTTTCCTTCTTATGAATTTTCAACGAAAAATCACTGCGATCCAATGAAAAATTAACATTGTAATATGGATCGCCTTTTTCCAAAACGTCCTTCCATTTATTTTTGAACAATGCCGATTCTTTATTGTAACGGGAACTGTTATCATCGGATAACGCAATCTGTGTTCCCGTCTTTGCGGCTTCTTTTTGTAATTTAGCCTTTTCCCGTTTAGAAAGTTTCAAATCCTGTCCTCTGGAGACCGATTCAAAATGGTATAATTCAGCAAAAGGTGTAAAGACAATCAAATATCCCTTTTCACGAATGCGCAAACAAAAATCCACATCATTTAACGCAACCGCAAAATCCTCGGACAGGCCACCAAGTTCCTCGTATAAGGATTTTTTCACCATCATACAGGCTCCGGTAACAGCCGAAACATCCTGTGCATAGCAAAGCTTACCCATGTAGCCTACATTTTCCATGGCAACCTTGTGATGCGAATGACCAGCCGTACGATGTGCACCAAGCGAAAGCACAATTCCTGCGTGCTGAATGGTCTTATTTTCATAATAGAGTTTAGCACCGACAGCTCCGACATCCTCTCTAAGACCATACATTAACATTTCCTCAATCCAGTTAATGGTAATAACCTGCGTATCATTATTTAACAAAATCAGATACTCGCCTTTTGCAAAACGGGCTCCAAAGTTATTGATACGGGAATAGTTAAACTCTCCGCCTGCATCATAGGTCACAACCTGAATGCGGGGATGGGTCTTGATTTCCTCATAATATGCAAATATTTCTTCGGATGTAGAATTGTTTTCCACAACCACAATGTCATAATTCTCATAAGTAGTTTTTTCGAGAATGGAATCGATACATCTTTTTAAATCTGACAGATGATCTTTATTGGGGATGATAATGGTTACCCATGGCTCACTCGTCAGTTTGTATCGAATGCGGAAAATCGTCTCAAAGGCTCTGGTGCTTTCAATCTTAAAATCTTTAAAACCGAACCGGGTCAGATGATCCGCAATTGCCCCTCTGGCTGCTTCAATCGCATAGGTCTTGGCACTGATATCGGATGCCACACTACCCTTATGGGAACGCCAGTAATACAAAAGTTTGGGTACATGCACCACATGTTTTGCAGCTGTCGTCAGACGCAAAATCATGTCATGGTCCTGACTTCCGTCAAACTGTGAACGGAAAAGCTCGGTTCCTTCTAAAAGTTCTCTGGAAAAGACACTGAAATGGCAGATATAATTATTTGCCCGCAGATTATCAATTGCATAATCCGGTTTGAAATGCAGGGTAATCATGTTATCGATATTGCCATTTTTAAAAGTTGCCTCATCGCAGTAAATATAATCAGCATCCTGCTCACAGATTACCTTCATATATTCATAAAGCACCGAAGGATGCAGGATGTCATCATGATCAAACAAACCAATATACTGTCCGGTTGCCATCTTGTAGCATTCATTGGTATTACCGGAGATTCCTTCATTCTTTTCCAGTTTCATATATTTGATACGCGAATCATCCTTGGCATAATCCATACACATCTTGCCGACATACTCATGCTGTGCGTCAGATCCGTCTGCCAGACACAGTTCCCACTTTTGATAGGTCTGATCCGTTACGGATTCAATCATCTCTGTCAGAAACTTTTTGGGCGTATTATAAAGCGGCACTAAAATACTGATTGTAATATCCTTATCAAATTCCGTAGAGGTTTCTAATTTCCGTTGCGCGGCATTGGGAAAACTCTTCTTTCCATGCTGCTTCATAGCTTTCTTTTCAATCAGCTTGGACTTTATCTTATGCGCAATTCCGCGCGGATTGCCGTGAGCCACCAAGCGCTGGTAATTGCGGATAAAAAAGTGCATCACCATACGAAGGGGCTTGGATAACTTCCACAAAGGATTCCCCTTGATATGATTCAAATGCCACTCTGCATCCGTTGCACGCGCAATCGCATCAGCAAGCTCATCCGTTAATTCTGCATTGCGATTTTTTTCACGCTCAAAAGCCTGTTTATAATATTCGAGCAGCTCTTCTATATTCTGTTGATTTTCATCCTGTTGGTTTTCATTTTCTTGGTTCATATTTTTCCTACTTTTTGCTGTTTAGTAATCAATAATCCATATAACACATATTCAAATCAACCCGTGTCTCAATACCATCAACTGTTCCGGCAGATGTGTATTGCCACAAAGCATATTCACCCTCATAGGTTGCTTTTCTCGAATATTGTGCCAGCCATACAGTATAATCTGAAAGGTCATCCATGGTCAGATTGTGTTCCAGCCAATGTTTGCTGGCATAAATGCCACCGTTAAATCCGGCATTTTCAATTGTTTTGCAAAATGCTTCACAGACTGCCGTACGCGTCTCAACATCCAGCCCATCTGCCCTGCCATTGCCACCGGCGCCTTCGGTATCAATAAAAATCGGAAGAGCCAGCTTATATTGTTTGGAAAGAGCAAGAGCCATACTGGCTTCTTCTACCGCTTCCACCGGATTCACCGCCTGAGTAAAGAAGTAAATACCAACTTTGATTCCGGTTGCTTCGGCGCCCTCAATATTTTTCTTAAAATACGGATCTTCAACCAGTGCACCTGTAGAAGAGCCACGGTATCCGCAACGAATAATCGCAAAATCCACACCGGAATCAGCAACAGCCTGCCAGTCAATTTCCTTGTTCCATTTGGAAACATCAATTCCAAATAGGGCATCTTCATCGGTTAGCCTCTGATTACTTTCCGTCCCGTCCGAATCCTGCTCCGCCTCATTGACGGCCGTATCTTCTGCCTTAGCATCAATTTCATCTTCGGATTTAATCAAAAAAGAAATATCATCAATAATTGTATAATCCAACTGTTCTTTTACAGAGATTTTGACATCCGAAGCATCAGCGAGGACATAGTCATCCGCTCCCTTTAAGGACAATTCATAATCACCCGGCTCAACCGGTGCAATGTACACACTGCCGTCTTTATCCCCATCTTTATAATTATGGGAACGACCTTTGCTGTCCTTAACCTTGATACTGAAATCCTGACCGGAAACCAGTCTGCCGAGACCATCAATGACATTGACACGCAAGTCCTTCTCCACAGAGCTTACCAACAAAGTCAACTCTTTTCCGGGGTCCTGTTCTTCCGCAATCGGATCAAAAAAATCCTTGTCTTTGCGGTATGCGTAAGGATCCTTGGTCGGGTCCAAACCATGCTCCACATAAAAATTATTGGTTCCGGCATTTGCTCCATTTAGGCTCTGATTCAGATTATTTCCTGCATTTGCTCCATTTGTGTTCTGATTCGAATTATCTGTCCCTGCTACTGCCTCAGACATAGTTTGAAACGAGTTCCCATTTTTTATATAGTTAGCGCCAAAAACCGTCGCAATCACCAATAGCACCATGACTACCGCAACTGCGACGACTTTTCTTTTCAGCTTAGAGTCCATTTGCAACCTCTACCAGATATTTACCATAATTGGTCTTCATCAAAGGTTCAGCTAACTTCAATAACTGTTCTTTATCAATAAATCCACGCTTATAAGCGATTTCTTCAATACAAGAGATATATAATCCCTGTCTTTTCTGGAATGCAGCGACAAAATCAGATGCATCCAACAGCGAATCATGGTTACCTGTATCTAACCATGCAAAACCTCTGCCCATTGTCTCAACAGAAAGAACGCCTCTGTCGAGATACTCATTGTTAATCGAGGTAATTTCAATTTCGCCTCTTGCGGAAGGCTTTACATTGGCTGCAATTTCTACCACGTTGTTGTCATAGAAATACAATCCCGGAACCGCATAATTGCTCTTAGGATGTTCCGGTTTTTCTTCAATGGAAAGTGCTCTGCCATTTTCATCAAACTCAACAACACCATATTCTCTGGGGTCTCGGACATAGTAACCAAAGATGGTTGCACCGCCTTCAGTTTCAATGCGTTCTCTGGTCTGACGCAACACTTTACTGAAGCTCTGACCATAGAAAATGTTGTCACCCAGCACTAATGCGACACTGTCATCTCCAATGAAATCCGCTCCGATGATAAAGGCATCCGCAAGACCTCTAGGCTGTTCCTGTATCGCATAGGTAAACTTCATGCCAAGCTGCTCACCGGTTCCCAAAAGCTCTTCAAACACCGGGAGATCCCTGGGAGTAGAAATAATCATAACCTCATTGATACCTGCAAGCATCAGAGTTGACAAGGGATAGTAAATCATCGGTTTATCATAAACCGGCATAATCTGTTTAGAAATGGCTTTGGTCAGCGGATATAATCTGGTACCGCTTCCGCCTGCTAAAATAATACCTTTCATACGAGCTCCTTTATCTATTTTTGTACATATCTTCGTAATACTTCTGATAGTCACCGCTTGTGACATTTTTCATCCAGTCTTCGTGTTCGAAGAACCATGCGATAGTCTTTTTGATTCCTTCTTTAAACATGGTCTCAGGATACCAGCCGATTTCTGCTTTGATCTTATCAGGTGCAATCGCATAACGACGGTCATGTCCTTTACGATCTTCCACATAGGTAATTAAATCAGTAGAAACGAGTTCTTTACGAGGATCGCCTTCGGGAAGCATTTCCTGCAAAGTCTCAATGATAATATTGATGATTTCAATATTCTGCTTTTCATTGTGTCCACCGACATTGTAAGTCTCAAACAATTTACCCTGTTCCTGAACCATATCGATTGCTTTTGCATGGTCTTCTACATATAACCAGTCACGTACGTTTTTACCATCGCCGTATACAGGAAGCTTTTTGCCCTGTAAAGCATTGTTGATAATAAGCGGAATTAGCTTCTCCGGGAACTGATAAGGTCCATAGTTGTTGGAGCAGTTCGTAATGTTTGCCGGGAATTTGTAGGTATCCATATAAGCCTTTACCAACATGTCCGAACTTGCTTTGGAAGCAGAATAAGGACTATGCGGTTCATAAGGGCTTGTCTCATAGAAAAATGCATTCTCATCATCCGGCAGGGAACCGTATACTTCGTCAGTAGATACATGTAAGAATTTTTTACCTTCTTTAAATGTTCCGTCCGGCAACTCCCATGCAGCTTTTGCACAGTTGAGCATAACAGCCGTTCCAAGTACATTAGTCTGAACAAATACTTCAGGATTCTTAATACTACGGTCTACATGACTTTCAGCTGCGAAATGTACCACACGGTCAATATCGTTTTCAGCAAAAATCTTGGCAATTGCTTCTTTATCACAGATATCTGCTTTGATAAAAGTGTAGTTATCTCTTCCTTCAATATCTTTTAAGTTTTCCAGATTGCCGGCATAGGTCAATACATCGACATTGATAATGCGAATCTCATTCTCATATTTTTTAAACATATAATGAATATAATTGGACCCGATAAATCCGGCGCCGCCTGTTACTAAATAGGTTCTCATAAATGAATAATCCTCCTGGTTTATTATATACATGATTTTTCACGAGATTACGTGCCCCAAAATCATTTTTATTCTGTCAAAATGATAAAACAAGTTTCATATGAGCACACTCTTTTATATTTTACCCCAAAATTGGTAAAAATGCACTATTTTTTTGCAGTGCCTTTCAAGCACCTTTTAAGCACCTTCACATTATAGTATCTTTGTAATCAAAAAGCACCCCACAGTTTTTGTGAGATGCTTTATTTTACCTCCCAGACCTTACATATACTGCCTATTTTCGATATATTGTTTCAATCTAGGCAGTTTTAACGCAATCATTCCACGGACAGAGGTATCAATAATGCCCTTTTCGCGCAATCTTTTTCGCGGCTCCGACCATTCATTGTGTTTCTTTTTTGTTTCCGCTAATAATTCACTCGCTGACATTTGATCTTTTTGTGCAATAAATTTCAAAAACCATTGATCTTTCGGTGCAAGCTCACTCCATAGTTTGTTGTAGACTTTTTCTGCCAAAGCATCGTCCAACTTTCTTAGAACCTCATCCGATAAACTATGTTCTTCGTCTTCCCAGACATATTTCCCCAATGCCTGATAGGCAAATGCATAACCCTTTGTTATAGCCGCCATCTTATCAGCTTGTTCAAAATCAACACCAATTGTTTTCTGATAATCATCTCGTATCGAAGTATGGTTCAATGGAGTCATTTCATACTTTGTCGCCCGCAAAAAAAACGTCAAACCATCCGTGTTTTCGATTGATTCTATATCCTCATATAATCCTGCAACAACCAAGTATATTGGCAATTCTTCCCTGATCAATATCTGAAATTCCTGAACAAAATCTATCATCGATTCCGTTTTTCTTGCCTCATCAATGGTAATTAAAACTTTTTTCCCTTTTCTTTTTACTTCGCCTAAAACCTGTTTTAATGCATATGCACAACTTGTTGTGGGACTTTTTTTAGAAACATTGAGACCTATGCCAAAAGCAGACAAATTTAGTTGAGCGTCAATATAAGAAGTCAAAAAAGGAACCGAACTATATAATTCTGACAACAACTCAGTGAGAATATCCGCGCTCGAACGAATTCCAATCACAATCCAATTGTCATCATTTTTCAATTTCTTTTCAATAGCACTCAATGTTACTGTTTTTCCGGTTCCACGGATTCCGGTTAATTTAAAAGCCTGCTCATCCACATAATCGCTATCAATTGCATCTATCACACTGTCAATGATAGCATTCCGATTAATATATTGCGTTGGAATCCTACCAAAACTAATGGCATACGGATTTCTTTTTTGCATAGAAACACTCCTCTCTACTTTCACACCCCAAACTAAAAATTTCTCACAAGTCTATAATATAATATAATCTAATATAATTCAATAATACAAATATAATTTAATATAATTTAATATAATTCTATATAATTTAATATAAATCAAAAACATGAATATAATTTGATATAATTCAGCAATGCGAATATAATTTAATATTATCACGGCAGATTTCGTCAGATAAGCAGATTACAGAAGATTTCGCCAAAATACAACAAATTTCAAATTACAACAAAAAAAGGACAACAAGTAACTTAACCCATCATCCTTTTTCTTGCAAAAACTAATCCATTTTCTCATGCACTCTCATTTTGAAAGCATTACACTAGTGATATTTAAAGATACAATAAATTGCTCTTAAGCCATCTTTAAAACCGATTTTCTTTCCTTCTTCATTTGTTCTGGGATAATAAGAAATCGGAACCTCCTTAATCTTGATGCGCATATCAGAGATTTTCGCTGTAATTTCCGGTTCAAATCCAAATCTTTTTTCCTGGATATCCACTTTTTGAATAACATCTCTGCGAAATGCCTTATAGCATGTTTCCATATCAGTCAATCTTTGAAATGTAAAGATATTTGACAAAAAAGTCAAAAACTTATTTGCCATTCGGTTTGCAAAATATCCCTTTGCTTTTGAATCCAAAAACCTGGAACCATAAACTACTTTAGCCTTTCCCTCTATAATCGGCTGTATAACCTTGGGGTATTCCATGGGATCATATTCTAAATCCGCATCCTGAACAATGACAATATCTCCCGTAGCATGTGCAAAACCGGTTTTTAGTGCAGCACCCTTTCCCCCATTTTGTTCATGGTAAATCAACTGATCTACGCGATTCCTGACTTGACTTTCAAGTATATCCCTTGTTCCATCTGTAGACATATCGTCTACGACAATAATTTCTTTATTTGGTACCGGAGACTGTTCAACTTTATCCAATATTTTAATGATGTTTTCCCGTTCGTTATAACAGGGGATTACAATCGTCAATTTTGTATTATTCATTTTCATTTTTCCATTCTCTTTATTATTTCTATTCTTTTCGGAATCTTTATCTCGGAATCTTTATCATTTTTCTTGCTTTGTAGCGTCATGCCATCTATCATTTTATCCGATTAATCAATTTCTTTCAAATAACGTGCAAGTGCATCCTGCCATACGGGCAATGGCGTAAATCCCGCTTCAACCAATTTGCTTTTATCCAAGCGGCTGTTAAACGGTCGTGCAGCTTTGGACAGTCCATACTCTTGTGTTGTGACAGGTATAACCTTTGTATCCATTCCAGCCTGTTTGTAAATCTCACAGGTAAAATCATACCAGCTGATATAGCCTCCCTCATTGGTTGCATGGTAATAACCATACTTGTCCGTCTCAATCATATCCACTAATAACCGGGCTAAGTCAAATGTATATGTCGGTGTACCAATCTGATCATTTACAACACGAACAGTATCGTGATTCTTTCCAACATTAAGCATCGTCTTGATAAAATTTTTACCGTTTAAACCAAATACCCAGGCAATTCGCACAATAAAATATTTTTCCAATGTATTAGCAACAGCTAATTCACCATCCAGTTTTGTCTTCCCATATACATTTAATGGCTTATAATCCTTGCAATCCGGTTTCCACGGTTCTGTTCCCTGTCCATCAAAAACATAATCCGTACTAAGATATAACATTTTGCAGTCATTTTTCTTACATGCAGTTGCAATATATCTGGTACCATCCACATTAATTGCATGAACTTTATCAATTTTATCATCATCTTCTGCCATATCAACAGCAGTCCATGCAGCACAATGTATTACAGCATCCGGTTTCACTTTATCAATTACCTGTTGTACAGCCTCTTCATCCGTAATATCCAAACCGATATAAGGCATTGTGGTTACTGCCGAATCATCAGCTATACCACTATATGACTGCGTAATATCACTTCCCACACCTTCATAGCCACGCTTATTCAACTCATTCATGACATCATGTCCCAATTGACCGTTGACGCCTGTTACAAAAACTTTCATAAAATATGCTCCAATTCTGCCCTAATCGAGCCACTTCTCATATCACATTTTTTTAGTATAACACAAAATATCATATCTATGTGTTACAACTATTCACATTTTTCAACTAATACACAACTAATACACATTTAATATTTATTCAATTTTTCAGCTATTACACATTTTACAGATAACACAAAGTTTCAACAATTACACATTTCTCAAACATTCCAATAATTTTGCGTTTTCTTCTTTGGTGCGCACAGCAATTCGGATATACTGTTTTCCATCGTACAGTTTTTTAGTCAAATCTTTTATTAATATATCCTGCTTTAAAAGTGCGCAGCAAATATCCCGGGCTTGTCTTCCAACCACTTCACACATGATGTAATTTGCCTGTGAAGGATACGGATGCAAATAAGAGATTTCTTCCAGCCCTTCGGCAAGCTCTTTTCTGGCTTCTTTCAACTTACGCAAAGACTTTGCGTAATCTTTATTGTATTTTTCCATAATCTGCATATAAAATTCACCAAATGAATTAATATTCCAGATCGATACCTCTTTCTTTGTCTCTTTTATCAGCTCTTCATCTGCACTCGCAAGAATTCCCAAACGAATTCCGGGGACACCATAGGACTTGGAAATGCTCTTTACAACATACAGTCCCTGATAGCGTTTTAAAACATCTTCTTTTAATAACGTCAACTCTTCTGGTAATCCTTCATCACAAAAATCCACAAAACTTTCATCGATGATAAGTTTTATTTCTTTTTGTTTTGCCCAGTCGATCAATAAAAATAAATCATCTCTTTCAATGTAATTTCCGCTGGGATTATCCGGATTAATTAAAACCAAAGATTCAATATCTTTATTTTCAAAAAACTTAATTAAATCATTTGCATCATATCTGTATAATTCCTTGTGAGGTTTATAGATGATTCGCTTCTCTTCACAACACCTGTTCGGATATTCTTCAAAAGTAGGATTAATAAATCCAACATTTCCTGTTATCTTTTCCATTAGACATTTGATTAACTCTGCCGCACCATTACCCACGACAATGTGTTCCGTCCGAACGCCAAAATTATTGGATGCCAAAAGTGCATTCACTGCCATTCCGGAAGGATACTGTGTAATAAGTGTCTCAAAATTGGATTTTAATTCTTCCATCATTTTGGCCGGTGGATAATAAGGATTTACCAGATAGCAGAAATCCAACAATTTGGGATAACGCCAAAAACCACCATAACGCGAAGTGATTTTATCAAGATGTTCCTCCTCATCTGAAGCAAATAAAGATTCAGCAATATTCAAATCCTGAATATTATCAATTTCATACCACACCTGTCCATTGAGACGTTTTGCACGAAACTCTTTTGTTTCCAACAGAGCGATTAATTTAATAACAGATTCATAATATTCATTTTCTCCCATTGCTTTTTCATATGCACATAAAAATGGAACGTATGTATTAGCAGAAAAATGACTGCTCAGCTTATAAATATTGACTGTCTTATAGTAATTTTCCTTTTCCGAAAAATCCAGATGCTTGCCGGGAATAAAATTCACAATACAGTCATCCTCATCCAACTCCATGCAAGTCCCATCCATCCAACTGGCAAATTTATCAACCAGTGCAAGAGCCGGTCTCTCATCATCAAGCAATGCGTCAATTACACTTTCTTCAAAAATCAAATCCGATTCCAAAAGCAGTGTATCTTCCTGACAAAGATAATCTTTAGCCAATGAAAGAGAATAAATATTATTGGTTTTATCATAAATCGGATTATTAACATATCGGATTGGCGTTTTAATATCCAATGTGGCAATATAATCAATAAGTTTTTGTCCCTCGTACCCAACCACTATGACAATCCTTGAAAGATTCTTTTTATCGAGAATACGCAAAGCCCTCTCAATCAGGGAAATGCCATTTACTTCTACCATGCATTTCGTATTTCCCCTTGTCAACTCCTTCAATCTTTTGCCCATTCCTGCTGCCAAAATCATCGCCTGCATACATGTTCTCCTCTTTGTCCAATCATTTCTTACTTTATCAGACGTAAAAATCAATATCTATACTGAAAAATACTTATCTTTCCAATGCATATCATATTTATCATACTACAATTCAAAAACTTGCAAAAGATTTTTTTTATCGATATACTTATCTCTATGAAAAATACTATGAAAAAAATAATATCCAAACTAAATAAAAGAGCTGCCATGATTTCCAAAACACTCTTATTTTCACTTTTGCTGATTGCAGCCTATCTAGTTTCACGGCATGTTCTTCAATTTGTACTTATTGACGGAAGAAGCATGGAACCTACATATCATTCCATGCAGCTTGTCATGATAAACAAATTAAACCGCTCCTACGAGCGCGGTGATGTCATTTGTTTTTATTCGGCTTCTACCGACTCATTTCTAATCAAGCGGATCATTGGAATGCCGGGAGATACTGTTCAAATCGCCAACAATCTTCTTTGCATTAATGAAAAACCTTATTATTCCTATGATGCATTAAACACGCAATCCGTCGGTTATGATTCCATTACATATGCAGGCATCGTAGAAAATAAGCTTAAACTTGATAACGATTCTTACTTTGTCTTAGGTGATAATCTATCTGAAAGCAAAGACAGCCGATATGATTATATCGGCTGCATTTCATCCACTTCCATATACGGAAAAGTTATTCCTTCTCTTCCACTTCATTCACAATGATATCATCTGATTCCACTTCTTTGTTGCGATTTTCATCCACACCTATGGTATCACTGATTTTCTTTTTGGCTTTTCTCCAATAAATTCCAACCACTGCACCTACAGCAATTGCAATTCCGGCAACAGCCTGAATCAAATAAGTGATTACGGAAGGATCAACATAAGCCTTCGCATTCACTCCAAATAACAACATAAAACAAAAGCCAAAATAAGCATATGCAACTACTGATAAGATTTTCTTTTTCATATTATTTTTCTCCCTTTCTTGCGCACACTTTTTCCTGAAGCGACTTAACAATGTATTTTCCACCAACCTGTGCACTACATCCAAGATTATACACATATTCTTCAATAAATGCACCAATTTTGTCACGGTAATCATCTTTTTGTTTTAAAAGCGTCTGAACACATTCTTCAATCTCGTTAAGATTATCCGGATTAAGCGAACTTCCAATTTCATTTCTCAATAAAATATTCAAGGGCACTACATCAATCTTTTGATATTCCGGATTCATAACTTTCATAGGGGTATCAATAAACAATACAGGCTTTTGCGTTGTATAGGCATATTCATAAGCAATTCCTGACCAGTCGGTAATCATCAAATCCGCCTCAAATACTGTCTGATTGGAAGAAAAATCAGTCTGTATCTCAATATCAGCATCATTTTCATATTTATGCTTTAACTGTTCCATCCTCTCTTTTCTATGTCGAACATGCTGCGGATGCGGTCTTACCGTAATCCGGTAATCTTTTCCCCTAAGATTATCCAATATCTCATCTAAGCAGGTATCCACAATATTATCTTCTTGCCAAGAAGGGGCAATCAGAATTTTAGCCTTTTTATTGCCATCGGCTTTACCGTTGTCCGACAAGGTCGATTTCTCATACTCCTCACGCATTTCATCCAGCAAAGAGTATCCCCACTCAACCAGCTTTTTTTGTGGTAATCCATATGCCTGTTCTGTTTTTTGTATTTCTTCCTTTTGATGTCTGCCCACACAGAATACCGTATCAAAATGATCCATAGAACCGGTACGCATCGTCAGATTTAAACTATCCATGCCATGCGGAATATAAATATATTCTATATCCTTGCGCACATAACTGCGCTTGATATGATAATTCTCCAAATCCGGCATAGTCATTACCACAACATCCGCATCCATTTTCATCATCAAAGTAATCAGACGTTTTTCTCCGATATAATATGGACGAATTCGATTCTGTTCTTTTGCCAGTTCAAAGATTACATCATTTGGATCTCCTGTAATATAATGAATAACCAGATTCGTATTCACCAACAAATATTCAATTGTTCCCTTAAAATATTTATAAAAACCGCTGCTTTCTGAATAAAAGACAATATGTTTATTTACGACTGAGAAAAATTTCTTGTAATCCGCCTTTTCCCGCCGCGTTTCCTCATCACCAAACAACTTCCGTTTCTTCTGTCCAATTCCTTCTATTTCAGCCAGGGCCTTCTTACTCTTTTCCAACTGCTCATAATCAACATAGTTTTTCGGATTAATCAGCCAGTTCAAAATATAAAGCTGTACAATGGCAAACAGATTGCTTGCCACCCAGTAAAGTGCCACACCAACGGATACAAACCATCCTAAATACAAAGACAGTCCCACCGACAACAACATTGTCCCATATTTATTGGCATTGGATTGTTCAGACTGTAAAACATTAGAAGCATTCTGCGCAACACACAAAAGCCACGCAGAAACACCGGCAATCAAAGGTGAATACAATAATCTAAGTCCTTCCTTACTGGGCACTCTGCTCAAATCTATACCATAAAAATTCATGGAAATATCCGGATTGGACATTCCTGCTTTTATGACTTCAATCAATCCCATCAGAAGCACAATCTGAATTGCAAGAGGAATTAAAGATGCTAAAGCATTATACTTTTCTCTTTTATAAATTTTATGTTCTTCCTCGGCTATGGTATCCTTGTCTCCATAATACTTAGCCTTTAAAAAATTAATTTCCGGCTGCATTTTAACCATTTTAATGGAATTTTTTTGTACCCATACCGATACCGGTATCAGGACAATCTTACTTAGAAAAGTAAATAAAACGATTGCCCATCCATAATTGTGACATATGGCATAACAGCCATTCATAATCCATTCTAATGCACCAATTAAAACACTCATTTTATTTCCTCCAAATCACCAGGGTGTCGCCATTTTGACCTCATCGGGCTCACCATTTACTTTGGCATTCAGCTCCTTTTTATCTGTCGTATAAGTATATCCACCATAAATATTAAAAGCCGATCCTTGTACATCCGGATAAGCATCATCCGTAAAACGCATGTACACCGTTCTTTCTCTCTCTTGACCCGGTTGCCATTCAAAAACAGATGTACCGTAATCTGCGGAATCCTCTCCGATTAAAGACATAATCGTAGCCTGAAAATCATCCAGTGAGATTGGCGCTGTATTCGTTTGAAACTGTTCATGTGATTCTCCACTTTTCTTTAAAAAAAAGATTGGCTGTGTATCGTTACCATACCAAGATCCATGATCCGCAGTCACAATAATATTTGCATCGTCATACAATCCCAGGTTCTTCAACTGCGTAAGATATTCATTTACAATTACCATAAGCCCTCTGGCTGTCTGTTCAACCTGCGCATCTTCTACCATCATGGCATTTTCATCAAGCGTATAAGGAAGATGAGTTCCAAATAGATGTTGTACAATAAATGCATTATCCATGTTTTCATCAACAGAAAGCGGCTGCTGTTTCAGCATTGCATAAAAAGACGCATTATCATCTATCACTCTAACACCGTCTACATATGTTACCACCGGATCAAACTCCATAGTCAGGACCTCAAAATGCGGTTTTAAAACATAGGGCACATAACGATAAATGGACATCTTGAGCATTAATTTACTCAACTGCTTCGTTTCCACCTTGGTATCCATCGGACAAATGTTATCCCATTTATCCTCAAGATTTATAAGATTTCCATATACATATCCGGTTTCTCCGGAATAGAGATTGCAAGTATACCCATCTTCATGCAACGTCTCATAAAAACTCTTGGCACGCTCCGAATTCCATGCATCTGCCAGCCATACCTGCGACAGCGGTACCTGAAAATCAAAATTTGTTCCGGTAAGCATATTCGTCATCGACGGAAATGTACAATAATAATGACAATCCGCATTATTGTAATATGTAAAATCCTGCATTCCGTCCAACATATCCGGGTATTGTTCCAATGCAAGCTCTAATTGTCCCGAACCAAACGTGTCCAAAACAAATACAATCATATTCTCGCCACCCGAAACTTTAAACTGGTCTTTTCCCGACATTTGCACGTAATTGCTCTCGGGCTCTTTTCCAATAGAAGAAACTAACAATGTAACCACTGCAACTAACTGAATGGCACTAAAAAAACCGGCGAAAGCCATTGCCGGAAAATTCCATTTTTTTAAAAGTAGCGCAAAAACCACCACTACAGCAATCACAATTGCAATCCAAATAGCCAGATTTATAACAGAAAATGTTTGCAAACTTTCCCATTTCATTGGACTTCCATCTGCTTCGCTCAATTTAATATTCATAAACATATTCTGAATATATGATGCCAAAGCAACAGCAAGTATCGTACTGTTTACAAATCGAAAAATCTTTTGTGGCAACAAAGCAACCAACAGCGCTAATACAATCCAAGTCACAACGGAAATCAATACAAGCACACCGTAAAAATCCGTGTACCAGAAATTAAAATCTTTTTCATTCCCAAAAAAGATTTCCAATGGTCCCAGCAATCCATATGAGACCATCGGAAAAAGCAAAATCACAAGTGATATTCTATATTGTTTAATAAAACTCTTTAAATACTGTTTCATTTTTTATACTCTTCTATTCCCGGCCATTTCTGATCTTTTTCAGAAAGAATTAAATCATCTATACACATACCTTCCGGCATTGGCCATTCCACGCCAATCTTAGGATCAGACCACAAAAGTCCACCTTCATCATTCGGATGATAAAAATCTGTACACTTATATGCAAACTCTGCATAATCTGAAAGAACAATGAATCCATGTGCAAAATTTTTGGGAATGAAAAACTGTTTTTTATTTTCAGCAGATAATCTAACCCCAAACCATTTTCCAAAAGTCGTAGAACCTTCCCTTAAGTCAACAGCTACATCAAATACTTCACCATTAACGACTCTGACCAGCTTGTCCTGCGGATAATTGATTTGAAAATGAAGGCCTCTCAAAACACCTTTTTTGGATGCGGACTGATTATCCTGTACAAACTTCACATCAATCCCTGCTTCGGCAAAATCATTATAATTGTAGGTCTCCATAAAATAACCTCTCTCATCACCGAATACAGTTGGAGTAATAACTTTTAATCCCTCAATATCACATGTTTCCACTTTTATTTTTCCCATGACGCACTCCTTTGAATCATAAAAATAATATGCTGGGTCCAAAAGGTATTTTGTCCCAATGAAACCAACTGATTACTACACACTTTGTGGTATCAATAACATCATTTAATTATATCCATCCTATCTCATACAGTCAAGAAACCGCCACGACCATTTCAATCAAAAACCACAACAACTGTTTCAATCTAAAACTATCTCAACCATTTCAGATTGTTTCAATTATACCACCATCATCGTTGCAATTTAACAAATTCACATAATTTTGATATTACCTCATTAACCGGCATATCCGGTGATCCAAGGATTATTCCCTTATCATAGACACTCACACGCTCAACCGGCGCTCCAATGTCAAAAATAGCAATCGGCATATCCATATAAATGATTTCCGATGTCGTATAAGAAAAGGTTTCCGGCCATACGGAAGGGATAAAGAAACATTCGATTCCGTATTCTTCTGCGAGCTCCGGAATTCGATCCCTTTGATACCTTCCTGTTACAATTAATGCCTCAGAATCAATCGGTTCTGCCGTTTCACCGACCACAACAATCTGCATATCAATGTCATTCTTTTCAATATCCTTTAACATCTCTTTTAAAATGCCAAGTCCCTTTTGTTCGGAGATGGCACCCAAAATACCAATGATTACCGGCTGATTGGCAAATGCATGAACCCGATTTACCTTTCTTAACGGTTGCACCTCATGAGGTATCAACTGATAATCTAACTCTTTTCCAAATGCCCTTTCCAATAGACGAATGGAATCCTTTGAAAAGACAATTATTTCATCACACGCCTGCATAAAATGCTTCCACGATTCTCTCCATACGCCCATGTCCTTTGTTGCATCTGAATAGCAGTATTCATTGGAAAGCAGGCATTCATTGCAAGTATCCAGCCCCTCCGGAATTCCACAATATTCGGCATCCTGATTAAACAACGTAAGAGACGGACAAATCATAAAATAATCATGAACAAGCAAACGCAAAGTTGTGGCATTATCTTTTTTAAGCTTCTCAATTTCACGAAGCCATTGCAACAAATCAGGATAGGTTGCCAGTTCATTAATCCAGATTTGATCATACATTCTCTGCTGCAACAAACCGATTACATCCGTCATTCCATCAAAAGCACAAGTTGATTGATTGTCTGCCATATCAAGTACTAAATAATACTTTTTATTCTCTCTTGAGTATCTTACCTCAGCAAACAGCATACCCTGCTTTAGAATTTCTGCTTTTTTACGTTGCAAATACATATCTGCGCCACCGCCCAAATCATGATTAAAGGCAAGCACGCAATTAGTGTCATGATGAAAAAGCAATTCAAATTTTACATATTCCCTGATATCCCTATTGGGATCCTTTTCACAAAACTGTGCAATATCCTGATTGTAAAGCGGATGTTTTTTCACAAGGCGTTCCGCATTCTGTTTCAACAGCTTCTGCTTGGTCTCTGAAGGAAAGCTACCGCCATGGTTATGGTGAACAAACAGATTTTCTACATACACATTGATATATCCCGCCTCAATTGCTCTCTGGCACCAGTCATTTTCCTCTCCATAGCCAAGCTCAAACGTTATATCATCCAGCAAACCAATCTTTTGTAATGTATGAATATTCATTCCCATACAAAATCCCATACCGGTAGGAACGATTTCATTTTTAGGACGTATGCAACGAAATACCGCATCAATCTCGTCAACTGATTTGTTCAAAAACAGTGCATTGTCCCTGCAAAAATCCGGAAATGAAAAAATAGTTCCACTATTTGTAAAAGGTGTTGTAGACGCAACCTTTTCATCCTCAAAGATTGGTTTCATCAGTCGTTCAAGCCAGTTTTTGGGGAGTTGAACATCCGTATTTACCAATGCGACATGATGCTCTGCCATCTGCAACGCTCTGTTTACGGATTTTACAAATCCCAGATTCTTCTCATTGTGAAGCACAACAACATTTTCATTTTCTTTCGCAAATTGTTCCAGATAAGGCAATACCGTCTCATCCGGACTACAGTCATCAACCAGAATCATGCGATAATCCATCTGTGTTTTTTTCACAGATTCAAACAATGTTGGGAGATACTGCATTCCATTATAAACAGGGATAATGATGTCAACCATCCCAAGCGGCTGTTCGATGGGATCAGCAACCAATGACGTAGCACAAAAATGCGGATAATTCAATTTCTTAATCGCTCTATCATCCAAAGCAACTCTCTGCTCACCAACTCGTGCTTCTTCTGACGGCTCAATCACCGTATCCGTATCAATCCGATACCATTCTCCCTCAATCTTTAGCTGCAAAAAAAGATTTTGTCTGGTATAACACTGATATAGCCCTCTGACATTGATGCCACACTTGGCAGAAGCCGGCACAGAAAATGCCTGCTTAACATCATTACGATCTTTTAATTCGATCTCAAATAAATGACTCTGATGATACTCATTTTGGAATTCCAGCTTTGCCTGTTCAATCAGCCTGTTTTCACACAACACCCATCCATAAATCCAGACACTTCCCTGACTAACCTTCGCTTCATCAATATGAAAACGAATGCTTTCATGAACCGGCTTCCATTCAGGCACAGCCACATCCTGCTCACTATTTTCTTTATCAGCTTCCTTTTTTCGCTTATCTTTCAGATTCCGGATAAATTCTGTCTTCGTCCAGATTGTAGAATTTCGAATACAATCATAGTCTCTTTGCAGAATATCTTTTTCCAGAGACAATACTTCCTTTTCTCTTTCCAGTTCCTTGATTCTGTCTTTCAGCAAATCTATTTTACTTGTTTCATTCTGATACTGGATTAATCTTCTTTGCTGTGCACTTAATTCTTCAGCCTTCAATTCAAAATGAATATGCGAATCCACAACCTTAAAATAGAAAAAAGCATCTTCCATACAGAAATCGTATATCCAGTTGTTTTGTCGCTCTGCATTATGACCAACAATCTCGACCCCATCTGAAACAAAAAGATTCAGTCTGTATTCTTTACTTGCAAACGGTTTCCACAAAAGCAAGGTTCCTATTCTTTCTTTCGGAACATCCATATCCAAAACAAAATGATCCTGCTTTTCCTGTATAGATGCTGATATAATATTGTCATTATAGAAGCCATCTTCGTCTTTCACATAAAAAATTTCCGATATTTTTTCATTTGATACATAATCATCATGCAGTTTCTGAATATTGAGATATTGTTTTTTTACAGAAATATTTCGTAGCGAGTCACTTCCAACGTACTGATAAGCAAAATACTCACCCCACTTGGCAAATACTTTTTCATCCTCCTCATCAATATGAAAAAGTGCTAAAACCTTCGTTCGTGAAACAACCTCTCTCAATCCGACAAATTTACTATACAATTCATTGACCGCACGCCAAACAACAAATTCTACCGGAATAGGAAAATCAAAAATCCACTCTGCATCAATAATCTGATATGTTCCATCAACCTCAAACACATTGTCGCATATCAAATCAATATTGCACGGGCAGATACAATGATAGCTTTTTTCAATATTTTCAGGGCCGAAGACAGTTGCGAATTCCTCACCATGATAATCACTTGTACATTCCGAATCCTGAAACAATTTCGAATAAAAAGAGTGAAAAGCATCCAAAAAACCACTTTCATCTTTCGCATCGACATATCTTTTTAATTCCGAATTCAGCGTATCTGCACATAACATCGGATACACAATCCGATTCTGTAAAAAATCACCTGCCAAAACACGCATATCCTTATGAAGCAGGAGCTGTTCATGATTGTGCAGATTCTCGATGTGTTGATATGCCGTTTCGTCAACTGCCATTTTTTCAACAGTATGATTATCATAAATCGTTGTGACAATTCGGAACTTTTCATCACGATCCCAGTTATATTTCGCATAACAGATCCCTTTAGAATCCGGTTCGCTGTCCTTAGCTGCCAAAATCATAAAGCTGTTGGCAAACTCTTCTCCTACATGCTCTGCAACCAAAAGACTTTTCAATGCATTCTCATCGAATAAATACAGGTTATCCTTATCAAAATTGTAGCTGACTTTGCCATACTGGTATTTTTCAAATGTTCCGTCTGTAAATATTTCTTTTGTATATTCCAAATTCGGGTATGGATAAAAAAACTTATAATTTCCCAGTCCGGAATCCTTTAATGCGGATATCCACTGCGTTTTTGTAAGCAGGGATGGTCTTTTATTATCGTTATAATTATATCCATCAAAATAAGACTTCGTATTTTTGTTGAACGCGCCGGCCATATAATCTGCCGAAAGCAGATTGTCTGCAAGAATTACAATCAACCCATCCGGCAAAAGCATATCCGATAACAGGCAGAGCACCTTCTTTATATCAGAAACATCTGAAGTCAGAAAACGATAAAGAAAGACATAGTCATACTTTTCTCCTGCATTCTGGCAGCTTTTCACATCATCCATGCTTTGAATCCATGCAGCCTTTTTATCTTTCTGATCCAATATGTTTAAAAATAATAAATCTCTGATATCCCACATCTTATTCATCGCTAACTACTCTTTCTCTGTTCTATGCAGTTTCCGGCCCATGGTCCGAAGTGGTTTTGTTATTTTCCAGGAATTTGAATTCTCCATCGTATGGAGTTCTTCCTTAAGCAGTCGAATCGTTTCTTCTAATCCTGCAATATAATCGCTTTGCTGCTCTAATTCCGCATTTTGCTGTTCCAATTTCTCTTTTTGCTGTTTCAGTTCCACATAAGCCGCCATCGCATCATTGGCATCTGCCACGGATTCATTGTGCTCTTTTTTTGCAGTATCAAGTTGATAATAATCGCCATTTCGAGCGTCTTCATAATCCTTATCTACGCTCTCATAAAATGCAATCTTTTCATCATCCAAATCAAAATGTCCATAAAAATCCTTTTGTTTCAGACGTTTCGATCTATTCTTTGAGCCCTCCCGATAGTGATTCAGTGCACGATAAATCACATATTGTTCATCCATGCCTGCAACCGGTGTCCGGCTATTCTCATAAATCCATTCGCAATCCATCAAATACCACTTTTCAGCGGAAATCATGATATTTGACGGCAATATTTGTGGATTGATATATTGTGTTGAAACTCTTTTTATTCTCGCCACAAATAAATCAAATACTTCGTAAAATAAATCCATTCTGTCTGAAAACAGATACTTATCCAATAAAGAATCCAATGTGATACCATCCACAAACGAAAAGGATCTTTCCCCATCTCTGTTTATCATGCTTGGGAAAAACAACCCACTTTCCTCGCATGATACCTGCATCGTATGAGCATTCTCAAAAATGTCTTCTACGTGCTTTTTGCCGGAATCATCACAGGATGTTTTGGTAATATAGAATTCTCCATCCGCATCTTTCAGAATCTTTGTTACAACCGTATATTCCGGTCTTCGGTCATTGGAAAAGCCGGCAAACACGATCTGTGCTTCCTTATCCTCTTGCATTAATGCATCAATCTGTGAATTATTCAAGATAACTTCAAAAGAATTGGATATTTCCTCAAAAACCCCCAATTCAATTGCTTTATCAAAAGCAGATGTTTCATCAAATAAGCGCATCCGTGCCTGATCCAAATTATTATCGTTTTGATATAAGGCGCCTTTTTGTGGAAGAATCTCATCCGAATAGATATCCAACGGAAGTTTATAATCCGGATAAGGATAATAAAATTGATAATCAGAAAAACCGGCCTGTTCAAACAGATTACACAGTTCTTTCTTATCAAAAGTCCGCACTCCAAAAGATGAAGAATAATGATCCAATCCTTCACCAATCCGGGAAACATGATCCTCCTTACAGCCTGCAAGGTACTTCATACCAATGCGATTTTCAATCGCAATCACAATCCTGCCATCCGGTTTCAGATGCTGTTTCATGCGTTTTAAAAATTCCGTGTATGGGGATTTGCCGCCGATATAATTTTCTGCATACTCAAATACACCAATCAAAGTGATATAATCATATTTTTCAGACAAATTGGGTTCAATATCCGTAAAATTTCCAACTTTGATTTCAATATTATCGTATTGTTTGTTGCGGTTTGCATTAATCAGACTTCTTTTTTTAGACAATTCAATACAAGTTACATGATCTGCCATTTTCGCAAGCGCACCGGTAACAGCTCCGCAACCGGAACCAATTTCTAAAACACTTTGCGACTTTTTAATCGGGAGCCAGGATACGATATTGTGACGAATGTGGGAAAAATGATATAAAAAAGGCCAGCTGTAATGCTCTCTAATCATCCTGTTTAACTCTCTCTCCTCACATCTTTGGACAATCGAAAGCATCTCATCCTCAATGGTGCCATCGCTATATAAATCCTGTCCGCCATAGTAAGTCAAATCTAATTTGATCCCATTAACCATTTCAGTTTTCATTCGGATTCTCCATTCGGGTTTTCCAATTGCAACGATGCATTCATATCAAAAAATCCAACCGTATCTCTGTTGGAAAGTACTGTTAAATTACAGATATCGTATAATCGGTGAAAAACATGAAATTCGCCCTTAATAAAGCCCGTACATCCAAGAGAAATCAGATACTCGCCGCCTTGAAGATTTACATCCTGGGTAAACGTTGCGATACGACAGTCTCCCGGCCTTAAAAGCCCCATGCTTTCGCCTTCAAAACTGGTATTTGTACCAGTAATATCCGTGCCATGAAGATTTTTGATTGTAACAGCCAAAATCGGCTCCTCAACCTCTTCAAACACATCCATCTTTATTTTAAATGAACATTTCTTACCTTTTTCTACGATATTCGTGATATTCCCGTTTTCATCCAAAATGGCAAAATCCGTTATTCTGGCTATATTTTCACCATATTCCTGCACATCCGGATTCAATTTCATCCGGCTCATCCATGTCATTTCTTTGGATACCACTTCGCTATTAACCTTGATATCCTTTTTGCCTTCTGCATTGCTATCCTCTATCTGATTTACCAAAAGCCGTTTGTATAAGTCCACCATTTCACGTGGATTACCTTCGGCAAGCTTCGTTCCTTTGTTTAGCAGAACAACCCTGTCACAATACTTGGCAACACTGCTTAAATCATGCGATACAAAGAGAATTGTCTTGCCCATCTTTTTGAATTCTTCAAATTTGTGATAACACTTAGACTGAAAAAAAACATCTCCAACCGATAAAGCCTCATCCACAATCAAAATTTCCGGATCAATATTGATTGCCACAGCAAAAGCTAAACGCACAAACATACCTGATGAATACGTCTTGACCGGCTGATATGCAAACTCTCCAATATCAGCGAATTCTAAAATCTCAGGCAACCTGGCATCAATCTCTTCCTCGGAAAAACCATTCATCGTTCCGTTCAGATAAACATTTTCTACTCCGGTATATTCCATATTGAAACCGGCACCCAGCTCCAACAAAGCAGATATTCTTCCATCTATTTCAAGCTTTCCCTCTGTCGGATTTGTGACACCGGTAATAATTTTTAAAATAGTGGATTTGCCGGCACCATTCGTCCCAATCAATCCAACCGTTTCCCCTCTTTTTACCTCAAAAGAAATATCCGACAAGGCATAATGATCTTTTGAATATTTCTTATGTGTAACGGACAAAGACTCCCGCAGGCGATCCGACGGTTTATTGTATAACCTGTATACTTTGGTAATATGATCTACTTTAATTGCAATATCTTCCATCATAAACTCCTTACAAAACATCTGCAAAATGGGGTTTCAATTTTTTAAACATTGCTTTTCCGATAAAAAACAACACGAATGTCAAAACCCAGAAATACACCGTCTGTCCCATTGCACATTCCCATACCCAGGCCTTTTCAATCAAAGCCTCTCTATAGCCCTGCACAATATAAAACATGGGATTTAATTTAAAAATGAACTGTAAAACCGGATTGCTGATGATATTAAAATTCCACATAATCGGAGTAGCCCATACACCGACCTGTAGAAAGATTCCGATAATATGAGAAAGATCCCTGAAAAAAACAACGACAGCACAAGTTGTATAACTAATTGCCAAAACCAATGCAACCATGCAAAATGAATAGTACACAACCTGTAATGTATATAAATCCGGAAAATGACCGTAGCATGCATATAAAACCAAAATAAAAGCGACAAAAAATGCATGCACAAACAAGGATGAGATCACCTTGACAATCGGCAGAACTTCGATTTTAAACACAACCTTTTTCACCAGATAATTGTATTCAATCAAGGCATTTGTCGCACTGCTTAAAGCTTCAGAAAAAAAGAACCAGGGAATCAGACCGGCAGAAAGCCAGAGAACAAAAGGAATCTTTATTCCACTTCTGGTCAACTGTGCTCCTGCACTCAATCCATATTCAAATACAAACCAATAGACAACAATTGTAATAATTGGCTGTACAAAAGCCCACACAATTCCCAAATAAGAACCGGCATATCTGGTCTTAAAATCATTTTTTGCCAGTTTAATGATTAATTTTCGATTATTCCATGCATCTTTTACCATGGATATTCTCCTCTGTCTTTTATTTATTCAACCTCAAATATTTAACTACAAATTATCAACTAAAAATATTCAACCACAAAATAATAGCGCTATTATAACATCTTCATAATTCTAATTCAAGTTAATCCAGCCGATACAGGCAATACTTAATCCAACCGGTACAGACAATACTTTCCGACCTCTGCAAACTTCGTCACAACGGCCTCTTTCGGTGCATTTTCGCATGGTTTTTCACTGTCCAAAACCAGATAACCACAGCCCAAATTCCGCGCACCATCCGCTATTTCCTCCATATTCAGTGTGTCATAACTCATATAAATAAATACACGTCCGGCTTCATCCGTATCCGGCAGTCTTCCATATAACAACGGCAACGTTCCATCATACACTCTTGCATATGCAGCTAATTCTTCCGGCAAGACCACCTTGCGGCTGTCAGATAATCCAGCATCATAATCCGCATTGATCTTATCCACGACTTCAATCACCTCATTCGGAAGCTTAAATTTATTTTGCGTCCTCACAAAATTTTCTTCCGTTACCAAAGGTTTTCCAACGACGATCAGTCCGACGACTAAGGCCAAAAAAGTTGCCGTTCCCAGCCATTTCCCGGTATCAGACACTTTTGTAACCAGCTTGGTAAGACCGTATGCAATCACCCAGACTACCGGTAACAGCCAATAGATTCGCACCATGCGGTTTGGCATGATATCAAAATATGCAAACACACTTCCCACCAAAGGATTTAAGATTACCAAAGGAAGATACCACGCTGAAAATGCCATTACGGTCTTATGATTCCGATCTTTTTCCAGCAGTACAATCAAAATCCAGCCGATTGCATATAAAAGCATCAAAATTCCTTTTTCATTATAAAACTCAAATAACAGTTTTGTATATTCCATTCTTTCACCACATTAACCCGAAAATATCCGCAACAAACTATCATTCACATCAAAACATAAATAACCAAAAGAATAATATTTGGTATCACGCTGGCTGCCATTTGAAAAGGCACTTTTAAATCTTTTTTTGCTATGGCATAAGTAAGACACATAGCACCCGTCAAAAGCGGAGTCAATGTCACTGCTGAAAAACATACCATACAGGCCGCCAGCGATGTCAAAAACATACCAACCAACCACTTTCTTTTCGGCTCTTTAAAAACCTTCAAATAATAGTAAAACATCAGGGGAAGCAAAATGGCACAGTAAACAGCTTTTCCCTGCCAGCTACGCAAAAGAAGGAAGGTTCCCGTTGTACGTGTCGAATAATAACCAAAAAGATTTAACACGCTGACAAACACTAAAAAGCACCAGATTGCATCCTTTTTGACAGTTGTCTCATTTTTCTGTCCCGGCTCTTTTACGCCCAATAATTCTTTTCCAAGCATATAATATACAATATATGCAGTGCACAGCATTCCGACCGGTACAATATTATGTGTAAAAACGGTTGGATGCATATGCAAAATCTTCGAAAACATTGCCCAGAAAATCGGAAGTGGTGATAACAGATAATCTTTGGCATTCGCCCACTTGAGCAATTCTCCGGTATATGGTGAATATATAAATAACCTTCCCGTTTCGCAGGTTGTTACACTTGTTCCCACATACCAAGCGTCATCCGCATCATTGTGCTGATAACAAATCACAACAAACAACTGATATAGAAAAAGCAGGAAAAAAACAAGCATAAACACGGAAACAGAAAGGCCTTCTTTTTTTAAGTGGGCAACAAAAAAAGAATGCCCTGTCCTTGCTCGGAGAAATAATCCAAGCGCAAGAAAACAAAGCATTCCATACACGATAATTAAAGCAGTCAGGTTCAGCTTTAAAAAAGTAAACAAAACACAGACTACTTCAAATATTCCCAACAACAACAAGATGAATTGTACCATTGTCAACTCTTTAAAAAAATTCTTCAATTCTTTCCATCCTTCATGCAGTCAATCATATCAGAAAGCGTTTGTTTCCATGGTATAACCGGTTTCCATCCCAGTTCCCGATACAGCTTATCATAAGAACCAATCACCACTCTGTTGTCATTTGGACGCACAAAGTCCGGATTGACTCTGGTATGAACCGTCACATCACAAAGACTGCCAATCTGATTTACCATATCCGACAGTTTTAATCCCTCGCCCTGACAGATATTGTATATTTCTCCTGCTGTACCGCACATCAGAAGCAGATAATAAGCCTCTACAACATCGCGCACATCCACAAAATCCCGGACAATCGAGGTATCTCCGGTCTCAATTTCACCCTCGCGCAAACCACTATTTCGAATATTTAGTATCCGCCTGATAAAACTCGGAACCACAAATCTTTCATCCTGCCACGGTCCAATATGGTTAAAGGAACGGGTCAGAATAATATCCATTCCAAAGCTTTCCACAAAAACCCTGGCAAGCATTTCCTGTGACACACGCGCCACCGCATAGGGGCTGACCGGCTTTAAATGCATATCTTCCCGAAGCGGTAAATCCTCTGCCGAGACATTCCCATATTCCTCAGAAGAACCAACAGATAAGATACGGCACTTAAGTCCCAATTCTTTTATGACACCCGTCAGATTCAGAAAAATATTGGTATTGTTGACAAAGCTCTCTTCCGGATACTGCCAGCTGAAAGCCACGGAACTAAACGAAGCCAGATGCAGGATATACTGCGGCTTAAAGTCTGAAAGCACTTGTTTTAGTCTTTCCCGATCCAACAGATTCACTTCACAAAAATCAATATGAAGCCGGTCTTGATACCCGGTCAAGTCAAACCGGGGCGACTTCATATCAATTCCCAAAATATCCATTTGTTGTTCTTTTGCATACAAACAGTTCAGGAAATGCCTTCCGACAAATCCTGAACAGCCTGTAATTAAAAATCTTTTTACTGCCATTTTAACTCCAACAACCGAAATTATAAGCCATATTTAGCCATAATTTCTTTAAATTCCTTTGATTGTGAAAAGCCCATCAGGACTTCATCCCTGGACTTACCATTCTTTAATGCATTCAACCAGTTCTTTAAGCCCGGGGCATCGTATTCTCTATCCAAAAATGTACGATACAAAATCTTAACATATTCTTCATCTGTTGTTTTCTTTTCCAAAAACTCTTTGGAATGGAAAAAGCCGACGGTAGAAACATACTCAACGCTTTGTTTCTTATCACAAATGGTATTACACCATGAATTCAGACCGGGCACATCATATTCACGTCCCAAAACATTGCGATACAATCTTGCCACAAAACGAGTTGCACCTTCATTACGGTCCCTGCCCTGTGTCAGCTTGATGCTTCCTCTATTGATACCATAGTTTTCACAAATCTTTGTAAATTCTTCGGATTCGGAAAAGCCTTTGAATACATACTCTCTGGAAATACCGTTATCAAGCAAATCAACCCAGGTCTTCTTTCCCGTCGCATCCGACGGTCTGTCCATCATAACCATGTAAAGCGTCTCAACATAAATCGAATTGGATACATTCTTTTCCTTATACTCTTCACTAAAGAAAAATCCGTAGGCCACATTGGCACCGTTTGCTTTTCCACTCTCTAACTGTTGTACCCAGTTATTTAATCCGGCTTCCTCTGCGCCACGCTCTAAAGCGATATTATAAAGACGGTTTACAAAGTTCTGTACTCTGATATGAGAAAATCTTGCTTCAATTGTCGCATTCTTCACACCATTTCTGGGAGTACCGATCAATCTCATATTGCAGGCTGACACTTTATCCAACAAGCTCTCCAAAGACTGAGAATCTGTTGTGACACTAAGAATATTGCCCTGTCCGTCGATATAAGCAACCAGCGGCATCCGATAAGAAGAAGTATCCGGATCAATCACACCCATGCTCTTTCCTGCGCTGAAAATTTTGTAATACATGTTATATGCACCATCTATTTCATTGCGGGAACCCACAAAGACATCTGTTGACATCCCTGCCCGTTCTAAATATTGCTGAACGTTGAGTGCACAATTACTGCCCATATCAAAACAGAAAAATTCTACCTTTTGCGGATCCAGATATTGATAAATCGAATACAGATTCTGCATCGTTTTTGTGGTGTAGGTACAACTGGGAATTCCACCATAAAGAACAATTTTCTGTTTGCCGTTGGTCACATCAAAATCACGACGGCTTCCAACAGCACGAATATCTCTTACTGAAAAAAATGTTTCCTCTTTCGTAAGCTTTGTGCTCTCCGTCTCTAAAATCTCATTGCCTGATACCAGACCTGCATCCAAATCCTCCGGCGAGACGATGACATAACCATCCTCTGTTATCTCCTCTGCGCTTGCGGGCACGGAAACCATCCCGCACACCAAACCAATTCCTACTGCCAAAGCAGCCAGCAACTTTTTCTTCATACTACTTTCATCCTCCTTTTCATTTCGCAATATCCTATGAACATGCATTCTAACATACAATCAGACGCACCATTAATATACTTTTGTCCAAACATACGTAGTCAGATTATATGCATAAACATTTTTGATTTCCTTTGTACGAATCCATCTGCTCACGTTCCCCAGATAATCATCTGCAAAAATATTGACCAAACCATTGCTTCCGTCCGGGAAAACACCGGTATAGCCATTCAGCGTATCCAGAGAATAATATGCGGCAATTGCCATTGCTTGTACGTTATAACCAATCCAGCCATTCTCCGACTGACCATTAATCATGACAAAAAAGGATTCACAATCAGACGGTGGAGGAGGCACTTCACTCAAAAACTGCAGCTCCTCTGTCTCTGACCATCTCGCCATCACGCCATCCTGCATAATACTACCCATAAACATCAGGGCAAACAGCAATAAAACCGCTATCCCATATCCGGCTGTAACAGCCTTATGGTCTCTATATTTTTCTGTCAGCTTAGCCATCCATGCATCACTACATCTACTTCCAAATACCGCAATCAGAATCGATACCGGTATCAACAAAAACAACAGGTATCGTCCTACCGCACGAATGGAAGCCGCTCCCGGGATCAGTTTAAAAATCCAGTACCACAAAGAAAAACCTTCTTCACCAATCTGAACAGTAAACAAGATACTAAACAAGACTGCCAAAAGCACGGAAAAAGACAAAATCCGGACTTCACTTTTCTTTTGCATCTTTTGCAATCCGCATACGGACAATACAAGAAACAATAACCATGTAATCAGTGAATACCCCTGCCATACCTCACTCGTCAATGAGCGATCTGCCAAGTGTAATGTATCAAACATCCATCCCATGCAGAGATTGTAGGGTGTTACATTAATCAGGTCAACAAACTGTGGAATAAAACATACAATTCCCTCATAAACCCTGCCGCCATTCAGTTTTAGGACCGGAATATAAAGCATCAGAAACGGCACGATAATAAAAAGAGCAAAAACGATATACAAAAGGATATCCCAACCAATTTTATTAAAAAATTCCTTAACCTGCTTTATAAAGATACTCTTCTTGCCACACAGCGAAACCACACAATAACAGATGATAAAAAATATAATAAACAGAATGGTAAAAAATGCAACATACCAGCCTGTATACATCAAAACACCCATCATAAAAACAGCTGCCAGGGCGCATATATTTTTCCTCAACCGATTTCCTTTATAGAGTGCATCTACAAATCCAATCACAAACCACAGCATCAGTGGTACAAGTGAAATAATCACAAGCTGGGTATGCAACAGCATCATGGCATAACCACTCGAAATGCTAAAAGAAACCGTCCCTATCACAGCCCATTCTCTCCGAACCTTCAGACCGTGATGCAACATGCCATACATGGTCAATGCACCAAATACATGATATATAATCAAGGTCCATTTATAAGAAAAGAACATATTAAAATGAAGTGCACGCAAAATACAATATACCGGAGCATATCCCAGCATCATATCGGAATAGGCTATCGTCCCCTGAAGCGGATAAAAGATGCCAAGCGTATCAAAACTTTTTTGACCCTTTAACACCTGATACCAATGCTCCGTAATCAGGGTACATAATTTTCCGTCCCCATCATCTCCAAACAGCAAATCCGTTGTCAAAATGTTGCGAAAGAAAAAAATCTCACAAAAAAGTAAAACGACGAACGGCAATAATGTTTTTATTAAATCCCTGTCTATCTTCTTCTTTTCCATAACACTCACATTATACTATATATCGAATAAATTTGCAAAAAACAAATAGATATTGGGATTTTCATTGCGAATCTGATATTTGATCGGATCATTGCTAAACAGCAGTAAAAATCCCATCAGCAAAGTAGCCACTATAATTGCCACTACGATATTGCGAACTTTCTTATTACTAAGCATCCCCGCATCATCACAATATGCCATAACCAGAAAAGCACAAATAGAAAAGCCGATTGCAAAGTCGCCGGCATATCTGCCGACCAGGCCACCCATGCCAAAATCAAACAAAAGCAAAAATACCGATGCGGCAAATACACATTTTGTCATCATTGACAAATCTCTCTTTTGTTTTTTGCCCGAGAAAGCAAAAATACCAAAGGCAAACAGATTATAAGGAAAAGCAAACACTCCCATCGTACATTCCTGATAGATATACTTACCAAACACATAATCCCAGTCTGAGCGATAAAACAGGAAGGGAAAGCGGGACTTTACATCCAGCCCCTTGAAGCCGTAATTGAACAATGCAGCCAATATATTATTCAGATTCCACGTCATTTTATTGTATCGCACATCACTGACTGTCAGCTGATATCTGGCACCAAATTCAAACGGTGAATCGAAGCGGACATAATTATAAAACATCAGGACAACTGCACCAAGTAAAACCGGAACCGCAAACGAAAGCACATCATGAAGCTTGTTTTTCACAGTTAAATCCGGATTTAAAAGCACTTTGATAAAGGGTGGCAGGATAAAAGCCAAAAGCATCAGCAATACCGGTGGTCTTAATGCAACCGTCATAACCAGTGCGATACCACACAATATGTAAAAGAGTATCCTCCTTTTTTTATTATCACACAGCACTGCCTTATACCCCAGCGCAATCCCCCATAAAAGGCTGCCAATTCCCAATATAATGGAAACCGTATACACCTCTGTACTACTTGAAATAATAAAAAAGAAGGAGGCTGCCATCAGTGCCCAGTTTCCAAGAATGTAAAAAAACAGGGACGGTTTTAATCCAAAATACCTGATTAACTGATTAGTTGCTGCAAAAAATCCTACAATCCCGAATACCATAAACAGAAACATCTGCAGATTCACGCCCGGCAGATATCCTGTTAAAATATAAAACACTTCATAAAACACAACAATCGGCAAAGAACCAAAATAGCTATAATAGCTTCCATTATAGAATGCCACATCCCACGGATGCTCATACTCCTTAAAGCGCCTTTCCGAATTATCGTAGAGATTATCCATCAGCAGATAGTCCGGATTCACTTCCAGATTCAGACGCACGGAACCATGCCGGAGGGCATCAAACAGCATCATCTGCTGCAGGGGCATATCCTCTGTCTTTCCTTCTTCATAATCATATAACAGTGAATCCTCCGTCCGGTTTGATACTATACACAAAAACAGTGCCATACCGACAGCCAGCAGCATACCCAAAAGCAAAACCATCTTTTGCCTCTTATCAGACAAATCCATTTTTATGTCCGTCAGCCCCTTTTGCGACGCATACAAAAATGTGAAAGACACTATGCACATAATTACTAATGTCACATAATGAAAAGAAAAAGGCTGTTTTTTATTGAACGTAATCTCTCTGATATATACTCCCGTTTCGCTTTCCGGAATCGTAATCTTCATACTGCGAAGTTTTCCCTGACTAATCAGTGCCTTATTGATACTTCCATATTGTGAGTTAAATTCAAAGGTCTGATCCTTCGAGTCAAAATAGGCATAGCCATCTGTCGTCGTCAATATTTCACCGGTTAAAACCTCTTTACTCTCCGTATCAAGTACCAGCGAGATTGTTTTGGTCTCACAGTCAATATTTTCCAATTCAAAGCATCCGCCTTCTTTCGCCACAAAGACCGAGCCATCCGGTTTGAAAGTCACGTTGGTGCATTCATCACCAAACACTGCTAAATCCATGGTTTTTTCTGTGTATTTATCGGGGACCATGACAGACAGATTGCCAAACACAAAGATATTGATCAGCAAAATAAAAGCCAATACCATGACTACTTTTATAACTATCTTTTTATCCGGTCTTTTATTATCAAACATCTTCATCATATCGGTTCTTTCTCTCATATTTATCAGTATTTTACCTTCTGATAACTCAAATCGTTAATCTTAACCTGTGTTTTATCCTTGGGATAAATTGTAATCTGCAAATCATCAATGTTTTCCCATATATTGATATCCGCATTCAATGAATATCTGCCGCTCTCATCCAAATCAGCGGATGTAATATCAACCCTAAACCATTCCTGATTAAATGCAGAACAGACACGGATTTCTGCCAACACCCTGCCATCATCTATCCAATCATACAAAGATAAATCCACATTCAGATTTAGAAATCCCTGATAAACTCTGTCATGCGGACCATAGGCCAATGGCAGCCAGGGTCTTACCAATACCTTACCATCTTCGTCCACAATCATATCCGGGTTGTATCTTACCATCTCTTCTGTCGTATAATGTCTCCGGTAATTGAAATAATCCGTCGTTTCATACCCCAGTCTTGCTAAAACAGCCTTTGCCGTATCACTATTGGTATAGATGCCATGCAGACTACTGATTTGCACATATTCATATCCATCATACAACAATACCCTGTTTTCTATGTCATTGGGGATAATAAAGACGACATCCTCCTGAAAATCCAGCAGCTCCGGCGTAAACAATGTCTTTTGTACATTACCAAAAAAATGTCTGTAAATCATCGGCACATCCGAAACATAGATTTTCCCCTGAAATTCCTCTTGTTGTATCAGGCTCTGAAGAACCTCTCTTTCTTCCACCAGGGCCGCATCATATTGGGGTGTGCTCTTTAAAACCCTTCCATACATTCCCGCCATCAAAAAAACAAATGACAAGACAGAGGCAAGCACAATGAAACCATAGATTTTTTCCGGTTTCTTCCCCCGCCATGCCGAACGAAGAAGCTGATATAATGTCCGTACCAATATGGCAAACACAGTGATACCAAGCATACAACAGAGCACAAACACATTGTGATTATCTGCGCCATCCACCCCTGTCATTTTTACAAAACTGCGCATGATCATAAACAAGAGTTCCACGCTCCATACCAGTAAGCCTGCTAACAAGATTGCTCCCATTCCAACGACCAAATATCGCATTCTATTTACAGAATCATTTGATTTTTCGCTATTTACGCCACTTTTTTGTATATCCGGCATCTTTCTATCTATATCCTCAAGGAAAAAGCTTACCAAAAAGATATTCAGCCATACCTCTATCATGTGGTGCTCGATGACAGCCTGAATGGCAATCAAGAAAAGCACATTCATCAAACGGCGAAGGGAGTGCTTTTTACAGCGAAGCATGGTCAAAACATAAAAGATGTTAATCAAAACCAGCAAAATCACACCGTAGCGGACCGCAATCAGGACATAGGAATTGTCAATAAAAAAATATCCCCATTTAAACCCCAGAGAACCACCGTTTCCAATCATATCAAAGGTCTGCCCAAACGATGTCATCCCCCAATACTGCAATGCACTGTGCCCGGCAGATATACGACCAGTCAGAAAGTCATTTAACCGGTTCAGATATTCCTGTCCATTGTATATCCATGCAACAGTGATTGATAATATGCATAAAGCGGGCATGGCAATACATTTTCCATAGGCTACCACACAGTCCATCCATTTCATCGGACGATACTTCTGCAGTTTTGCATACAGCATTTCCAACAGTAACAGTACCAGAAATAAAAGCAAGATAATGGAGGAACATTTTGCCGAACAATAGTAGTATGAAATCCAAAATGCAAAAAGTGCGATTCCAATAAACCACAGATTGGAAATCCCCAAAAGCACCACATATGCAAGAAATAGGATAAACACAATATGCGCCGCAAAATCCGTCGGATAATTGATACCAAAAGAATGTCTCAAACCATCCGTATCCGTCATATAAATCAAGTCCTCAATCACATTGGTCTGAACCCCAATGACCATGACCAACAGTGATAACAGCTGTGTCCACAATACGACCTTGTACACCGCCTGTGCCGGCATTTTGACAACTGCTAAAGCGAGAAATGCCAGTACCGTCAAAAAGGTATAGCCTGTCACAAAAAAGACCGTCATGCAGCAGGCAGAAAAAAAGACTGCCACCCAAAATCTATACTCTTTGTATAGTTTCAAGACAAACAGTCTAAAAACCGCCACTACTCCAAAGGCGATTGCAAAATAAAACTCGATGTTGTGCGGTAAAACCAATTGATAAATCGACGCAGTCATGTTGCCAAAAACAGAATACATCCCAATGGCAATGAAACAAATCACATTTATGACCCTTGAGAGAGATACCCTATTTTCAGACAACATATTCTAACTCCTGCAACTATCTTTAATACATAATATAACCCATAAGCGGCTTGTCCATGTTGGCAATCGTTTCTAAGAGTTTTTGCACCTGTGCAAATTTGCTGACTCTTCTGCTTTCGACCACGATTACCGAATCCGCCTGCATAATCATGCCAATCGCCGATGCATCTTCTGTAAAGCATCCGCTGACTGTCAGATTGACATTGGGTACCTTATCCTTTAGTATTGACAAAGTATCGGCTAACATTTCATCGGAAACCGTTCCTGTCAATAAAATCGTCTGCCCCTCTTTTGCAAGGCTGGTAATATTTTGAGCAATCCGGTTAGCAATCACATCATCCGGTCGTCTTTCCACACCCGCAAGCTGATACAGCCACTTGTCCAAAAATCCCTGCTTCTTATACTTCGGTGCAAATGCACCCAACGTAAAACATCCAAAGACATCCTTAAGCTCACTCTCGGTCGCAATGACACCGGAGAACAGGTAAATGCAAGCATATACTGCCACTAGCACAAAAGCACCCAATACAAAACCGACCAATCCAAATTTTAACAATGTCTTTTTGGAAACAGATACCACCGGACCAAAAGTCTGTTCAACAGGCTCCTGTAAACTCTCCGCACTTGTCATTACCGAAGTCAGAGAAGCCTGTAGTCCACTAATCTGAGTATACATATTTCTGATATTATCCATCAGCGCACTGTCTGTACGAATCCCCGACGTCTCATTTACTATCTTTAATTCATGCTCTCGGATATCCCTGTTAATCGCTCCTGTCTGTGCCTTGGACTGTTTAAGAATCTCTTTTAATATCAAATCTGCCAGATCTTTCTTGGGCGCAATGACTTCAATCTCTATCAGGTTAGCTTCATAAGATGCATTTGCCGCAATCAGCTCCTGTATCATACTCTCTTTTACCTTGTTATCCTTGGCAAGGTCTGATAAATCAATCCCTTTATTGATGAAATTTGCATATGCACCAAGCACTTCATCCGTGACATCCGTATTGGCAGATTCCGGAATTTCTTTTAACTGCTCTAACGGTATTTCGACATAGAGCTCCGCGCTCGCATAGCATTCCTGCATCGGATCAATCTGCATCAGGACAGAATCTTCCATATAGGTCTGCAGACGTTTTAACTGCTTTTCATAAGAATCAATCTGCACCTCATAATTGTCCTTCGTCAGATTGTAGACCTTCACTTCTCTCTCATAAGCTTCCTGCTCCTCACTGACTGCATCAGCCGGTACCGCCTCAAAGGTTGCAACCTTAAAGCCTGCCAGTACAACCAATCCCACTACTGCAGCAAGTAAGATACTTCTCCAATGGTAAAGCAGATAAAAAAAAGCATCCTTAATGTCTATTTCTCTTTCGATTTCCTGATTCATCCTGTGTCTCCTTTATCTTGAACCGCGACCCGTAAACACGGCTACGATTGTTTTTAATAATATCTTGATATCCAGCCAGATCGACCAGTTGTCGATATACTGCATATCGAGTTTCACCACTTCTTCAAAGTCCTTAATCTCACTTCGACCACTAATCTGCCAAAGTCCCGTCAGTCCCGGTGTCATACTCAGACGGCATTTGTGCTTGGCTTCATATTGCTCAAATTCATCCACTGTCGGTGGTCTTGTACCCACCAGGCTCATATCACCCTTTAAAATATTCCAAAACTGCGGCAGCTCATCGATACTGGTCTTTCGCAGAAACTTCCCAACCTTGGTAATCCGGGGATCTTCTGTCATCTTAAACATCAGACCGTCCACTTCATTTTGAGCCATCAGCTCTTTTTTGCGCTCTTCTGCATCCTGGTACATGGAGCGGAACTTATAAAACGTAAATTTACGCCCATTTTTACCGACGCGGGTCTGTCCGAAAAAGACCGGGCCCGGTGACGTCAGTTTGATGACGGGTGCAACAAAAATGGTTGCGATAGCTAAAATCACCATACCAACCAGACTGCCGACAATATCCATCGTCCTTTTGATAAACAGCTCCCGATTGGAAAACAGGTTGCGCGCAAAGGATGCCACGGCATATTTTCCGACCCGGTCCAACGTCCGCTTTCCCAAGACATCCGCATCAAAGATGTCGATGTTGACATCCACCTTGGCACCCATCTCGACGAGCTCCCGTATCCAGGATTCCCAAGCCGGTATATCCCGCAGATGAGAACTGATAAACATCACCTCATCCACATCATGGTGGATGCAATAGTCCATTAAATCATCCGTATGTGCCACTACCGGCAAATCACCAATCGCATCCACCGCAGTCTCATCAATCAGCGCAATTCCTATCAGATGATGAAATAGATCATTGTAATCCCGGATATTCTTAATTACCTCTTCTGCCCTATCAGAATCAGACACCAGTAGCACCTTGCTACTATGCTGCTCTCTGCGGCGGTCACTCAACATATATTTTTTGAGGATACATCGTAATATCCAGTCCAAAAAGACATTAATCGCAAAGGTATAGCCAATCACCAGTCTGGAGATATCATCTGAGATGTGCAGTATAAAAAACAGAGCCAGAGATGTCAGACACAAAATCACATTGACCTCTAAGACGGCACGAAACTCTCCTAACATTTTGCGCATAAAAAAATGGTGGTAATTGTCCATTAAAAAGGCAACAAAAACATTGAGTATCAGGATATATCCCAAAACATGCCTCTGATCAATTCCACTGTCTGTCCGAATAAAATGGTGATACCGGATATAGAATGCCAGGGAAAGACTTAAAAATATACTGATTAAATCCACTGCCAGAATCAAAAAATCCTGCATGGTTCTACGCTTCTGATACATTTTCCCCACTCCGTGAAAATACACATTTGTCTTTATTCTACAAGTTTCTAACAGATGTGTCAAATGCCATTTTTTGTCGACATCGGCAGGCGATAAAAAACGGTTTGTTGCTCTGTACAACAAACCGTTGTGTCTTATGCATTCTTCATTGCTTTTTCCTTTTTGGCAAGTGCTCTGTCATGCTCAGCCATGATGCGGACCAGCTCTTCATAGCTCGTCTTTTGCGGATTCCAACCAAGCACCGTACGCGCCTTGGTCGGATTTCCCCAGAGATTGTCCACATCCGTCGGGCGAAACCACTGTGGATTCACACTAACCAACAGCTTGCCGGTAGCTACATCATAGCCTTTTTCATCGATGCCGTTTCCTTCCCATCTGAGCGTAATACCATTGGCGGCAAATGCTTTCTGTGTAAAATCTCTGACGGTATGTTGCTCTCCGGTTGCAATGACAAAATCCTCCGGCACATCCTGTTGCATAATCAGCCACATACACTCCACATAATCCCTGGCATAACCCCAGTCACGCTTAGAATCCAGATTGCCGAGCTCTAAATGATCCTGTAAGCCTTCTGCAATCCGTCCTGCTGCCAGTGTAATCTTGCGCGTCACGAAGTTTTCACCGCGACGCTCTGATTCATGATTGAATAAAATACCGTTTACGGCAAACATGTCATAAGCTTCTCTATATTCCTTGGTAATCCAAAAGCCATACTGCTTGGCTACTGCATAAGGACTATAAGGATGGAAGGGTGTGTCTTCATTTTGCGGCACCTCTTCTACCTTGCCATAGAGCTCTGAGGTCGATGCCTGATAAACCTTTGTCTTTTTCGTAAGACCTAAGACGCGAACTGCCTCTAAGATACGCAATACACCGATTGCATCCACTTCTCCGGAATACTCCGGCACATCAAAAGAAACCTGTACATGGGACTGAGCAGCAAGATTGTAGATTTCATCCGGCTGTGTCTCTCCAATGATACGAATGATAGAAGATGAATCGCTCAAATCTCCATCGTGAAGTGTAATCGCATTATCTGCAAGCAGATGATCAATCCGTGATGTATTGGAAATGGAAGCACGTCTGGTAATACCATGTACTTCATATCCCTTTTCTAATAACAGCTCTGCCAGATAAGAACCATCCTGACCGGTGATACCGGTAATTAAAGCAACCTTTGCCATTTATCTATCCTCATTTCTTAAATCATTAAGTCAAAAAAACTATCAGCGTAATAATAGTATACGCAAAATCTATCAATAGTATATCGGTTGTGCAATTATCTGTCAAATCCAAATACGACATACGAATCAGAACAATACTCCGCCTCTTCCAACAATAACCAGTCCTGCCAGTTGCATCGATTGTATTCATCCCTCGTCAGTAATATAAACTGCCTGCCAATGGGCTGAATGAGCGTATGCTCCTTTTTCTGCAACCATTTACGCACGGTATGGATATCTGTCACCTCTTCGATATGATTGTCGCACCATACCCACATATCAATCTGACCATCTGACAGCTCCGTTATCAGATTGCCTCTCCAATAAGTCGCATAGCCATTTGTATATCCTTTCTCACATAACTGCGATGTTATTTGCATCAACTCTTTATTCTCTTCATTTTGCATCTGTTCGGAAAGAAATACTGTACCTGTTAGCATCAGACCGATGACAAGCAATGTAGTAAGGAGAGACTGCATCTGTGACTTCCATCTGCCGGAAATCATGGACAACATACCAATCGGAATACTCCAGATGATGATTGGTATGTTGTAGCGGTCGGCATAAGGGGCATCCGAAAACAAATACAATCCCACGAATGCGACTATGTTCCATATAAAAAAACAAACCATAATGTAGTACTCATAAGATATCTTTTCCCGATTCCTGATTGCATAGCAAATTCCATCTACGGTAAAAGCAATCAATAGTACACACACCACAAATGGAATTAAGGATTTTGAAAAGACCAATCCCTTGGGGAAACCATAATCCCGAAGCAGTCCTGCAACAATCTGACCAAGCTTTGCCATATCAAAATTTGTAAAGGAAATACCACTAAAGCTGATAAAATCATAGTATTTACTAAGAATTGTATCGTTTATTACATATCCGAGGATACCACTTAAAAGACAGCTCAATGAAAAAACAAACAGTCTATAAGTATCAGGGTTTATCAATTCCGGCAATTTTTTCAAATCCTGTTTTTTTAACAGGATCCATAGCATTTCCCACAAGGGCAACATCACTAACGGAATAAACAAAATCACCAGCTGTCGCACACCACCCAAACAGGATAAAAAAGCTAAAAGCACAGCCAGACAGATTGCAAGAATCTTTTTTTGTATTTTCTTAGCATGCAAAAACATGAATAATAATCCTATTGTTAAAAAGGAAATACAGATATGTGGAATATAGTACAATCCTCTTAAGACTACAATAAAATATTCTTCGGAAAACGGCACAAGCAATGCGACTGCAGAAATCGCAAAATATTTCTGACAATGTAACTGTCTGCACAAAAAATAGTAACATAACAATAAAAGCACATACCCTATTGCCGTAGAAACCATGCGCACCATATGCCAGTCGGAAAACAGTTTAAAGCACAATGCATAGATTAACTGTGTATTTAAAACCCGCAACTCTGTAGAATAAAACCAATTTGGTGTCACTATCCGATTCTCTTTTGCCAGAATATTGCCTAATATCAATTCACTGGATTCATCTGACGACATCAAAAAATCGATTCGGGCATTCAAAAAACACAGCAGTACTATAAAAGAAATCACGAGAAATGCCCAGGAAATCCATTGAAAAATCTTAGCATTCTTATCGCTCTTACTATTCATGCTATCTATCTCCATCTTCTGTTACCGTAATTGTCTTCATCAATAGAGAATATTTTGTCATATCCTCACTGGTCTCATCCAAATCGTGTGGCGATACCGCATCCGGAAAGAGAAGAGAAAACACACAATGTCCGTCCTGTACCGCAACCGTAAAATCAGCTATCGCATTTCCCTGTACTACTCCCGTTGCAATCTCTTGCCCGTCCTGTATTACCACATAGGATTGTTCCAATCCCCGGAAAGTCTCCTGTACGTGCAACCGTATATTTATCTGATCTGCTTTTGTATCGACCGGTATGTCCAATGTCAATGGTTCTCCTATTACCCAGGAACCATGTCCTAACGGAATCGAAGTACCTTCTGTAATATATCCATCCGCATTATATTCCTCTCCAAAAAAATACACGGTATTTAAAGAAGCAAATGCATCTTCAATCAGATGAAGCAGCTCCGGCGCAAAATTTTCCATATAAAACTTTGACGATTTCATCAGCTCTGCATTTAATGAATCGATTCCCATCTGTTCTACCAGAGTTTCTTTACCCGAAAACAGATCTGTTCCAAGCCCCAGACGATGCCCTTCTATCTCATAGCCCATAGCCGATAAAACGGTCGGAAATATATCCATGGATGTGGAAGTACGTCCATACAGCGTTTCCGGTTCTTTACCACTGTTGATGTAACAATTATATACCATACGATCATTGTATGCGACACCCTCTACAAGACAATTGTCCATCCTCGGATGATCACCGGTAATCACAATCGTCGTATTTTCATAAAAATCCTGTTTCTGACACCAATCCACAAACTCATAAACGAGGCGATCTGTGCAGGCAACCACATTGGCCGTGGGCTCCGTATAGGTATCCGGACAACTGTCACATACATATCCGCCTATATGATGTAAATCCACCGTCAACATTGTAAAGTTAAAGGGTTGCTCGCTTTGAGCCAAAGCAGTAATCTCATCCTTTGCCATATCAAAGAGCCGATCATCTTCCACGCCCCACCAGACAAAATAATCTTCAGGAACATAACCCTTTTGTCTTGCCATATTCAGATCAAAGATGCGATAATCCCCATGCTGTATCAGATAGTTCTTTCTTCCGGCGAAATCTGCATCCGAACCACACATAAATTCCTGCGTATATCCCTGATCCTTTAAAAAATCCCCTAGAGTGTAAATCCCGGAGGCAAAATATTCCTGTTTATCCATGTCATTATTTCCCACCGGAAATGCAAAGGGAACACCTGACGTCATCGTAAAAAGTGCTCCCATAGTCCAGCCGGAACCATCTGTTGATAAAAAGCCACCCAATTTATCTGTCGCCGAAAAGGATACATTCTCCTGTGCCAGCTTTGTCAGATTGGGCATGTAATTCACTTCCTGCTTTCCACCGCTTTCGATATCTGCATAAGTATTTTCCATACTTTCCACATAGATATAAATCAAATTCCTATGCTGTCCGTCATCTGTGATTGCTACTGAACGAGGATCTACATAATTTTGAGCATATAGACTTGTCTCCTGATTTTTATTGGTCAAATAGCCAATCATATCATAAGAACTCTGTACATAAATAACGGCACCAACTACACTCCAAAAACTGACAAGCGGTAAAAGCACTGTCAGCACCTTCTGTTTTTTCCCCGTATTTTCCCGATTGTTCCACATACAGACATCCAATGAAATCAGCAAAGCCACAAACACATAGGGCAAACAGTATTCCACTGCAGATGACACAATCCCGGAGCCTGTCCCTTTCAGGGATGAAAAAATGGTATTTATAATGGCACTTAAACCAACATTGAAAGTCATCTTTACCCATCTGCAGGCAGAATACAAAAACATCGCCAATAAAAAAAACAAAACGGTCAGAACCGTTGAAATTATTAGATTTATCCTCTTATGAATTCTTTTGTCTTTCATTCTTTCTTATTATCTTTTTGTACTTATTGTTTTTAGGCGCCAATCACCTCAAACAGCTTATCAAGTAACGTATAGGATAAAGTATTAAAACACCAATGAATAATATCTAGTCTACATGGTAATATCCTGTAGAAGTTCTCTATGACTGCCCTACATTGTATATCATTATGTTTACCGATGAGATAATAAAAAAATCGCCTCAATCCGGATGAGGAACTCCCCTGTTGACGACAGTAATTTATCAAATATCTGACATCTACAGATTCACACCATATTTTGATGTTTAACTCTGAAACTCAGATAGTATTTTTGAGTGGTTGAACAGAAGATAAAATAACTAGATTTACAGGTATTGTTCTACAAAATCCTTAAAACTCATTAATCCTAAATCTCTGTCAGAGTGTATATCTTTTCCGTCTTCTACGGGCCACTTGATACCGATGTCAGGATCATCAAACCTAATTCCAGTGTCTGTTTCCTTATCGTATGGTCCATCGCATTGATACATCATCAAAGTCCCATCTTCAATGCAAGCAAACCCATGAGCAAAACCTCTAGGCACATAAAGCGCTCTATGATTCTGATCACTTAGCTCATATCCTTCCCATTTTTTGAAAGTCAAGCTTTCAGGTCGCAAATCCACAATAACATCATAGACTTTCCCTTTTGGTACGCTAACCAGTTTTGCTTGTGGATTTCTAGTCTGAAAATGCAACCCACGAATAACATTTTTAGCTGAAATGGAAATAAATGTTTCATTTAAAGAAAATTCTATTCCAGCTTCTTTATAAATATCCTTTTCAAAAGACTTAGAGAATCCACCTCTGTTATCCCCTACTGAGAAGTATTCAATCAGATATGCTCCTTCTAAACCTAGCTTCGTAAAAGAAAAATCAGACATAGTTTAATTCTCCTTAATCCATTTTATTGTATTTTTTATTCCCTCCGCGAAAGATACTGCCGGAACAAAACCCGTATCCTCTTTCACGGCGTAGACATTGAACTCATTATAAGTTAAAGAAACACCATCGAACGGAATCTCACCTAATCCAATTTCGATACTAGGATCAACCTGATCTCGCAATTCACATAAGAATTCTTTCAATGATCTTGGATTCTGACTGCCTATGTAATAAGTACGGTTTGCAATCCCTTTTTCGCCTATTGCCACAAATGTTTTTGCTGCATCGTCTATATAAATGAAATCATATGTTTGTTCACCAGCAGAAAAAGCACAATGCTCACCGTTTAATAATTTTCTTATGCTCGTATTTACAAGCCTTGGACTTAATTCTCCTGGCCCATAAATATTGCTTATTACAGCTCTAATATAATCAACGCCTAAAGATCCTGCAATTGTTCTAGCCATATAATCAGCAGATACTTTAGCACTTGAATATAAAGTATTAATTCCCGGTGTCGCATCTGTTGCCATCACAGCTTCAATTTCATACTCCATAATACTCGAAGCAAAAACAAAACGTTTGCAATTCATTTTCGAACATGATTCAACAGTATCACATGTGTATTTAATATTGTTAAACTGCACTTCAGGATTTCCTCTTAATGGTCCCGCACTTCCTACCCAGGCTAAATGATAAAGGACATCCGCATCTCTATCGGAAATTATTTCGTGTAGATTCTTAAAATCAGATAAGTCTGAATACACTATCTTTAATCCATTCAGGTTCTCAATATTTGAGATATTCTCTTCCTCATTACGAACTACAGCAATTACAGAGATTCCATGAATAGAAAGTTCTCTACAAAGTGCAGTACCTATAAACCCATTTGCTCCTGTAACAATTGCTTTTCTCATTTCTCTCCCACAGCTTCCTTAATTACCTGCGCCATGTAGTCAATCATTGCGTCAGTCATACCAGGATATACACCAACCCAAAATGTATTGTTTACTACAAAGTCACTATTCTCCAAGTCACCTACTACTCTATATGCATCTGTCCCTCTGATTTCGTTGAAGCAAGGCTGCTTAATAATATTTCCTGAGAACAGAAGTCTTGTCTGTACATTCTTTCCTTCAATATACTTAGTCACATCATTTCTGTTAAAACCCGCCTCGGGACGAATAGAGATGAGGAAACCAAACCAGGAAGGATCAGAATTCTCTGCAGGCTCAGGAAGAATAATTTTATTCTGGATATCTTCAAGCGCTTCGTGGAGTCTTGTCCAATTATGCTTTCTCTTTTCAATAAAAGAAGGGAACTTCTTCAACTGCTCAACGCCGACTGCTGCCTGAAGGTCTGTAACCTTTAGATTGTAACCAAAGTGCGAGTAGGTATATTTATGATCGTAACCTACTGGTAATTCACCAAACTGTCCATCCCATCTATGACCGCAAAGGTTATCCTGTCCAGATACACAAATGCAATCTCTTCCCCAATCACGGTAGGATAGAATCAAGCGATTCAAAAGTGGGTTATTAGTATATACTGCGCCACCTTCCCCCATCGTCATATGATGAGGAGGATAAAAGGAGGAAGTACCGATATCCCCCCATGCACCTGTATACTTGGTTACGCCATCAATAGTATACTTAGAACCAAGAGCATCACAGTTATCTTCTACAAGCCAAAGATTATGCTTGTCACAGAATTCCTTTACTGCTTTTAGGTTGAATGGGTTACCAAGCGTATGGGCAATCATAACAGCCTTGGTTTTAGAAGACAGAGCCACTTCTAAATGTTCAACATCAATATTGTACTGTGGTACAGTAACATCCAGGAATACTGGTACCGCACCATATTGAATAATGGGATTAATTGTGGTTGGAAAACCACAAGCTACCGTGATTACCTCATCGCCTTTTTTGATCTGTCTATCACCAAGTTCAGGAGCAGTTAAGACAGAAAAAGCAATTAAATTTGCAGAGGATCCACTATTCACTAGGTGCGCATATTTCACTCCAATCCACTCAGCAAAGTTCTTTTCAAATTCTTTAGAAAATCTACCAGTTGTAAGCCAAAAATCCAACATTGCATCCGTTAAAGACTGCATTTCCTTTTCGTCATATACACGAGATGCATAACTGATACGATCACCTGGTTTAAAATTTTCTTTTGACTCTGCAGAAGCCTTAAAATCCTTATAGTAATCAGCGACAAGTGCCTTAATCTGCTCTCTTGCCTCGGTTTCATTTTTCCAATTTGCCATTTTAGTTTTCTCCTTTAAAAAAAATATTAATTTCTTTATCCATCTCAGCCGGGATGTCTCCTCCCGCAAACAAAACTTTATTGAACTGACACACCATAGCCATACATTCTTCCATATGCCATCTTGGTTGCCAGTTAAATGTAGCCTTAATTTTACTACAATCAAGCTTCAAAAAGTTAGCTTCATGCGGTGCATTTGCTTCCGCCTGACTTTCCCACTTAGCGCCTTCGCCCCAGTGCTTACAAAAAAGAGTAACCAAGTCACCAGTGGTCACACAATCACAATCATCCGGTCCGACATTGTAATATCCCTGAAATTTCTTATCTTCATACTGTTTAGCTGCTATTTCAAGATAAACAGCCAAAGGTTCAAGAACATGCTGGTATGGACGAGTTGAATATGGATTTCTTACTCCAATCACTTTCCCATCTTTTACAGCTCTCACACAGTCCGGAATAATTCTATCATTAGCAAAATCACCGCCACCGATTACATTACCGGCCCTAGCCGTGGAAACAGCTATATCTCTGTTATCGAAGAAACTATTTTTATAACTATGGGTAACTAACTCTGAACATGATTTAGAGTTTGAATACGGTTCAAAGCCATCAAGTGGCTCATCCTCTCGATAACCCCAGCACCATTCATTATTGTGGTAAACCTTATCAGTTGTAACATTAAGTACAGACTTTACACACGGATTAATTCTTACACATTCCATGATATTAACTGTACCCATAACGTTCGTTTCGTAGGTGTAAACAGGATCTTTGTAACTATCACGTACAATCGGCTGAGCAGCAAGATGAAAAACTATTTCCGGTTGAACTTCTTTAAACACCTTCTTAAGATGCTCTAAATCTCTGACATCACCTATCACATGGGTAATCTTATTCTCAACATCCGCCAAAGAAAATAAATCAGGTTGTGTTGGTGGTGTTAATGAATAACCAGTTACAAACGCACCTGCATTAACAAGGATTCTGGTAAGCCAAGTACCTTTAAAGCCTGTATGGCCGGTAACAAGTACCTTTTTGTTTTTATAAAATCTTAACATACATCAATCCTCCCAAACTTTCCAAGGAGCTTCATCCGAATTCCACAGTTTTTCAATTTGTTGTTTTTCTCTAAGAGTATCCATACATTGCCAATAGCCTTTGTGAATATAGCCGACAAGCCCTTTGTCTTTTACCAAATTGGACAATGGTTCTTTTTCAAACGGTGTTGAATCCCCCTCAATGTAATCAAAAATATCAGGTTTAAATACCATGAAGCCAATATTAACCAAATCACCGTCTATATCTGATTTCTCTCGGAAAGCATCGATAACACCATCTTTCCCAACTTCAACCACACCTTTATTCTGACCAAAACTATACATGGACATAGTTCCAATTCTACCGTGACTATGATGAAAATCAACAAGTTCCCTAATATTAATATCACCAACAGCATCACCATATGTGAGCATGAATTCCTCTTTACCTACATAATCCCTAATACGTTTTATGCGACCACCAGTCTGTGTATTAAGACCTGTATCAACAACGGTTACCTTCCATGGTTCTGCGTGCTTATTGTGAACAATCATCTCATTGCTACCATTTGTATAATCAAAAGTAATATCGGAAGTATGAAGAAAGTAATCAGCGAACCATTCTTTGATTACATGTTGCTTATAACCCGCACAAATAATAAATTCATTGTATCCATAAAAAGCATATATCTTCATAATATGCCACAAAATCGGCATGCCACCTATCTCAATCATTGGTTTGGGTTTAAATGAAGACTCCTCAGAAATTCGAGTTCCAAATCCACCTGCTAAGATTACAACTTTCATTTTCTCTTTTCCTCCTTCTTAGGATATCTTCCCAAGTTATATATCAACTGCTTTTCCCATTTATCCGCAATCATTTGAATTGCTACGGTACCACTTGTTCGGGATATAACTAATACATCAGCGTAAACCAACATCAGCATTGTAATGAGGTATTGTTTTCCTTCCTCATATCTGTTAATTTTTGCTTTTATTTTTGTTTCAATAATAGATCCATCTTTATAATCTATTAGATTTCTATCGTTCACAAAACAACAATCACCAAAGCATTGAGTAAAATAATCAATAATTTTTAAATCCTCGGTACATAAATACACATACCTACATTTTTCTTCTTCCATTAACTTTTTAGCATCGGAAAATACTTGCTCCATATTAGGCTGTATAGGGTGTTCTGGTGGCTCAAGTTTAATATAATCAGTTCCTCTAATAGAAACGCCTATACATCTTTCGCCATTGGTTTTATCCTCAAATTTTTTTTTTGCCTCGTTCCAAATATCATCCTTTATTACAATATTATTACTTGCTATATTTCTCCATATATCAAGCTCTCCATTCTCATTATTAAAATATGACATATGATCATTAGGTCGCTCGTCACAAACTTCTATGCTTGATATAATAATATTTTTTCCTTTATATGCCTCATTTAATGAAAATTTTGTCGGCTGTTCAAAGTAATACTCCCAAGAATTTTTTTTCCCTAATTCACCATCTTCAAGATAACAATTATCATAATGTTGCATATCAATAACTGGAATATATCCTTTATCTAATGCATACTTTATATAACCAGCATTCGTATTATACATAGAGAACAGTCCAACTTTAGAATAGTCTCGTCTTATAATGAAAAAAACTTTGTCAGGATATTTATTCCCACCATTTATTGTAAATTCATTTAAGGTTTTTCCAGTAAGAAAAGACCAAATAAAATGCATTTTTTGTTTAGCATTAAGCATATTTAACGTACTTAACATTCCAATTCTTATTGTACGATACCAAATACGTAGTAAACCCATATTACTTATTCCTTCCCTAAAAATTTATTTTTTACTACAAAAAATATTTCTCTAATTAAGGATTCCTTCATCACTATTTCTGCAATTAAATAAATTCCAAAGAATAAACTTGCAGAAATAAAAAAAGCCAACAAATTAGATATCGATAACCATTTGATCCAAAACGAACCAACAATTCCCAATGCAACTGCTATCAACGTTCTTCCCCACGGTAGTCCCTTTAATGTATTTTTCATATATGCTATTTTTTTAATAAAATAGTATTCTACGATAAACACAACAGTCTCTGCAATCAAAGTGCCAATTGCTGCTCCCGTTGCTCCAAAACAAGGAATTAAACAAAGGTTTATTATTAAATCAGCGATTGCACCACCACATGATGCCCAAAATACCGCACTCTCTTTTCCGGCAGAAATAAGCATTTCCATTCCCATGTTATAGGTAAACCCAATAATTAGAACTGTAGGCATTAATATAATCATTGGATAAACAGCGTTTATAAATTCCTCGCCAGCCAAAATTTGTATACTCTCTCTACTAAAAATAGCAAAAAAAATTGTTATAGGGAGTGAGACAATGAGAATAAATTTAAAGGATTTTTGACAAATTTTCTCATATTCTATATATAAATGGTTTTTTAGGTAATATGACACTCTTGGCAATAAAACCGCTGCACCTGCAGTAATAACACCAATCAAAATTGTTTTAATTTTTATGGAAGTAGCATATACTCCAACCTCCGCGTCGTTTGTCATAAATCCAAGCATAACAGAATCAAGATTAGAATAAATGCTTGAAGCGAGTGACATCGCATAAATCACAAATATTGGTTTAAAATGTTTTTTAATCTCTAATTTTTCACTTACATCGCAAAAAATCACTTGTCTTGCATGGATAAAATTAAATATACACGATAAACTACTTGCTAAAATACTTATCAAACCATATATATGATAGTCCGCACTTGTTCTAACAAATAAAAATAAAGCCACTAATGCAATTACTTTACAAATTAGAGACCTAACTGTTATATAGGAATATTCTTCTATTGATTTGTAATACCATTCTATACCTAATGATTGTAGCAATAGCATACTACTCATAATCCAATATAAACTACGATCATTATACATTTTAGGAACACTAACCACACATATAACTAGAATAAGATAACTGGTAACTGTTAAAAGCAAATTTATTGTTAATAACTCACGAACAGTTTTAACAATTTTATTCTTATCATCTCTCACTTGTGCACATATCCTCACACCATAAATAGGGATACCTAACTGAGAAAACCCCAAGAAATAATTCAAAATGCTTGTTGCAAAATTCACTTTACCAATTCCCTCTGGTCCTAGTATTCTAGATGCATACGGGTAAGTTATAAGTGGAAATAAAACAGATGTCACCGATAGTATTATGCTCATAAACATATTTTTTTTTAGTGATTTTGTTTTCACGGATCTACCTCTATACATTCTAAATTTTTATGTATCGTCTTAATACAAGAAAATGATAATATCTCAATTTTTCTATTAATAAAAAGGCTTTTCTTTCAATCCAACTAATCTTTTCGATCATTAAATTTTTATTCAATTCATCAATTTTACTTTTAATATTTGCATCTGAATCCAACCACATTTTAGTCATTCTTTCCTCATATAAATAAAGACAGTCATTCCTGTATTTTTTAGATATTACTTGTGGCAAATAGTGTTTCTTTTCATGGATAGCATTTTTTACAATACTCTGTTGTCTCATAAATAATTCAAATGTGTGATATTTCATGCTCTCATTATCTTCTATCCTATAAATTGCGAGTTTTTGCGGAATATAAAAAAGTTTACAACCATGAAAGACATTAGTAATAACAAATAAAAAATCGCTTGAAGGATAAAAATCTTCACTAAATCCACCTAACTCTATTGCAGTTTCCTTTTTAATAAATGCGCCAACAAGAGATAAATATGCTCCAAAGTACATATCTTTTTCCACTACAGGAATAGCTCGTCTCTCCAAGGCATTATAAATTCTTCTTTTTATTTCCATGCAGCTTTTGTTTATTTCCGAATTTATCATATTATAATGATGACACCCGATTATTGAAGTTTCTTTTGGAAGTTTTTTAGCGCAATACACCATCCTATCAAGATAAGCTTCACATAATAAGTCGTCATCATTAAGAATCACAACCCATTCACCAGATGCAAGTTCAAGTCCGCGATTCCAATTTCCAAACATACCAATATTATCTTCATTATGGTAATATATGATTCTTGAACTATCCAAACTTCTTATCCACTCATACGTAGATTGATACGAAGAATCATCTGTATTATCAACAATTATTATTTCATAGTCACCATCAAAAGTTTGATTTAATGCACTATAAATAGCCTCTTTAAGCAAGTTTAGTCTTTTATAGGTAGGAATTATGATAGATACCAAACACGATTCATTTTTTTTTCCAAACATACAAAGAGAGTTTATTTTAGAATATTTTAAAAAATTGTTATTTATTTTCATAATATCATAACTATACATGTTATACTCCAAAAATTCGATCTTTTATCTTACTTATTATTGAACTATTAACGTATACTTTATAATTTTCACTCATCATTTTAGTATATTTCTGGTTATGACACTCTCTCGTACGTCTAAATGCTTTTTCAACATCTTGATCAAAGATATTTTTTAAAAATGCATCTAATTTTTTTTCTATTTCTAATTTATCTGTCGCAAGGTTTTCTTTTGGTTGTTGTGAAATCATCTGTTTATATAATTCATCATCAGTATCAACTTTTATAATATATTGAATACAATCATCTATACTCTCAAAATCATGTAGATTAATAAACGCTTTGGTATTAAACTCTTTGCCTATCAATGGATTTCCCCAATAAATTGGTATACCTCCTGAAGCAAAGGCCTGAACTATTTTTTCGGTTGTATAACCAGGATGTGAACAATTCTCAAACGCTATGGAAAACTTATATTGTCGCTCAAACGCAATTTTATCTTTTACGGGTCCATTTTGATTATTAAACACCTTTCCGCCACTAGCAATAGCTTTATAAGCTGAGAGTTTTTCAAAAAAAAGGTTCCTTATATAATCAGCATTATTATTGGAATAAACAAAGGAACAAAACCCTCTATTGTTATCATCAACTTTTCTATTCATCATCATAAGATAATCTTTCTCATAGTGAGGAGTATAATATAAAGGGTATCGAATATATCTATCTTGAAATTCAATATAATCAAATCCAATTGCATAATCGCATAAATTGAAATCTGGACAAAATTCTTCTCCTGTATAAAATATTTTGACACAATCATATTTGAAGTTTTCTTTTCCAAACATAGAAAACACAATGTAATCGGGATTGTCATCGACAATATTCACAATGAATTCTTTAGAATTATTCAAAAATCGAAAAATAATATCATCTTTATAGTCAAACCCATTCCAAAAATCAACATATTTTAAATTAATTGTTTTCATCAGTTTTTTCTCTCCAACATTTTGTAAACAAATTTAATATATAAAACCCTATATAAAGCCAATAATCTCTTTTTTAATCCAAGATAAGAATAATTATATTTTAAGAATTTATTATCAAAAGCATTCTCATATATTTTTTTCTTTTGTCTATAATTTAAGTCTTCACATTTCATAGCATTGTAAATATACATTAACCTTGCATACTCAGTGGTCTCAATCAAATCAAAGTAGTTGTTTTTTTTATAAGTGATTATTCTTTCTTCGAATGCTTCCAATGCATCAGTTTTCAAAAACATCTTAGCTGAGTTGGAAATACTTTTTTCTCTTTGGTAATAAAAATAGGTATTGCTATCCAAAAAACCTATTCTATTAGCTCTTAAAATAATCTTATAGGTTACAAATTCATCCTCATTTATTTTTCCAACAGGAAAATATATGTCATCCAATAGGCTTCTTTTGTATAACTTATTACAGGACATTACACATATTTTCTTCTTAGTTCCCATATCGTACAAAGCATCTTTACAAGAATATACCGTATCACCATATTCAGTATACTGTTCACAACGCCCATCACTATAAGAAATTGATATGCCACCTGCAACAATGTCTAGTTCTTTCTCTTTTAGATATTGATAGAGTTTTTTTATACAATCCTTGCTTACCCAATCATCTGCATCTAAAAAAAATATATACTTGCCACTAGCTTTTTTCATTCCAACATTTCTTGCATCTGAAAGACCGCCATTATTCTTATGAATAACCACAAAACGATCATCTCCAACTGCATATTCATCGCAAATTTTACCTGAGGAATCTAATGAACCATCGTCTACTAATATGACTTCTATATCCGAATACTCTTGTTCCTTAATTGAGTCTAAACATCTTTTCAAATACTTTTCAACATTATAAATTGGTATTATTACAGATACTAATTCCATTCAATTACACTTCCTTTTTTGATATATATTTGATGTAAATACAATTTAATGCAAGCATCATACCACTTTGTCCATAATACAAAACATGCCCCGCGCCAAATGCTAAAGCCATCGACCATAAGAATATAACTTTTCCCCACACATTCTTACGATCGATTCGTAAAAACACCTTTAAATAATAATACATTACATATACAATGCCTATTATGCCTGATTTAAAAAGAATATCCAAAAAATCCATTTCCATATTTGGCATTCCAACTAGTTCTCCGCCAAATCCCCATCCAAATACAAAATATAAGCCATCACAAAACAGGGTAAAAGCTTCATCGAATCTTCTAAGCCTCATACTAAATAAAAAATCTGTAGTTGAATAACTTAACTGTCGTTGATAAAACCATCGATCAAAAAAGCCGGCTGTCATTTCAACAATTCGTTCTCGAAAAATAAGCGCAGCGATTATAATAACAAAAGTTACGATGAAAATTTTTAATAATCTGCGAAATTTCCTTTCTCTAAAAAATAGCATTCCAAGAACAACCATTCCAACACCAACTGAGGCATATCCTGTTTTAGTTCCTATCATTATTATGCAAAATATGTTCAAGCATAACATTAATAAAGACCTTATTGTCAACGTTTCAGATAGTAAATAAAATCTATATATCACTAAACTAGACATTATAAAAGATATTTCGTTAACAGCGAAAAAAAATCCCTTCCAGCCAATTGCACCATCATACGCAGGAACACCCATACCTAATATACCTGGTCCTATTATCAGTATAGGATAAATTAAGCTCCAATAATTTAATAAACGAAAAAGCGATTCTGCTTTTATCTTTCCATTTTTTAATAGTATTTGAAACAATGAAATCATTATTATTGGAATAAATAGTTTAATTGTATCTTGTACGCTTTTAACTACATACCCCCCTGGCGTACTTACTATAACTTGAAATAAAACAAAAAAAAGAAAAAAACACATTATTGATGAAAAAATCTTAGCAGATATCTTCATTAAAATAAACAACAAATAAACAAAAAATATAATTCTATAAAACTGCCCCACTGGGTATGACTCATGTAATGCCCCACTAATAGAATCAATAACAGGCATAGCATATAAAAAGCCTAACAACAACGAGTAAATATTTAGTTTTAAACATCTTATATTTATCCTCATACCTTATATTAACATCCTGTAAATTTTCATAACATGGTCTATCATCACGTCACTCGTAAACTCTATTTCAGATCTTCTTTTACCGTTTTTAGCAATTTTCATTAAAATATTCCTATTTTTATAACAATAATAAATATAATCAGCAATCGCTTCAGCATCATCTGACGCAACAATAAAACCACTATCTTGAGTTATTATTTCTTTTACACCACCAACATCGCTAGATATTACACAACATCCAGCATTCATAGATTCTACTATGGCAATACCAAACGATTCATATTTTGAAGTATGGATATATATTTGGTATTCATTAAGCTTTTCTCTAACCTGCTTGTCAAACCCTTTTAAATGAATATTTATTAACGCTTTTTCTGCTATAAATTTTTCTAAATTTTCACGTTCAGGCCCTTCACCAAAAATATCACATTGATATCTTATTTCAGGATACTTATTTGAAATTATACACAAAGCCTGTAATAAAACAATTTGATTTTTTACTGGCAAAAGGTTTCCAACGGTAACTATTTTTAATTCATCGGCATAATAATTAGGGTCCTTATCATAAATAAAAGGAACAATTCCATTATAAATAACCGTAATCCGATTCTTATTAATCCCTCTATCTATTAAAATTTCTTTTATTGACTCTGATACTGCTATGCAATGAGAGCATCTCTTCTTTAGCAACCACGTTTCCAGTTTCTCATATAACGTACTAATAATACATCCTTTATGGTTCTGATCAATCTTTACATCGCCATGTATGACACATATCTTTTTACACTCGGAATTTTCCTTTATCAGCTGACTGACAAACAACCCATTATTACTATTACAGTGGATAATATTAATCTTGTATACTTCAACATACTCTCGAAGTTTTTTCATATCTGAAAGAGAATTACGTCCAAGTTCAACAACTATTTTTCTAACATTGGTCAACTGACTATCCAACCATGCGCCCTTTCTGATTGCATAATGAACCTCGACTCCTTTATCAGCAAGCATTTTTCCCAAAATTAAAGTATAACTTTCGACACCACCGGACAATTTTCCAACACTAACAATTAATACTTTAAGCATCTTATTTACCCTTGTATTTTATAGCAAGCCTAAAAATTTTCATATCATCAACCAAATATCTCTTTGCAAGCCTTTTGGGGTCTTGCGTTATTCTAAACAACCATTCTAAACCATGGTCTGCCATCCACTTTGGTGCTCTCTTAATATTTCCTGCCTCAAAATCAAGGCTAGCTCCTAGGCCTAATGAAATCGGCACCCCAAGCCTATCTTTATTATGCAAAATAAACAGTTCTTGTTTAGGGCATCCAAGTCCAACTATTAGAATATGTGGTTGTCCGTCCTTTATCATTTTTTCGATTTTTGACATTTCCTCATGATCGTTCTCAAATCCAAAAGGTGGCGAATATGTACCTACCACATTCAATCCCTCATACTTCTTCATTAGATTTTCAGCAGCTTTTGCCGCAACACCTTCAGCCGCCCCCAAAAAGAACATCGTATATCCCTTTTTTGCTGCTAACTGGCATAGTAACGGAAATAGGTCTGATCCAGATATTTTTTCTTTGATAGGATTACCATACCATTTTGCAATCCACAATAAAGGTTTTCCATCAGCCAAAATTAAATCTGCATGTTTGTAAACATCAACAATCTTGCCACCACGTTCCAACTGAACAATATGGTCGACATTGGGAGTGACAACATATGCATTCTTTTTCTTCTGAATCAACCGATCTATTTCAGCTAATGTTTCATCCATTGTAAGATTATCAATCTCAGTATTCATAAATTTAATTCTGGCCATACCTTACATTCTCCTTTTACTACCTCTACCGCAAATTCTTGTAATACTTAATCTTTGGCTCATTACAGCCAGTTATGATAACTCCCTATCTTACAACCAAAGCCAGATTACATTGGATGATGTTAAGCTGTCTTCGCCATCCTTATAATCTACTTTTTCACCTCAGTTCCTTCTATTTCCTTTATATCTTGAATTCTAAACACCTATATTCTTCTTATTTCAGCTAACCCTTCAATCCCAGGCTGAATCTCACTTTCCTGAATATCCTCAAAATATCCTAACTCCGAATACGACTTATTTAAAGCATCTACCAGAGTTTTGCGCAATCATAATAATTTACTGCCACCACAAGCCAATATGGTAGATTGCACTCTATCCTTATCTCTTATGAAAGCTTATTCATATAGCCATAAGATGCATTTTCAAAGAGAAACTCTTTCTCACCTTCACATTTACTGATTATATTACCAATGAACTTGTAACCGGACATTATGAGTTTATAGGAAATCCCCATCACATAATTCAGCTTATATATAAACACACCACCGTTCCCAAGCCCCCTTGAGCAATATACAACTCGGCTATCTCAGCAGTTATCTTTTCCTTAAATATCTTAACCTTACTGGTTTCTTCTTCTCCACTCGGAATAATGTAACCATACTTCTCATTTAGATAAGTTGGTTCAATTCCCATAAAGACAAATACAGCTTCTCCTTTGTCTACATATTCACTCAGATGTTTAAGTAATTCAAAATAATCATCATTGACATATGGTTCAACCGGACAGACTACTATACTTTCTTCTTCTGAAACTCCCCTCTTATCTACAAGACAAGAAAGATTTAGTGCAACGGCAGGAAAGATATCTCTTCTTCAAGATTCTACACTGATACCAACACCATCTCCTAACTGATTATGAATAGCAGATACCTGTATTATAAAAAGAATCAATTTTCACCTAGCGTCAGAGTCATTTTTCTTAATCTGACGATAAACTCATAGTTACTATTTTCAGTTTTAAACCTCTCGATGAACTATTTAAAATGCACATAATTTGAAAGTGACCAGAGTTTTTTCCAGAACCACCATTCAGTAATACTATGTTCATATCTTTCCTGTACTGTTTTATCTTTCTGCTCTTATCGGATTATTCAGGAAGTCTTCATAGGAAAGTCTAATGCCTTCCTCCAACTCTGTCTTATACTTCCATCCAAGCTTTTCCGCTTTGCTCACATCAAGCAGTTTTCTTGGCGTGCCATTTGGCTTTGATGTGTCCCATTCAATCCTACCTGTATATCCGACAACCTTAGCAACCAATTCAGTTAACTCCTTAATGGTAAGTTCCTTACCTGTACCAGCATTGACTGTTTCATTGCCCGAGTAATTATTCATTAAGAATACACACAAGTTAGCAAGGTCATCTACATATAAGAACTCACGAAGAGGAGATCCATCTCCCCAGCAGGTTACACTTTCTTTTCCCTCAACCTTTGCCTCATGAAAGCGACGAATCAGTGCCGGTAATACATGAGAGTGAGTTGGATGGTAGTTGTCATTTGGTCCATATAAATTTGTAGGCATAACAGAGATATAGTCTGTATCATACTGGCTATTAAGGAATTCGCAATACTTCAATCCACTAATCTTTGCAAGAGCATATGCTTCATTGGTCTTTTCCAACTCAGAAGTAAGCAAGCAACTTTCCTTCATTGGCTGAGGTGCCATACGAGGATAAATGCAACTACTTCCTAAAAACTCCAGCTTCTTACAGCCATTCCTCCATGCACTATGAATAACATTCATTTCAAGCATCATATTGTCATACATGAAATCAGCCAATGCTTCCTGATTAGCAACAATCCCCCCCACTTTAGCAGCAGCAAGGAAAACATATTCTGGCTTTTCTTCTTCAAAGAACTTCTCAACTGCCACCTGATTAATCAGGTCCAATTTCTTGTGTGTTCTAGTCACAATGTTGTAATAACCTTGGCGCTCTAATTCGCGTACAATTGCAGAACCAACCATTCCACGATGTCCTGCGACGTAGATTTTTGCATTCTTCTCCATCATTTGATGATTCCCTTCTCCAAATAAGCTTCAAGATTGTCTGCAACAACTTCATTTGCTCTTTCAACGCGAACCTTCTTCATATCATGCTCAACCATGATATGTACCAGCTCCTCGAATGAAGTCTTGGTAGGATTCCATCCAAGCTCTGTCTTAGCCTTAGTAGGATCCCCCCAAAGGTTAACAACATCAGTAGGACGATAGAAATCAGGCGATACCTCGACAAGTACTTTTCCAGTTTCTTTATCGATACCCTTTTCCTCCATTCCACTTCCCTTCCATTCGAGTTCAATACCGGCATGGTGGAAAGCAAGAGTTGTGAATTCCCTTACGGAATGCTGTACACCAGTTGCGATGACAAAATCTTCTGGCTTGTCATTCTGGAGTATCAGCCACATACACTCAACGTAATCTTTCGCATATCCCCAATCACGCAGAGAATCAAGATTACCAAGATACAGCTTTTCCTGCTTCCCTTGTTTGATGCGAGCTGCTGCAAGAGTAATCTTTCTTGTTACGAAAGTCTCACCACGACGTTCAGATTCATGGTTAAAAAGAATACCCGAACAACAGAACATGTTGTATGCTTCTCTATATTCCTTTACAATCCAGAAACCATACTGCTTTGCAACTGCATATGGAGAGTAAGGATGGAATGGCGTTGTTTCTCTCTGCGGAACTTCCTCAACTTTCCCATAAAGTTCAGAAGTGGAAGCCTGGTACATTCTGCAAGTTTTTTCCAGTCCTGCAATTCTGATTGCTTCCAGTACTCTGAGCACACCAGTTGACACGACATCAGCTGTGTATTCAGGAACGTCAAAAGAAACCTGAACATGGGACTGGGCAGCTAAGTTGTATACCTCATCAGGCTTAACTTCTGACATAACCTTGATAAGAGATACAGCGTCAGCTAAGTCACCATATACTAAATGGAAATGCGGCTTTCCCTCGATATGCGCGATTCTCTCTCTAAAATCAACTGAAGAACGACGAATCATTCCATATACTTCATATCCTTTATCTAATAAAAACTCTGCTAAGTAGGAACCATCCTGTCCTGTTACGCCTGTAATTAAAGCTTTTTTCATTTGATTTCTCCTTATTTATTATTTATATCTTCACATCTCTTCAATGTGCTGGTTCCTTCTCTTCTTTCCTACCTCTTTTGTGGTGCGTTATTATTTGTTCTCTAGAAAAAAAGGGGGGAGGATATTTTTCTTGTTTGGGTTGGTTTGATTTGAATCTATCAGACTAATCTTCACCAATAAAATGTAATCATTCCAACTATCCTTACTAGCATAATTGAAATCTGAAAATCATCTCTTCTATTGTTATCAAATCCAACTTCGACATCTTTTCAAAAGGCTCTACATATTCTTCTCTATATTTATGTGTATTTCAAATATCGTCAGTTCGATTTGCAGATAATGAAGCAAAAATGAGTGTTTTGGCTTAATCAGCAGACACTACAAATTTATATCTTTACTCACTCCCTTTTGGAATACTTGACTATATTCAAAACCAATAGTATTCTATCACACATTACTTGAATGTACAAATTTTATTCTTTTCCCTCAGTTATTTCCTCCTGGCAGGTATCACCTCTTTACTACATTTAACTCAGTATAAGACTAATTCATACAGTCGTGCTGCTATATCTTCTGATTCTGTTATTTACCGTTAAAATCCTATGTACCATCCCTTATCTTTTACAGTGTGTCAAACAGACACATATTTTACATACAATAAAGACATATCCCAAAAAGTAAAATGACAATAAATACATCAACCATGCCGCCGGCTGCGTCAAAATAATAATGGGAATTTTTGCAAGCAAAGAAGAGCAAACCAACCATAAGTACCATTTTTTCCGAATTAATAGTTCTATCCATACATAAACCAGGAAAAGCATTGGAACAATAGCATTCCACATCAGACGTTGGACAATCCCAATATCTGTTCCATCGACTTTCTTTCCTCCAAAAATATTGATAACTGCCCTTCTAATATTTTTAAGAACCGGTCTATTGACATTTCGTTCACTTGATAACATTTCCGTTGCAACTTCATTTCCACCATTTTCTTCAAATAGATTTGCTGAATAATTAATAATCATAGGTGAAGAGCCATATATTCCGGAACCACTAATAAACAAATTCCACCGTTCTGCAATAACTACTTTGGGATATTTTAAAGAAAGCCTGATAAATGCTTTCAAATAGTTATGGTAATCCTCTTTTGTATAATCATCATCCGGATTATCATTTCGGGTTCTCACACATCCGGTACTCCAGTAAAGATATTCTCCATTCATAGTAGGATTATTGAAAATAACTTCCAAATCGGTCACTTTATTGATTGCCGCAAATTCTTCAACATTATCTTCATAATCGGCAACTCTCACTAATTCTGTACAAGGTCTTAACAAAGAAATAATTTGGTAATTACTATCGCCAAGTTCATAATTTTGCCATTTATTGATACCCAGGAATCCAACAATCACAATCAAAACACAAATACATTTTCTCTTAGTTGACAGGATATTTTTATTCATCATAAATAGCAGGATACAGACGAAGGGAATATATAGAAATGACTCTGTCCTCCATGTAGCAACAATAACTACCAAAAAGCAAAATAGCAAAGTATAGCTCCATGTCCATTCTTCACTCTCTTGTTTTGCCGCAATAAGCATCACTAACATGACAAGTTCTAAATAAACATATAATCCCATTCGATAGCCGGAAAACTGATACATCAATACAGGCGGTAATAAGAAGGGCACTATTTTTAATAAAATATCCGGAATGGTGTTCTTCAATTTTCTAATATGAAAAGTATTCTCTAATTTTGTCACAGTAAATGCCACACAGATTGAGACAAGAACATTCTGAAGAAAAATTACTCCCCCCGGAAACGGAAGAATCTGCAGCATCAAATCATGATAAATTCCCGTAATAATATGCTGCCATTCATTTAGATCATCATAATGTTGAATATCATGTAAAGTCCACAAATCATCCCATGACCAGGTTCCCGGCCATAAAATCAGCAACAATACCATCATGATTGAAAAATAGACTAAAAAAACTTGTCCCCCCCGCTTATAATTTGCATCCTGTGCCTTAATTTTTCGATAAACCATAAAACCAAAGCACCATGCAACCATAAGCAATAACAGATACAAACATTTTATTATAAAGAAAAATGTAGTCTCAGAATCATAAGTAAAAAAGGCCCTGTCAACCTGCAAAATAGTGGTTATAAACCATTGTATAAGTGCTATTACAAGCGGTACCTTATTTTCACTCAATCTCTCTTGTATTTGACTCATCTTATTGCTCCTATATTATCATCAGATTTCATTTACTTAATCTTCATCACTTCAAAATAACAGAATTCGGCGCAGTAGAATAATACAAAATATCAGCTCCTATATCTTCCATCAATGTCTGTTTTCTTACCGCATCCAACTCTTCATTATCCATCAAACTTTGTGGAGCATCAAAAAAAGCGACTTTGGGATTGATAACTCTATATACTTCCTCAGTCATACCACCATTTCCATGATGTCCCATCTGCACATAATCCGATTCAAGCTCATCTCCATACTTATCTAATAGTGCTGAAGCACGCGCTTCTCCACCTACATCCGCTAGAAATAACATAGAATTTTCTTTCGCCGATAGTTTAAATATCATTCCTCCGTTATTACATATATCACCATCTGATTTCATCTCATCTTCATCAAAACTATGTAGTATCTTCATATTTAAACCAAATAAATCTATTTGATCACCTTCAATGACATATTCAACATTTTCAGCAGAGGATGTTAAATCCAAAAATCTCTCATATACTTCAAAACCATCCCACCACTGTGCACGCTCTTTGTACATTGAATAATCCATCGGAATCGCATATATCGAATCTATCTCTATTGCGCCTTTTTCATATATTTCGTTAAAAGCACCTATATGATCCGGATGTGGATGTGTAAGAATCCAAACATCAACCTTATTTCCAAAGGCAGTTATAATCTCCTGCAGCTGCTCCGCATCTGCACTCCAGCCACCATCAACAATAATTAAATGTCCACGCCAATCCGAAATGATATAAATCATAGCCTGTTCACCCGTTACAGATGCCAATTGAGTCACTTTATATTCACCATAATTCGGTTTTACAATTAAATAATTACCGGTTTCATCAATAACCTGATAGCTATTATCAGTTACCAAAAAACGTTTTCCCGCAAATGCCAAAACACCAATAATAATAGTAATAATAAGTAATATCATCACTCTCACTATTTTAGTTTTCCGGGAAAGCTTTTTCATACAACGTCTCATTTTCTAATGTTCCTCTATTTCCAGCCACTATTTGTAGTTTTTTGAAAATATTTCTACAAAACATGTTCTCGCAACAACTCTTTAAATTGCGCCGCAATCTTTTCGTAGGTAAAATCTGCGAGTCGTTCTTTTTGATTGTCTAATACCGTCTGTTTTAATTCCTCATCTTTTACCAGCTTGTCAATCATACCGGCCGTAATCATCGGATCCTTGGTATCCATGAGGATACCCGCGCCATGTAAGGTGCTTGCTACCGCAGCCGCATCATAGGCAATAATCGGGGTTCCTAAATACATGGCTTCTACAAGCGGTACGCAAAAGCCTTCATGCTCGCTCTCGCACAAAAAGACATCTGCCACCTTGTAAAAGGCCAGAATCTCTTTAAAACTGATATGTCCCGGAAATACGACATTTTTTATCTCTGCCTGCTGAATGTAACGAATTAAGCGATTCTTATATTTATTGCCCTTTCTGCTGGAACCAATCAGAATCAGGCGTGATTTGGGATTGTAGTATTCCTGATAACGTGCAAAAGCACGGATGATATCCTCGTGCTTTTTATTGGGCACAACGCGACCGACAAACAGGATATTGGTATAGCCGTCCCGATACTCTGTCAGGATATTTTCTGCAGGCTCTTTATCATAATCTTCAAAGGGAATGACGATTGGCAATACATCAATTGGGCAGGTAAATCCCATACGAATCAGGTCCTGTTTGTTGTATTCGGATACCGCCAGACAATAGTCTGTCTTATCGGCTAACCACTGCAGTTCTTCATATCCTTTGCAACACTGCTCATAGGCATACTCATCATAATGCTCAAAGAATGCAGGTGGCGTAATATTGTGATAAACCATCACGCGCTTGCATTTGAGATTTCCAAATATATAGTTTAATCGTGAACCGGATGCCATGTGATAGATGACTGCGTCTTCTTTGGATAGATTGGGAAGCTGTTCAGCTGATTTGGCAGTTCCCACAGGAAGTCTATCATCAATAGAGTCCGCATAGATTTCATTTTCGATTCCCATTTCGTCGAGAATATGTTTCATGGCAAGCATATCATTACCGACAGCATCTCCAAAGGAAATTCCGGGTGCTAATTGAATGATTTTCATACCATACCCTCCCCATCAGGATTTTCTGTCTTACTGTTTTCCAACTTCTGTATCTTTTGTTCAAGCTCTGCGACCTTCTCTTCCAAAATACGAATACGCTCGGTATCCTCCTGCATTTTTCCAAAGCAGATTTTGGAAAAGTCTACCACTTTATTGTTCCATACATTCTGCTCTAATTGCATGGGAATAACCGTAGCGGTAATCAACTTTCTGATAAGTCCTTTTACGCCACGCACCAGGGCATTGCCCTCAAATTCCGGTCGCACGGGGATCTCCCTGCGCTCATGCATCTCCTTCATCTCTTCCTCTGCAAGACTTTCCTCGTATGCTGTAGAATAGATATTCAACCGCTTGACGTCCTCAAAATCCATAAGAGAGGAGAGCTCACCCTTTTTTGCAATATCTTGATTGATTTGTGCAATTAACTCGTTATAATGAATATCCTGCATAGCTTCTCCTAAATTTCCTCTTTTACGCCATCCAACTTAGTAGGATAATGATTCCACTTCCGTTCCATATGGAGCACGCCTGCCTCTGTACTGGTGCTTCTGACATAGAAGCGCATATAATCTCGCCAGTAGTCATAGTCAAATCCAAACGGGGTATGGATCTCCACATCCAGCTTGTAGCTGCCCTGCTTTAGGGGCAGGCAGGTAATCTGGCAGGTTACGGTGACATCTCCTTCAATCACCAGAGGCATTTTGTCAATCAGGGTATTGGTACCATAGATTTCCTGATTATCGAGAGAAAAGATGCCAAAGCCAAAAACCGCATCCTCGATTTTGCGGCTGGCAAAACAATCGATTTCAATCCGGACGTTTTCTCCCGGTGTAAAGGTATCGGTTAGCTCGCCTTTTTCATTGATCATGCGAACTGCCTTCACAACCGCTTCCTGATTGCCCGAATGACGGTCAATTTTTCGATCCATATCACTCTCACAACGGATATTGCTCTTGGCCATAAACTCCAGATACTGCGAGTGAACTTCACGGGGATTGCCCTCTGCACGAATCTTGCCATCTTGTATCCAATAGCATTTATCACAGATACGTTCAATCTGATCCAAAGAGTGAGACACAATGACAATCGTGGTTCCCTGTTGTTTGATTTCATTCAGTTTGGTAAAGCACTTTGCCTGGAAAGCCACATCTCCAACTGCAAGGATTTCGTCAATCAAAAGAACATCTGCATCCACGTTGATGGCAACGGCAAAAGCCAGACGCATATACATACCGGATGAATAAGTTCGGACCGGATTGTCGATATATTCCTGCAGTTCCGAAAAGTCAATGATTTTCTGCAGTCTTTCATCAATTTCTTTTTTCTTTAATCCAAAGATGGAGGCGTTGATATAGATATTTTCTCTTCCGCTCATATCCGGATGAAAGCCGGCACCCAGCTCAATCAGACTTGAGACGCGCCCTTTGAGCTCAATAGTCCCCTGATCCGGATACATGATACGCGTCAAAAGCTTAAGCGTCGTACTCTTTCCACATCCATTGTGTCCGACAAGACCGATTGCTTCACCTTTTTTTACAGAAAAGTTAATTCCCTGTAGGACATGACGCACTTCTTTTCGGCGGCCGCTTCCGCGAAGCAGAAAATCTTTGAGGCTATAGCTGCGGTCCAGATATACTTTAAAACTTTTGTGGAGGTTTTTGACCTCAATTGCATTTTGCTCTTCCATTACATAACCTCCGCAAATCTTTTTTTCGATTTTTCAAATACAAATCCCCCTAAGAGCATACAAAAGACTCCCATTCCAATTCCCAATAACAGGGTGGATAGCTCCGGTGCCTGTTTGTAGTAAAAAATATCACGATAGGCAACAATAATCGGAGTCATGGGGTTTAAGTAAAACAGGGGACGAAGCTGCTCGGGCACCATATCCACAGAATACATGACAGGGGTCATAAACTGCCATGCCATGATGACGATACTTAATAAATACTGCATATCCCGTAAAAAAACCGTGATGGCAGAAAAGAATAGGGTAAGCCCTAAAGCCAGTATGGTTTCCACAAAGATAATGATGAAAAGATAGCCCCAGACCATGAGGTTGATACCTTTTCCGGATACCAGTAATACGGCAATCAAAACGATGAAGGTTAAGAGCATGTTGACAAGCTGCGCCGCTACATAGGAAATAGGCAACACTTCACGTGGGAAGTAGATTTTCACAACCAGATTCTTTTGATTCATAATACAGCCGGAGCCTACTGATATGCAGTTGGCAAAGTAAGTCCATGGAATCAGTGCCACAAACAAAAACAAATAGTAATCCTCTACCCCGGCTCTCATGATAACGGAAAAAACCAGCGTGTAGACGATAAGCTGCAAAAGTGGTGTTAAAAAGGTCCAAAAAAAGCCCAATACGGATCCTTTGTATTTTCCTTTCAGATCTCTTCTTACCAGATTGACAATCATGGTACGATATTCCCATATTTCTTTTAATGTGTTCATGTCGCTTTAACCTGTTATTCTTTCTTTATTTGATAAAATCTTCAATCAAAGATAATAATTGTTTTTCTATTTTTTCATGTGCAAAGTCACAAAGTCTTTCTCTCTGACCATCTATTATCTTATTTTTCAAACACTCATCTGTCAAGACACGGTTCATGAGAGCCGCTGCAATCATAGGATTCTCATCTTCCAACATAAATCCGCTTCCACCAAGCGTATAAGGGATGGCAGTCGTATTTTTTGCCACAATGGGAATGTCAAAAAACATCGCTTCTACTAACGGCACGCAAAAGCCCTCGTGATCACTCATGCACAAAAACAAGTCCGCACTGTGATAATAAGCCAGTATTGCCGGAAAGCTGATATGTCCGGAAAAAAGAACATTGTTTACCCCGATTTCTTTGACATATGCCAATAATCTCTCATAATAGTTTTCCATCCCTTCATAATTACCGACTAAAATCAGCCGGGAATTGGGATTGTACTGCTTCTGATAGACACAAAATGCAGCTATCACATCTTCCTGCCTTTTATTCGGATTGATACGTCCGGTAAATAAAATGTTGGTCATTCCATCCTGCATCTGCTCCATGACCTGTGCGTCCGGCTCTTTTTCATAATCCGAAAAAGGAATGAGAATGGGCATAACCTCGATGTTACACCGATATCCCATGCGAATCAATTCTTCCCGATTATACGCAGAATCCGCCAGACAAAAATCTGCGCATTTTGCCATCATCCTTGCCTGATGATATGCATCCAGACAATTCTCTAACAGGATGGGATGATAGCCGCAGAAAAAGTGTGGCGGTGTAATATTATGATATCTTATGATTTTTTTACAGTTTAAGTTGGCAAACCGAAGATTGAGTTCATGCCCGGTTGATAAATGATAAATGACAATATCGTCCGGTTTTATTCCACTCAGATCATCGGTTGAGCGCACCGTTTCCGTTTGCGCAATTTTGGGTGCCGTATAAGCTGCCATCAGCTCACACGTATAGCCTGCTTTTTGCAGACTGTGATGCAATGCCAATGCATCGTTGCCAACCGCATCCCCAAAAGAAAGGATTGGCAGCATATTGATTATTTTCATATTGTTTCCTTTTATCGGTCACAATATGTTCCGTGGATAACAGAACATATTGCGACCGGTTATTTTTATTCATTAAAGGCCATAGCTTGCCATAATCTCCCGAAACTCTTTGGAATTAGCAAAGCCTGCAACGACATCATCTCTGGATTTTCCGCTATTTAAAGCATTAACCCAGTCTCGAAGTCCCGGTTCATCGTATTCACGTCCTAAAAATGTCGGATACAATACTTTGACAAACTCCTCATTGGACAGGTTTTGATTTAAAAATTCCTTTGAATGAAGGAAACCTTCTGTCGCTACATAATAAGCGCTGTGCTCTTTGTTACAGATAGCATTACACCAGTCATTCATTCCTTTTACATCGTAGCCTCTTCCAAGTGCCTTGTTGTACAATCTTGCTACAAATCGGGTAGCCCCTTCATTGCGGTCACGTCCTTCTGTCAACTTCACGCTGCCTCTGACAATGCCGTATTCCTTGCAGATATTTGTGAATTCATCAGATTCGGCAAATCCACGGAATACGTATTTTTTGGAAACACCGTTAGCAAGTGCATCACTCCAGGTATTCATTCCACCCGCATCGGACCCTCTGTCCATCATAACTTCATATAATGTTTCAATGTATTCTTCATCCGAAAGATTGTTATTCTTCATCTCATCACTGTCAAAGAAGCCCCATGCAACTTCAACACCGTTTTTCTCACCTGTAGCAAGCTGGAGAGACCAGTTATACCATCCGTCTTCATCAGGGAATCGATTGAGACATTTTATATACAGACGTAATACGAAATCTACAATTTTTTCAACATCCACATTGTCCGGATCATAGACTCCGGCAGGATCTGCCGGTTTCGGATTAGACGGTGCTGCATCCACCGGATATCGGGTTGTTAAATTGGTCAAAGTCTCCATGGTCTCTTCTTTAGACATAATTCTTCCCCAATGAATGGAAGAATTATAATTACCCTCTGCCAAAACAACATGATCCACGTATTTTTCCAATACGATGACAGAATGGGTATCATCGTTAACACGCAGAATATCACCTACACGGATATCCTCATAGGTCGGATTATCCACATAACGTGCCGGCAAATCACCAAATGCCGCATCACTTAAGATAAATGCAAATCCGGCACATCCACCGCCAATTCCAATAATGTATCCGGGATAATTGTATCCCCTCCATTCATAAAGATTGGCATTGGTCCAAGGCATACCCTCCGGATACTGTGCTTTCATGGCAATCATGGCATTGTATGCCGATTCCTCAGTCGGTGTCGCCTCCGGTAAAAGCGATGTATCCAATGTTTCCGTGATAATGCTGTCTGCCGGTAATTCTGCATCCGGTGCAAAGAATACCTCCTCCGGCAAACCGGAAGATATATTGCTATCTTCCTCTGTGACTGTGTTGCTACTTCCTTGTGTTCTTGCCTTGATTGCAGCTTCGATACTGTCAGAAACGGTTGTCGCACCGACAGAAACCGTTTGCAGTGACATGGTTGCAACTGCGATTGCCAAGGCAAAAATGGATCCGATTACTCGTTTTCTCATACGTCTTCTCCTTTTTTATTTTATATTTTTTATTTTTTTTATATTTTTCCTAAATTCTATTTTCTCTTACAATCCGTAGCTTGCCATAATCTCTCGAAATTCTTTGGAATTGGCAAATCCCGCGATAACTTCATCTCTGCTTTTTCCACTGTTTAATGCGTTTATCCAGTCTCGAAGTCCCCGCTCATCGTATTCCCGACCTAAAAAAGTACGATATAATACTTTTACAAATTCTTCATTGCTCAGTCTCTTATTTAAAAATTCAGAAGAATGGAAAAAGCCTTCCGTCGCAACACGATATGCATTCCACTTTCTATCGTTTAGCAAGCCTGTCCAATTATTCAGCCCCGGAATATCATAATCTCTGCCAAGTGCCTGTTGATATAGTCTAGTCACAAATGCTGTATAGCCCTGATTTTTATCCCGGTTTTCCCGTACGGGAATCTGTCCGGCCGAGAAACCACAGTTATTGCAGATTCCTTTAAATTCATTGGAACCACTAAATCCGTTCATGACATACAAACGGGACATACCTTCGGAAAGTGCACGAAGCCAGTCTGCCTTTCCGGCCTCATCGGCGTTTCTATTTAAGAATGTTCGATAGAGGATATCAACATATTCTTCATCACTTAGATTTTTTTCGATAAATTCATCACTAAACAAAAATCCATAGGCAACTTCTGCACCATTTTTTGTTTTGTTATTCAGCACGCCACACCATGTACGCATACCTTCTTCATCAGAGCTTCGATTGAGGCAATAACGGTAAAGTCTTTCTACAAAGCCTTCCGTTGTATTTGGCAGCTCTTCGAAACTATCCTCATTGGTATCAGTAAGACCTGTTGTTTTTGATATTGCCGAAAGGGCATTGACAATTCCCCATCCGGAATATGCGTCAAAACCTGCTGTATAGGTATCTGTTGCCGTGGATGCAAGAATGTTTTTCACATCTGACGCAGTCATTGCAGGATTGCATGCCCATATATCGGCAGCAACACCACATAACACTGCGGAAGCCATTGAGGAACCGTTTGCTGATGCGTACTGTCCGTTTTTGCTGGTAGAGTAAATGCTAACTCCGGGTGCTGAAATAAAATTGTCTGTTCCATAATTAGATGAATTGTACTTTTGGCCGTTTTGATCCGTTGCAATAACACCAATCGTCGAATCATATTTTGACGGATAATGCGCTGCATCCGTTCCATTATTGCCTGCGGAACATACAATTAAAATGCCGGAATCGCTTGTTGTTTTCAATGCCTCTTTTAACGCAAGATCTTCAGCATACATACCCATACTCATATTGACGATTCTGGCATTGATACTGCGTGCATACTGCAAAGCACGAATTACATTGGAAGTTGTAATACTTCCGCCCTGGTTTTGTACCTGTAATGCACATATCTCTACACAATCACTCGCAATTCCTGCAATTCCAATCCCATTATCAGCTTTGGCCCCAATAATTCCGGCAACCATTGTACCGTGCGATGTACTGCCATTATCTGTTGTAACAGCCGTATAAGTATCGGAACAGGTATTGACACTATAGGCAAGATTCAGACTTCCCGATAAATCCGGATGTATCACGTCGACCCCGGTATCAATCACCGCCACACGGATTTTTTGTGCTCCTGCTTTTTTTAACAGCGCTCTGGTGCGATTCATTTCAAGATAGTCCCAGTACCACTGTTTTGTTAATAACGCATCGTTGACAACTGTCTCGGATGCTTCTGTATTTATTTCCGGTTCTTCGATTTCATAGATATAATTTGGCTGTGCAAATGCCACTCCCGGCAAATCATTATAATAATCAACCGCATCCATGACATCACTGGGAATCGTATTCTCACTGATCTGATTTAAATTAACAACGGAATATGTAATACCGGTTTCTGCTTCTGCTGTTAACTCAAACGCTTCATCATCATTTCCTGTCTTTGCCGCGTCACTTTGTCCGGCATCCGTTTGCAAAATTTCTTCTGCCTCTTCTTTGGAAACATCTTCTTCAAATACGACAATCAGTTCTCCATCTTCATACGGGGGTTGCCATTCTGCATATATATTATCACTGTTTATCAGACATGCAAAGATGATTCCCAGAAATCCAAAACCTATTCTATGTATAAGTCCCGTTAATTTCATCGTGACAACTCTCCTACTTTTATACCATATTCTTTACAGAGTTTGGCAAATTCATTAGAATACACAAATCCTGCAAGAATATCTCTTTTGCTGGCACCTGATTTGATTTGATTTACCCAATCAGCCTTTCCGGCAGGGTCACTTCCTCTTCCCAGAATAGTCTGGTACAGAATTTCAACAAATTCTTCCGGACTGTAACCTGCATTCTGGAATTCTTCACTGTAGAAAAATCCCTCAATGACACTGCAGGCTGATTTTCCATTGGCCAAATCCTTTGTCCAGGTATTCAGTCCGCCTTTATCTGCATCTCTTCCCAGAATATTTCTGTAAAGACGTACTACAAACTGCGTTCTCTTTATATTTTTATCAGCGGGCTCCAAATGCGGTAAATCGCCTCTTTTGATACCATATTGTTTACACATGGAAGTAAATTCGTCTGAACCGATAAATCCATTAATGATACTTCCGCGGGTTGCCCCAAGTTCCATTTCCTTAAGCCAGTTATTTTTTCCCTGTTCATCTGCCTCTCTACCAAGAATGGCACGATAAGCATAATCTAAAAATTCGGTGTCGCTTAAGTTTTTATTCAACATCTCATCACTATAGAAAAATCCATAGATCAAATCCCCTGCACATTTTCCTTCTTTTGTCAGTGCATTAATCCAGTCATTTAAGCCTTTTTCATCCGCATCACGATCCAAAATAACCTTATACAAACGTTTTACGAAGCTTTCTGCTGTTGCTTTATCAACCGTTGTTTCGCCAAGCGGTTTATCGCCAATTCCCGGCATATTGTCAAAAACCGGAATTTTAAATACAAAAGAGCTGTCGAGTGCACCAACGCTATTATATGCACTATATACTTTTGTACTCTCCGTTAAAGGCGCCTGAATATTTTGCATATACTGATGGCTGTATAATCCATAATAGGAACTGTCTACATCGTACTTTTGTAAATACAGGCTATCCTGTCCTTTTGTAATATAGTTTTCACCTAATTTTCCTGCACCGCCCAAAATTGACAGATATCGTGTTGTCCATCCCTGACTTTGTGCATAGGCCGTTCCGGTAGCTAAGATTGCCTGTTCCGTGCCACCACTTGCCTTGATATTGAAATAATTATAAACGCCTCCATATCCGGATATAAGTGGAGCCTGTCCCATAATTCCCTGCTCCTGTACAACCCTGCTGGCAAGATGATAAGGACTGACACCTGTCTGTCTTCCGACATCCATAAATACATCCGCATATAAACCACCGGATCCGTCTTCTAAAGCCTTATCTTTCATCCATGTATTAGAAATAATGGCTTTCACACCTTCTACCTTTTGCAATTCTCCATTGAATGTCAACTGTTCAAAGGCAAAGATATTTTTATCATTCATATAATTCAATGGATTCATGCAATAAGCAATTCCTTCTAAAGAAGCTCTGTACCAGTTGGAACCACTTTTCCCGATATAGGTACCGGTCGCCGGATCGTAGTCTCCTGCCTCTTTGGATTTCCAGCTGTCATCAGCAGTCTTATATACAAGACTTCTATTTCCAACGTGCTCCTCATTTAATACCGTATTCCAATCAAGACCTGTATTATAGGGAACAAAAGTCCAATTGGGATGTCTGTTATTAAGTGCAATGAGAGAATCCCAATAACCACTGGGGAATGTTGCCTTGATAGAATCTTCTTTGCTGATTTCCAATAACAGTTGACATCCTGCCACTTTGGAAAGCTCTTCATCTTTCCATGATACAAAATCAGGATCCTGCGTAACAATAAAGGATTGCTCAACATATCCGGTATAAGCAACATCATACAAATGCGCTTCTACCATAAAATACACATTTCCATCATCTGAGAATGCGACATCCAAAAGTCTCATCTGAGAACCGCAGGGAAAACTCTGTCCTTTTTCGGCTTCTTCATCCGGTGCACTTCTCAATGCATATTCATCTGCATTATACAAGAGAACATAAACATCTTTTTTAGAAAGAATATCCGAAAGCGCTGCTTTTACTTCTGCTTTTTCTTCTTCCTGATTTATCGCTTTTTCATTGTTATCTATGTTGTTTGTTTCATCATGGTTCGTTTTATTGTTGTTTATTTCATCAATGTTTGTTTCATCGTTGTTTGTTTTATTGTTGTTTACTTCATGGTTGTTTGTTGTTATATCATTTTGGGATAATGTAGTTGCTCCCGCAGTCAAGGGCAATTCCACAAACATTGCCATTGCCAGTAATAAAGCCAAAAAACCTTTTTTTCTCATAATGTATACTCCTCTTTTTTCCAAGATGTACAATGTCTCCAAATAATTACGTATCCAAAATACGATCCATTAGTCCAAGCAATCGTTTCATAATTGCATCCCACTGATAATACTCATCCACATAGGTTTTTCCGGACATTCCCATGCTTTTACGCTTTTGAGCTGATTCCAAAAGCTTATCAATTCCCTCCTCAAAGCCTTGATAGTCCGAGTAGTAAAAACCACCACCACTCTTATCACAGTGGGCCTTAAGCACAGTACATTTTCCGTTTACCAAAACCGGAACCCTAAGTTTAAGCGAATCCAACACTACAATGGACATACTTTCAAATTCGGAAGGCAATATCAGAAAATCTGCCCCGGACATACCGTCATATTTTTCCTCTTCACTGACAAATCCCAGCGACAGAATATCATCACGCACAGGAACATCCATCATCTCTTTGCCCATCAAAACAAGCTTAAGATCTCCCGGATGTTTATCTTTGTATCGTGAAAAGTAATCAAACAACACATGACAGTTTTTTCCATAGTCAATTCTTCCGACATAAATCATATATTCTTTCAGATGATACTTTTCCTTAAATCCTTCCGGATTTGTATTTGCAGGTACTTCAATGCCGACACCGCCAATCTCATTTGGGATATGCTCTGTATGAAACTTCCGGTATATCATATCCCGTTCTTCGATTGTATTAAAAAAATATCCTCTGGGGGCTTGAAACAATTCCTTGTAGTGCTTCATTTTCAGAAACGGTTCGTCATGTGCTGTCGGAATCAATATGCTCTTTTGTGCAACCTCTTTTAATCCCATAACCGTCAGATAATAAAGATATGTCACAAAGATAAAAACGTCATATTCCTCAGCATGCTCTCTTATATAGGTAATCGCATCCGGTGCATACGGTCCCTGTTCATCAATCCATTTCTGCTCCATCCGATATGTTAAATGCGGCAGATATACCCGCATTTTCTCACATTTTTGAAAACGTTTCTGTTCTCTTTGTTTCAAAACCGGAAAACGGTGTACTTTAATCCCATTTACCACATCTTCTCCCGGCTCATAGTAATTTTCCCATGTATCGTAATCTTTTGCACAGGTTGTAATAATCTCTACATCACAAAATTCGGCCAGGTGTTGTGCTAAAATCATGGCATGATATTCTGAACCGCCATTTACCTCAAGACCATATCTTTGATTAACAACAGCCACTTTTCTTTTTTTCATATAACTTCTTCTTTCAATACAATACTTCTTGCAATACTTTGCTCTATTAATACAATACTGCGAACAATACCATCATGCATTATTCGGAAATTTCCTCAATTAGAGTAACATATTTCTCGATTACTCTGTCCCAGTCAAAATTTTCTTTTACATACGCCTTTCCGGCAGCCGCCATTTTTTCAGACATATCAGGATGATCTTTATAATAATCCAATGCGCCCGCAAACTCACAGTAATTGGTAAAATATAGTCCGCCGCCTGATTGCACTGCAAAATTTTTGGTTACCGCACAATCGCCGCTTACCAGTACCGGTCTGTCACATAACCAGCTTTCCATGATGACCAGCGAAAAACTTTCATGTTTACTAGGCTGACACAATAACTCTGCTGCCCCATAAGCATCATATTTATCCTGAATTGGTACAAATCCCAAATCTATCACATCATCTTTTATCTCCGACGGAATGGCAATCTGTCCACCGCCAATCAATACAAGTTTGAGATTCCTTGTATCCCTTCTCTTATAAATCGAAAAATAATGTAACAGTGTATCGACGTTTTTTCCTGCATTTTTACGCCCTGCATATAAAATAAACGGGGCATTTATCTGATATTTCATACGAAAGCGCTGTGCATCATATTGTAAATTCGTATCCAGACCGCAGCCGGTTACCATCGTATGTACATTGTGTAAATCATATAGCTTTTCTGCAATCCACTGCTCCGGTTGTGCATTAAAGGCCATTCCTGCCACGTTACTGTAGACTCTCCTAAAATTGCGCAGATATACATATGGTTCATCATGAAAACACGGAATTAGTATTGCTTTCTTTAAAACCTGCTGTGCGCCGTAATACGTCGTCCCAAACAAATAGGGTGAAAATAAAAACGCACTATACTCTTTTTCATGTTCTCTGATATACCGGTATAGTTCCTGACTATTGATGTTTTGTTCTACAAAAGTCTTTTCTTCATCATAGGAGATAACCTTTTGTCCACCACACAGCTTATGATTGACATAGACAAAAGCGCCCAAATCACTTACATCTGATTGAAAACGTCGTACCGTTATCCCGGCTTCGATAGAACATCCTTGCGGATGCACATTGGCATTGAAGTCTGAATTGGCATCCTTTACACAGGTGGTCAACACTTCAACTTCTATTCCGCGCTTTTGCATATTGTGCGCAATTCCTCTTAAATTTGCCTCTGCGCCTCCGGTAATTTTTTCTCCATACCAGGGGCATACCAATCCAACTTTTTTCATAGTCTGTATCTGATTTCTTTTCTAATGAATATTTTACAATAAATTACTGTTTCTGCTGACTGAGAAATTTTTCCATTAATTCCAGACACTGCTTTTGAATCCTTTGTGATGAAAAGTCCGCTAGGCGCTTTTGCTGTTCTTGAATGATTACATTTCTCAAACTATCATCTTGTAAAACACGATTCATAAGTGCAGCTGCCTCTATTGGATTATTATCTCTTAATAAGATACCACTTCCGCCAAGCGTCTCGCCAACCGCTGCCGCATCCTTGGCTAAGATAGGAATAGAAAAATACATCGCTTCCACTAAAGGAACACAAAAACCTTCGTGGTCACTCATACATAGCAACAGATTTGCTCCCGCATAGTATGCCAACATCTCGGAAAAAGGAATATGTCCTGTAAAATGGACATTTTTCACCCCAAGCCTTTCAACATATTCCAATAACTTCTGATAATATGGCTCCATTCCAATCGGATTACCAACAAGATGCAATCTTGCATCTTCATTGTAATATTTCTGATAGTAATAAAATGCCTGTATCACATCTTCATGACGCTTATTGGGTGCAATTCTCCCTGTAAAAATGATATCTGTTGTATTTTTCATATCATTTAAAACCTTTTCATCCGGTTTCTTTTGATAGTCATCAAATGCAATTAAAATCGGCATCACATCCATCGGACACTGGTAATTCATTCTGACTAAATCCTGACGATTGTAATCCGAAACACAAATACAGTAGTCAGCTTTATCTGCCAGAAATTTTGCACCATATAATCCATCCATGGAACTGGCCACTTTTAACGTTGTATAATTTTGAAAATAAAAGGGTGGCGTAATATTATGATATCGGATTATTTTTTTGCATTTCAATCTGCCAAAACGATAATTCAAATCCGTACCGGTTGAAAGATGGTAAAGAACCACATCGCTCTCACATATAAAACTTAGGTCTGCGGCCGATACGACTTTTATCCCTGTCGGTTCATAATAAGCCCGCTCTGCGCAAAAAACAGTTTCATATCCGGCATCTTCTAATAGTCTGTGAATTGCTACCGCATCATTACTGACAGCATCTCCTTTCGAGAGCACAGCCAGCATACTGATTATTCTTCTTTTCACGTTATCTGTCCTGCTTTATGATTGTTTTGTTGTTGTTTTTGTTGTTCTGTTTCTGTTGTTTTGTTTCTGTTGTTCTGATTTAGTTTCAGTATTTCTGTTTCCGTTTTTTATTTCTGTCTTTCTATTTTCAAATTTTCTTTTTTAGCATTTCTATTTCGTCCTGTAATTCTTCGACTTTTTGGGCAAGCTTCCGGTTTTCATCTGCTAATGCATTGACTTCCAGCAATGCATTGACAACCGCTATATTAAATGTATTTTGACTGATCATATGTGTATTCATGGAATAGAACGCCATTTTATTGAGTATTTTTTTGATCAGTCCTTTGATACCGGATGCCTGCGTTATCGGCTGAATCGCAGTATCATACAGTGCCATAGCATTGATTGTCTCGTTGTATAATTCTTCTTTACTGAATTGTTGCGGAATCGAAAAGGGCAATTCCTCTTCATAGGGATCCCGAAACGGAATGGGTTCCTCACAAATTCCCTTTTCTTTTATTTCTTCTCTGATTTCACTCATAATCTGTTCAACATCAATCTGCTGCATAAATACTCTCCAATCTGTCAGTAAAATCCGCACTTACCTTTTGCATCTGCATCTTATACTCTATCTTTTCTTTACCATTTTTAACAATTTGATCGTAATAATCCGGATCTTCATATAGTTTTCTCATATACATGGCAGCCTGTTCATAGTCCGGCTCAGCCCATTTGCTGCCCTTGGGATAAAAACCGGTATCTCCTGCCAGATCAACCAGTTGATAATCTACCATACATGCGGATTCGGAATCCATAAATTCGGTGTTTGAGGAATAATTCGTTGCAACACAGGCAGTTTGATTTAACATTGCCTCCGCCATAACCAGCCCAAAGCCTTCTGCCCTATGCAAAGATACAAATACATCAACATCTGCAATCAGGCTGTTGACCTCTATCTTGTCCATGATGCGGGTAATAAAATGAACGTTATCATAACCTTTAAGCTCATCCTTTAGATAAGCAACATCTTCTTTGGATCCATTGTTGATCTTAATAACCAGACCAATTTCTTTTTTTTCACTTGGATATGCCTTTTTAAAAGCCTTTATGGCACCCATTGGATTTTTTCGCGAAGAAGTACTGTTGGAATCATACATAATTAAGTACAAAAACTGATCCCTTGGCAATCCAAAATATTCCCTGTCACAGGTTTCGTCAATCGGCGCTGTCACGCAATAAGTCCTGGTATAAACCGGTTTATCAGTCAGCTTGCGAAAACAGTTACTGATATACTCTGAAGGTGTCCATATTTCATCCACAAGATCTATTCCGGGAATCCAGTCATTTGGAATTTTTTCAATTTCGTAAAGCCAATAGCCAATATTATAATGACCATTCAGTAATTCATTTCCAAGCTCCAAATGTGCCATCTGCAGTTCAAATGGATTGAGGTGCAAAATATTAATACCGTATGGCAAGGTATCAGAAACTTTTGCATCATAACTGTGATCATTTCTGTGAATATTTTTGATGGCACTAAAATCATAAATGGTATAATCCCATCCCGTATGTTCCAATATATCTGCCACAAGCCGGCAACTCTGTCCTAATCCGTTTTGTGTCCGGATCCCTCCAATGAGATTAATACCTTTTTTATAAGCATCCTTATCAAATGGCTGTATTCCTTCTTTTTTCAGCCGGGCAGCTTTTTTTGTTACCAGCCTGTTTTTTATTTTTTTCAAAAATGTCTGCGGGAAGACTTTTAATAAAATCGGTCTCAACTTCTCCGACAGCCAAAAAACCATTCCTGACATGGTTTTCTCCTAATCATTATTTTATTCTTTTATTTGTCTGCTATTTGGTAATTTTTATTTCTTTCAGTCACTTTTATCTTTAATTGTAAGCATTTAAATATTGAATAAATGCGTTGCCAAGTACTTCGGGCGAATACCTTTCAACCACTTTTTCATAACATTGCTCATCAATCCTGATACAACCTTTATCAAAAAGCTGTAGGGCTTTTGCAAGATTTGTGATTTCTTCCTTTTCATCAGAACCTTGTTGATAATAATAGATACAATCTCCGATAATCTCTCGGAAAATACTCATATCACTGGCAATAATCGGCACTTTGTACTGCATGACCTCAATCAATGGTATTCCAAATCCCTCTGCTCTGGAAGGAAATAAAAAACATCCTCCCTGCCTTATCAGCCGATTTTTTTCCTCTTGCTCGACATAACCAAGTGAAATCAGATTGGGGCCAACTATTTTTTGTACTTGTGCAATTAAGTCTCTGATATAATCATCCTTGATCCCACCGGCAAGATATAGTTTTCTTTTTCCACCTTGTAAAAAATATTGCTGATAGGCTTTTAACAATCGGTCAACGCCTTTTCTACCTTCCAGATTACCAATATAGAAAAAGTAATCGTTATTTTCTGCGATTTTATCATCTGATGTAGTATCAGCCGTTTTATCATCTGTTGCAAAATTTGTCGTTTTATCATCTACTACAATATCAGTTGTTTTATCGCCTTTTACAGTTTCTGTGGTTCCATCAGGAACAATAACATAAGTTAAAAATGTTTCTTTTTCCTTTGCAAGTGGTACATATTTCTCAACATTCTTTCGTGTTTCCTCGGAGTTGAAAAGCAAAATATCACTATTTCTGATGGAATACTTCAAAAAAATACGGAAGTATAATGGATACAGACGGTTAAAATACTTTGCATGCGTAATGGGAAAGACATCATGCAAAGTTAGCATAACCTTTCCTCTAAATCCTTTTAAATTCGTCGGCAGAAGATTGTTGGGTTCCCAAAACAAATCCGGTTGCTCTCTTAAAACTTCTTTTTTTACAAAAGAAAAATACCGAAACACTTCCTTGCTACGGAATATGCGCTTTCCATATAATATTATCCGAACATCGGATTGTTTCATTTCCTGCATTTGAAAGCTTTCATCCACATCGGAAATTAGGATGAGTTCAATAGCTGGACATTTCTGTACTTCTCTTATGAAATTATACACATACATGCCCACTCCACTTGGCTGACTTGCCATGGTGCGGACATCTACCATTAGTCTCATATCATTCTCCGGTTTTGGCTTTATATTCCATGAATATAGTCAATATTTCTTTTATTTCGCTCAATTTTTGATTGAAATTATCGGTTCTTTGTTTTATAAACGCCGTACCACTGCAGCCCAGGTATTAACCACAACATAATAGGCACTTTTTAATACAGATAGATGTTCAACATCGTGATATAGCTGCCATTTTCCTATAATTGCTTTTATCTTGTTACCGGAATAAGCACCCTTATGCCGGCAGTAAATCGTAAGTATTTCGTCTAAACCGTATGCTTTGTATCCGTTTCGGGTAATCTTCATCCAGGTAGCCGCATCCTCTCTGGATACTCCGAGTGGCATTTTGATAAGATGATCCTCTATCTTTTCTCTGTCAAATAAGGTAGTGCTTGGTGCAATTGTAGAACTTTTCAACAAATCCTTGTAACACACCTCAGATGGTGCATGAGCAACAATTCCCGTTTTTATAGCATTTTCATCTGCAAACTCATATGAGGTAAAGGTAAAGGCACAATTTTTTTTCTTAAGAAATGCAATTTGTTTTTCCAATTTCTCCGGCACCCATAAATCATCCGAATCAACAAATGCAATATACTGTCCCTGTGCATTATCAATACCTAAATTGCGTGCTTGAGATGGTCCCGCATTTTTCTCACAATAAAAACATCGGATATTGTGATATTCCTCTGCATATCTTTGCATGATTTCTTTGCTATGATCCGTTGAACAATCATCTACCAATAAGAGCTCCCACTGGGTATATGTCTGCGCCAAAACGCTTTTAATCGTTCGTTCCAGATATTTTTCTGCATTATATACCGGTATAATTACCGTTGCCATTTCTTTTATCATGGTCTAAATCCCATCTGCTAATGTTTTTCATCGATATTCTTCATTAATGCTTTTCATCACTGCTTTTCATCATTGTTTTTTAATGCTGTCGTCTGACTTTCATCGACACCTTCTGTATTTTCTTTCTGAAATAAAATCTTAAAAGTCAAAATCAATATTTTAATATCTAATCCAAGAGAATAATTCTCAATATACTGCATATCGAACTTTAACTTGTCATAAGGAGATGTATTGTATTTGCCAAACACCTGTGCATATCCTGTAAGGCCGGCCTTGACTTTGGTTCGAAAATCAAATTCCGGCAGCTCTTTTTGATATTCATCCATAATCACCTTACGTTCCGGCCGGGGACCAACAACTGACATCTCACCTTTTAGAATATTGAAAAGCTGAGGAAGCTCATCAAAATGAATGTTTCGGATAATCTTTCCAACCGGTGTAACGCGCTTATCATTTTTCATGGCAAGTCTTGCGCCCTTGGCTTCTGAATCTGTACTCATACTGCGAAACTTATAAATCATAAAAGGTTTGCCATCTCTGGTAATACGCTCCTGTTTGTATAAAACAGGACCTCCATCATATAATTTGATCGCAATTGCAATTATTAGCATAAATGGCGATGCAATAATTGTTCCCAAAAGTGAAATGACAATATCCATGGCACGCTTTAAAAAGCGCTGCTCGATGGAAAGTCCACGATTGCGGCAAAGCAAAAGAGGAGTGTCAAACAGAAAAATATTATCTGCACCATTCATAATAATATCAGATATCTTTGGCGTCACATAAACCCGGATATTATTGCGATAACAATACTTCAATATTTTGTTTCGTTCAGCCGCAGGCAAATCGCAAAGCATAACTGCCTGATACTGTTCAATTTCCGCATAAAGCTTGTCCTCATCCGTCTTGTAGCTGATGGTTTCGCAAATGTGATATTTGTCTTCTCTGCTTCCAAACTTTTGAATAAGGTCTGTCGGTTCGTATTCACCGTAGATAAAAATTACATCCCTTGGTGGATACAAAATAGTATATAGATGGCGAACCTGATAAACCCAAAATATGGCAAATATCATCTCAATGACACTAATTACTAAAATCGGAAGCGGACTCACATAATCTCTTTTGATCAGGCACACTTCCACATAGCCAACAAAACCACCTAACAAAATCGCCAGAATATGCGAAAGACAAATATCCATAATCCGAAGATATCCTATCTTGTAGCCATTGAATGTCCTGGTAAAAAAGAAAACGATTAGCATATATATACCAATGGCAGCCCAATGACCTCTTCGATAAAATAAATATCCGCCTGTTGCATAATACTTGTACCAGATAAATGCAAAAAGAGCCCCCTGAAAAGCAAGCATCACAAAGTTCGCACAAAAATTTAATAAATGTTTATATTGTTCTCTCATTTGAATTTCCTACTACTTTTATTTCTATGCATAATTAAATAGATTTTACCATTTTTTCAAGTAATATGCAACGATTGCAGGGCGTGTAGTAGCGGGAAGCAGGGAATTGTCGATTGCCAGGTGAAAGGAATTGGCAATTGTGGGACAAGTTTGGATTGTCGCAATGTAGGATAAGGTTGAATTGTCGCAGGCCAGAAAAAATAATAATCCATCCTCTGCATATTGCAAAGGATGGATTAACACTGTCACATAATTCAATTTTATAATCCAAACGAAGCTTTTATTTTACCAAATTCATCTGAATTGGAAAAACCATACAGTACTTCTTTTCTGGATTTTTCACCTCTGTTTAAAATACCTACCCACATATCGTAACCGGTTTTATCAGGTTCTCTTCCAAGGAAAGTTGCATACAAGATTCTGACATATTCCTCATTGCTCGTATTTTTCTCTAAAAATTCTTTGGAGAAGAAGAAACCATCTGTGGAAACCTTATTGACACTCCACTTTTTATCACAAATAATATTACACCAGTTGTTCAAGCCACCTTCATCATAGCTTCTACCAAGACACTCTGTATACAATCTTCCAACAAATGCTGTAACTCCGGCATTTCTGCTTCGTCCTTCTGTAATTTTTACAGTACCTCGATTAATTCCATATGAACCACAAATTTTATTAAACTCATCTGACTCTGCAAATCCACGGAATACGCCCAATCTTCCATATCCGGCATTTAATTGTGATACCCAATTCGCTTTACCCGGCGCATCAGAAGAACGATCTAAAAATACATTATAAAGCAACTCCACAAAATCTTCATTGCTCAGATTTTTATTTTTAAGCTCATCACTAAAGAAAAATCCATATGCAGCTCCGGCTCCTGTCTGTGAGCCGTTTACCAGTGAGCCAACCCAGTCCGCTCTTCCTTTTTCATCCGCATCTCTGCCCAGACATTTGTTGTATAACCGGTCAACAAATGCGCCGACTTTTTCTTTATCAACCACTCTTCCGTATCCGGGAATCACTTCCGAATAGTTTTTAATTCCGATTACAGGTAATGTTACGGATTCTACATAAGGTTGATTAGTGTCCAGATTTTTCCAGACTTCGCTGGCAAGTCCCTTTAATCTGAAATCCATACTCTTTGTGCCGTATGCAGTATCCAATTTTCCTGCATTCTGTGTATTAAGGATAAAGCAATCTACCATATCATTAAATTTTGCAGCATAGTAAGATAAAGCTAAAGATGCAGCCTGTATTTTTTCTCCGTCATTATCAGAAAAGCCTTCTTCTGTCAGCATGATACGATGGTTGGAACCGAATTTATTTTTAATATAATTGGACATAATATACAAATTGTATCCATCAACAAATTCAGCCGATTCATTTCTGGGATTCAAATCCCTTCCGGCAACAGACTCTAACTGCGTAATACCCCAAAGAGTGGGCTCATATAATACAGCGGGGTACAAATGGTATGCAATACACCAGTCCGTACCTGAAGCCTTAGGTGCAAAATTATCTAGAAAATCCTTTGTACTAATACCTCTTCCCTCATCATTATGCTGCCAGCTATGATCAACACAGATGCTGACACGAGAAGCTTGTGTGTACTTTCTTACCGTGTTGTATACCAATTTAAAATCCTTTGCCCATTGACTGGTATTAGCTTCAATATCTGTCCCATATCCGGTATAAGGTGAAAACGGTGAGTTGGGCATATTTACTTCATTGCCAACCACCCAGTTGTCAATGTGACAATCCGCCTGGCTGAATAATTGTGCTAAATACTGAATTTCTGCCTGATAAAAATGACTATCAACATTCGGTGCATAGTATGTATGCGCTCCCAGTCCACTTTGAGCACTCGGTGCAATCAGTACACCATTTCTTGCGGTGCTGGAAGATTTTACCATAAGCTGTGCTGTTACGGTAATTCCTCTTGCATTAGCCTGTTTTACAACGCTGACAATGCCACTCATATCACTAAAATAATACTCATTGCCATTATAAATATATTTGACACCATAAGAAGGATCAGCCCAATACGACTCCAAAAACAAGTTGAAGAACATATGCTCGCATCCATTTTCAACCGCATCTGATACGCTAACCGTCTGTAAACCTTTGTAGCTTGTTGTGGAAGCAAAAGCATCTCTTGTAACATATTGTGGTGAATCTGCAATATAACCTCTTAAGCCCTCTATTTCCAAGGTATTTTCCGGCGACTGCATCTCTGTATTATTCTCTGAAACTGTCGTTTCTGACAATACCTCTTGTGTTGTTGCCACTTCTTCGGTTACCGGTACACCCTGATAATCAAAAAAGTTCGAATCATCATACTCTTGATTTTCGTCAATTTCCGTAGCATGTACTCCACTAACCGGGGTCAATACCATGGCCAAAGACAAAAGAAGTGCAAAAGCCCCTTTTGAAATTCTTGTGATTTTTCTCATTTTCTTCTCCTTTCGCTCATAAAAATCCCTTTATATTATCGTATAATTTTCATTTAATTGCAACAAAAAAACGCCATATAAAATGACGTTTTTTGTACATAAAACACAGATTCGGTAGTTCTTTGAAATCCTGAAATTATCCTTATTTAACACCATACTGTTTTTTCAGGTCGGCAAATTCTTTGGAATTGGCAAATCCAAGTAAAACTTCATCCCTTGTCATCTTTTGATTCTGTAGGTTATCCATCCAGGTATCGTAGCCTGCCTGATCATATTCACGATCGAAAAATGTACGATACAAAGTCTTTACAAATTCCGAATCATCCATATTCTTTTCTAAAAACTCTCTGGAATTAAAAAATCCATTTGTCGATACACTGGTTACGGTCTCTCTTTCATCCATAATGGCATTGCACCAGTCGTTAAGTCCTTTCACATCATAACCTCTTCCCAATGCCTTTGTATATAATCTTGAGACAAATGTTGTCAGTCCAAGACTCCTGTCTCGCCCTTCGATTGCTTTCGCTTCCCCTTTATCAATTCCATATCGTTCACAGATATCGGTAAATTCTTTGGAATTGGCAAATCCCATGAAAACACCATATCGGGAAACACCATTGTTCAGGTTGTATAACCAGTCTTGTTTTCCTGCCGCATCAGATTCACGGTCCAAAAACACATTGTACAGTACTTCTACAAACTCCTCATCGCTCAGATTGCTATTAATCATTTCATCACTGAAAACAAAACCATAAGCAACCCCAACACCGTCTTGCTCAAAACTACACAAAGATTTTACCCAATCGTTTAACCCTTTTTCATCAGGATATCTTCCAAGGCACTTATCATATAGTCTGGTTACAAAATCCGTAACTAATACCGGGTCCGCTACTCTATCCGGTGTCTTGGACAATCCCAGATAGTTTGCAATACCGGTAGCATCTGCAATTCCTAACCTTTTCAGATTTTCTTCACTTCTTAAAAATGCCGCATCCGATGCATTGGAAATATAGGCATGCTCAACAATAATTCCGGGAAATCCGCACAATTTAGAGTTTTTGATAACGCCATAATAATCCGCAAGTGAACCATCCGGATAGGTAGAACGATCCTCTGAATTACGTATTGAAATTCCTCTGTTAGACAATCCAAGTGCGGTTAATTGTCTCAAAATCTGCGTAGACAAATTGGCTCCTGCCGAGCTGATATCCGGCCGATAGCTGGCATTGGGATAAAAAACCTCCGCTCCATTTGGTGAACCGCTTCTGGAGGAATTAATGTGAATACTCACATATAAATCAGCACCCACGCCTGCTGCGGCTAGCACCCTGTTTTTATTATCAATAACCGAAGAATTACCGGGATATGGGCATCCGGTTCCACTTCTGGTCAGATAAACCTTGACATGATAATACTGCTCTAATTCTTCTTTGCAATACTGAGCAATCTGAAGCGTCACATTTTCTTCTGCCAGTCCATTTGCTCTGGCTCCTGCGTGTGTCGAATCATGACCGGGATCTAATACCACGACATAATCTTCACTCGCTTCGGTCTGCATAATTGCACGACTTTTTTGTGCATTTTGCAATGTATTCTTGATATCTGCAATATCTGATGTAGAAATCTCATCAGCATTTCCATCCAAATGAACAATCTGAAGCTCCACATCATTTATATCAATATCTGTTAAAGCTTCTTCTGACTCTGTGGATAAGACCTGAACATCTTCACTTGTCTCTTCTGTAAATTCCTCATCTACACCAAAATAGACGTTAGCCATTCCGGTATCTCTCAGATGGATTTGATCTTGAACGCCGTCAGATGTTGTAATTGCTACATCTGTAATCTCATAAATACCTTTGTCGGTAGCGGAATAATCCATTTCAAAAACAGCCACATTTTCCATGACATCCGTTTTCTGATAAGTGGCTACCGCACCGGTATAATAATTTTTCACCGTCAAAACGGCATCTGAAACAAGGGTATCTTCATCCCCATATCCGACCATTACCACTTGCGTTCCCGGTGTTTCAACCGTTTTCTGATCCAAGTAAACATATGCTAACGTAGAAGCACTTTCTACAGTGTCTACTGTATCTACTGCATCTGTCACAGCTATGTTATCAGCCGATACTGTTTCCTCAGCAAATGCCGGTTGTGCAGAAAGCACTCCGAGCGTCAATCCTGCTATCAAGAAATATGTAATAAAATGTTTTACTTTTTGAAACATATTAAACCGCCTTTTCTTTTGTATGATACCGCCCTGCCCTAATCCGGTTGCCCGTTGGTGGAGAGGAATATTATGTAAATCACTCTATTCTTTAGTGTAATATATCAACAACTAATTTTTCAAGCGGAAATTTAAGGAAATTTGAAGAATACGGGAATAATTTATGGATATTTTAGCTCTCCACACAACTTTTCCTACATAAATACATTCCCATTCCAATCACCATAAAAATAAAAGGGGTACAGCAAACCGTCTGATAACAAAAGAGATTGTGGCACATATAAGATACGATTGCTGCCACAAAGCCGATTAAAATAGGCTTATTTTTGCTCTGTTTTATAAATGCAACAATAGCAGAAACAAAAATGCCAATATAAGCAATGGTTCCGATTATGCCGTAATTAATCAATGCCGTAAACCATTCGTTGTGAGCATTGGTCAGTTTTAAATCTCCCCACATGGCGGACAGTCTGTCTTGATAAAATGCATATGCATATGGCGCATATCCATCCGGTCCCACTCCTAAAAGTTTGTTTTTCAAACTCATATCCTGATACATCTGCGCTGAAAATGCCCATGTTCTTCCTCTGCCGTTTCCCCATTGCTCATTCCATACCAGATAGGGGATTTTTTCTGTCAAATTAGCCAAGCTTTGGGGCAATACACCTTTTGCACCTGCAATTAAGATACCGATTGCAAACAAAAGCACCAATACGGTAACTCCAATCAATATGATACTTGTTATTTTCATAGCTTTTACAGGGTAGAAAGCCCTGCGATGACACCATAAAAAGATGAGCCAGAGCATCAAAATGACTGCTCCAAAGAACCACATAAGCTTATGGTAAAGAAGGAAACTGCTGATTGTATCCAACTGCAATCCCTCAAACGGATGAATGCGGAACAAAACCACAATAATCCTGGTCGCTACAAAAAACAGCAGTGCCATTTCCCAAAAGCGTACCATTTTTTGCGAATCATCCGCACAAAGTGCAAACAAAACAAGCATAAAACCAAGCATCGCAAAATAGGCACTATCGCCATTCTGGGTAACCAAAGTCATAAAGCCGACTAACACAAACACTCCGGAAAGGATGCGCAGATAACTTTTTTTACAAACACAATAAATCCCCATGCCGATTGGAAAAAGTGTACACAGATAGGCACTGTTCCAGCTGGATTGCCCCAAGGTAGAAAGGAACCAGTTTTTATAATAGTCCGAGATTTCCGCTTCCGTTCCAATCCCATATGTTCCAATGGGATCAATCTTCATTCTATGTAAAATGGCAATCACATAGGTAATAAATGCCGTTGCCAAAAGTGCAATCAAAATGGCATTTTGATATCTTCCAAACCGCGAAAGCAGAAAATACAGTGTCACGAAGGACAATAACATTAGGATTCCCATATACCATCCGCTATAACCCTTGATACAGTCTTTGAAATTTCCTCCCGCAATCGCAGAAATAAACACCATCAGGGCAAACGCCAAAACAAATGCATCAGTTAGCGATAGCTTATCCTTTATCACAAAACTACTCATCAACCAATATATGAGCAGAAAAATACCTGTTACGATTAGTCCTATGATCATAATATTTCGATACAACTCATATTTGCAGTCGCCCACACCATGATAACCATCTTTTAAATAAAGCGGAACCAAAATCGCAATCGCAATAACAAAGACTGCAACAGCATATTCCACCAGACTTTTGGCAATATCCGCTATGCCATTTTCATCTTTCTTGGCTCTTTTTGTTTTTTTAGCATTTGTACTTACTAATTTATTAGACATTTCATTTGCACTCCTCGCTTATGCTTTATGTCATTTTACACCATTGTGGATGGTAAAACTACCCACTTTTGAAAATAAAAGACCCACTGCCTAAGCAGTGGATCTTTTTTGCTACCGATTTTAAACCGTTCTCAATTTCTTTCGCTGAGCAGCTTCGCTCTCAGACATGTATTTTACACCGGTTCCCAAAGCATCATAAACGCTCTGGATACGCTTATTTAACATATCCATCGCATGCACCTCAAGACTGGCTTTTTGGTCGCTGCCCCACATTTCATGAGACAAAGTGACATGTCTTTCAATCACACATGCACCAAGTACTGCTGCCGCAATGGTCGGCTCCATATTGGCCTCATGTCCGCTGTAACCCACCAGACAGTCAAAACGCTTGCGAAGTGTCTCGATCATGCGAAGATTCAAATCCTTGGTAGGAGCCGGGTACGCACTGTTGGTATGAAGTAAAATATAATCGCCATGTCCGTATTTTTCCAATACTTCAACAGCGTGGTCAATTTCTTCCATCGTTGTCATACCGGTTGATAAAATGACCGGTTTGCCGGATTTGGCAGCCTCGCTGATCATCTCATCCCTGCCATTTGAAGCACTTGCCACTTTAATATAGGGGATATCGTAATTTAATAAAAATTCCAAACTCGGCATATCCCAGGGCGATGCGCTCCAGGTCATCCCTTTATCTTTACAATAAGCATCAATAATATCGTATTCGGGCTTTTCAAATTCCACACGATATTTGTATTCCAGATATGTCATGGTACCCCATGGAGTTTCTCTCGGAACGCTCTTTTGTGCTTCCGGAACAGCAAGCTCCGGATTTCTCTTTTGGAATTTTACATTGTTCCAACCTGTTGCATTTGCCGCATCAATTAATTTCTTGGCAATATTTATATCGCCATTGTGATTGATACCGATTTCTGCAATCATGTACGGACGGCTTGTTTCATTAATCACATAATCGCCAATTCTTATTTCTTTATTCGCCATTTTAAATGTCCTTTTTCTTTTTAGTTAATTCATTTTACTGCCTCATCCGGAAAATATGCATCACCATATAAAACCGAATGAGATACTGTATCTATTATATTCAAACAACTGTTTTTTTTCAACATGTTTCGTGGAAACGGTTCTTTTGTCTAAGCAAATATTTTTGACAACTGAATTATCAAGATACGCTTTTGAAAGCTTTCCGGTACCTCTTTTAACTTTTCTTTTAACAGCTCAAGATTAAGAGCTATATCTGTATCTTCTTTCAAATAATTGTAATTCATTTGAAATGAAGGGCTAAAGGCTTTTGCATACAGTTTTCGAATTTTCGCTTGGATTTCACTATCCGACATATCTTCTTCATACGATTCTCCCACAAAGAGAGATTTTCCATTGTCGAAAATCGGTGCCTCACGGTAATTTTCACCATCAAAAATAATGCCCATATTATTAAAATGTCGATCTGTATTGAGAATAATTCGATCCAGATAAAAAGTATTGGCAAGGTAACAGCGAATATCCAAATCCGTAACTTCTTTCACGAATTTTATGACATACTCAATAGCATCATCATAATCCATGCGAGATGTTACTGCAGCCAGATCTTTGCCATAAATATTAAAATACAATCTGTAAAAAGTGACAAATTCTTCCTTTTGTGAAACATCTAAAAAATCTGTTGAAAAGCAACCTTTTGATTGATTCAATTTGCATTTTTCATATAAAACGTAAGCCTTTTTTTCGAGATTTGTGCAAGATAACAAAAGGGAAGAAAGATATTCTGCCTCTGCTTCTCCGCCATAATAATCAGACTTATACCAGATCCCTTCTTTATAGAATTTGTCCTGCGCTCCATCACTTGAACTTTTATCTCTTACCAGATAATTATCATCAATTATTATTTCTTTTAATATCTTCATAATTAATCAACTCTCCCGGATAACGAAACCAAATGTGATCCTGATACATTTTACCATGCGTAATTCGGCATATTTCATAGGGATTAAATTCTGACAAACCAAGTTTCTCCATGATTACGGGAAGATCATGGCGTTTTTCACTCCAGCAGCGATTTTTCAATATTTCTCCCAACTCATATCTGGTCATTCTGTCTTTATAAAAAATCTGTTTTATCGGATGCAATATATATCTTTCAATATAAACATTCTGTCCCAAAACCCTAACACTAGCTGTTTTTTCATTTTTCCAATAACTTTCAAAAAACAACTCACTCTGTTCCAAAAAATGAATTTTATCAATTGCTTCTGCTATATACGAAGGAGGTATTGAACCATTCCTCTCCCATTTTTGAATTGTCCGAACCGGAATATCATATTTTTCTGCGAATTCCTTTTGTGTCATGCCATGTTCCATTCTAAGCTCTTGTATCGTTTTCAATTCATCAATCACCCTTTTATTTTGGTATCACAGTATACTGTATGTGCCAAAAGTATAATTTACAACGCAATAAAATTATACTCTAATAGAGTACCTTTGGCAAGCGTTTATAAAAAAAGATTTGGAATAAAACCGCGCTTTTTCCAAATCTTTTTTACTCTCTTTTCTTTTTTTCACGTTCACCATTTAGGAAGCCAATGTTTCCGTTCTCAAGTCCAATCGTATTTTATCCGCAATTCTCGCAATGTATTCACTGTTTGTCGGTCTGTTTTTTCCTTCTGCACTGGAATATCCAAACAATTCCTGCATCGTATCCGTATTTCCTCTGCTCCAGGAAACTTCGATTGCATTTCGAATGGCTCTTTCTACTTTCTGAGAAGTTGTTTTATATGTTTTTGCAATTTCCGGATACAATAGTTTTGTTACGCTGCTGACTACTTCCATATCCTGTTCCGATAAAAGTATTGCCTCGCGTATGTAATGATAACCTTTTAGATGTGCCGGCACACCAAGATCCAACATGATTTTTGTAATGTACCGTTCCAATCCGATTTTTTGTTTTGTTTCTTCTACCATTATCATAATATCTCCCCTTTTCATTTAAATTGTTTCATTTTCCTTGTTTCTGTAAGAAAATGTTTTTGTCTGTTGTACCCTGCGCGGTTATAGTATAAATATATATTTTTTGTAGAAAGAAATCTATTGGGGTAAAATGCAAAAACTGCCTAAAAATGAACAGTTTTTGCCAAATCGTCATTTTCTCTGTTTATTTTTGTGTCTTTTTTTATCAAAAATGATATTTTTCACAGTCGCGCAACGTTTTATCTCGTTTCTTTATATAATGCATGATTAATCTTCTCTATTTTTAAATAAGTACTGTTTATTTTGTTTTTTTAATGTTAAAATAAGAAAGCTGTATAAAATAGTAATTAACTTCATTCTTTTGTGATAAGGAGATTATTTATGAAAATTGCCGTTGTAGGAACAGGATATGTCGGACTTGTTACCGGAACATGTCTGGCTGATTATGGAAATGATGTCATTTGTGTAGATGTCATGGAAGAAAAAATTGAGAAATTAAAAAAAGGAATCATTCCGATTTATGAGCCTGGCTTGGAAGGTATGGTGCTGGAAAATTATAATTCCGGCAGATTGGATTTTACAACGGATATCCAGAGTGCACTGCAAAAATCGGATATCTGCTTTATCGCCGTAGGAACTCCGATGGGAGAAGACGGCAGTGCAGATTTGCAGTATGTCTTAGGCGTAGCCGAAAGCATCGGCAAGTTCATGGATCACCATATTTATGTCATTGATAAATCAACCGTTCCGGTAGGAACTGCCAAAAAGGTACGTGAAACGATTCAGAAGGAGTTGGATAAAAGACAAAGCCCTCTCACTTTTGACGTAATATCCAACCCGGAATTTTTAAAAGAAGGAACGGCTGTCGAAGACTGTTCAAGACCGGATCGAATTGTCATCGGTACCGATAATGATAATGCAGCAAAAGTTATGCGCGAGATGTATCTGCCACTTGTGAAAAATACGGAATCCTTTATCTTTATGGATATTGCAAGTGCAGAAATGACCAAGTATACAGCCAATGCGATGCTCGCCACCAAAATTTCCTTTATGAATGAGATTTCCAATATCTGCGAGCTTGTCGGGGCGGATGTCAATAAAGTCCGGATGGGTATCGGAAGTGATCATCGAATTGGTTTCCAGTTTATTTATCCCGGCTGTGGTTACGGCGGAAGCTGTTTTCCCAAGGATGTACAGGCTTTAATTAAAACAAGTGCTGATTATGGATATGAAACAAGGATTTTGAATGCCGTTGAAAATGTAAATGCAGACCAGAAAATGGTATTAGTCCGTAAGATTGTCAAAAAATATGGGGAAGATTTGACTGGCAAAACCTTTGCTGTATGGGGACTTGCATTTAAGCCAAAAACAGATGATATGCGACAGGCTCCGGCTATCACACTGATACAGGAGCTGACAAAGCGAGGTGCCAAGATAAAGGCATATGATCCCAAAGCGGTAAACGAAGCAAAAGAGTGTTATTTAAAAGGCAATGAAAATGTAGAATACTGTGAAAGCAAATATTCTGCACTTATGGATGCGGATGCCATGATTTTGGTAACAGAATGGAAAGAATTCCGCGCTCCCGATTTTTACGAAATCAAACAGAGATTAAATAATCCGATTATTTTCGACGGAAGAAATCAATATGATGCAGAACGTTTAGAAGAACTGGGATTTGAATATTATCAAATTGGTGTGGGAAAATAAAGAACAAAGGGCATTCAAAAACAGAGAAAACAGAGAAAATATAGGATGTTGATATAAGAAAAAAGATAGAAAGGCAAATAAGTCATGAGTAGAATATTAGTAACCGGTGGTGCCGGATTTTTAGGTTCGCATTTATGTGACCGGTTGATTGAGGACGGAAATGAGGTCATCTGTGTAGATAATCTTTTTACGGGAAGTAAAGATAACATCAGTCATTTACTTTCCAATCCGAAGTTTACATTTATATGTCACGACATAACAGAGCCACTATATGATGTGGATGTGGATCAGATTTATAATCTGGCATGTCCCGCCAGTCCTCCGTTTTATCAGTTTGATCCCATTAAAACCGCTAAAACCAGTGTTTATGGTGCCATAAATATGCTGGGATTAGCCAAAAGATGTCAGGCAAAAATTTTACAGGCAAGTACATCAGAGGTATACGGGGATCCTTTGGTACATCCCCAGCCGGAAAGCTACCGCGGAAATGTAAATACACATGGTATTCGTTCCTGCTACGATGAAGGAAAAAGAATGGCAGAGGCTTTATTTTTTGATTATCACAGGCAACATAACGTTGATATCAAAGTAATCCGTATTTTCAATACCTATGGCCCCAGAATGAATCCCAATGACGGACGCGTAGTTTCCAATTTTATTGTACAGGCTTTAAAAGGTGAAGATATCACAATCTATGGTGACGGAAAACAGACCAGAAGCTTTTGTTATGTGGACGATTTGATTGAAGGTATGATTCGTATGATGAATTCCAAGGATTTTACCGGTCCTGTTAATCTGGGAAATCCCGGTGAATTTACCATGCTTGAGCTGGCACAGAAGGTTTTGGAATTGACAGGATCTGATTCCAAGTTAGTGTATATGCCTTTACCCGGAGATGATCCGACACAAAGAAAACCTGTTATCGATCTGGCAAAAGAAAAACTGGATTGGGAACCTACAATTGCGTTGGAAGAAGGATTAAAGAAAACGATTGAGTATTTTAAGGGAGTTATAGATTAGCATAAGCGAACAAAATAATGCCCGGTTTCAACTGTCTGAAGACGAAGTCTGAGTTTTGAAACCGGGCATTATTTAAATCCGACTCAGCACAAACTGACATGCTCCGTCGATGGCAAGCACTTTCTTTCCAGCCGGGACGAAATAACTGTCTCCCGCTTTAAAACGACTGCTTTGTTTTTCTGTCTGAATAATTCCTTTTCCCTCTAAAAATACAATGGCACTAAATGAGGTATCATCCAGTGAAATCTCCGCTTCTTTCTCAACGGTATACAGAGTTGCCGAAAAGTATTTACATTCACCCAAAAGCTGTTTGGTATATCCCTTTCCTTCTTCCGCTGCCCCTGCCGGCTTACAGTCGCATGGTAGCACTGAAAAATTAAGATTATCCAATGCTTTTTCCAAGTGAAGTTCTCTCTTATTTCCATTTTTATCAACACGGTCATAATCATATAACCGATAAGTAGCATTGGAGCTTTGTTGAATTTCCAATATCAATAATCCCTCTAAAATCGCATGTACAGTTCCGGCTTTTACAAAAATAACATCGCCTTTTTTTACCGGTATTCTCTGAAGGACATCTGTCAATGTACCTTTTTCTATGTGTTCACGACATTGTTTTGCTGTGATTTCTTCTTTAAATCCCACATACAATCCGGCGTCCTCAGCCGCATCCATGACATACCACATTTCATTTTTACCGTATTCGCCTTCCACGCTCATGGCATACTCGTCATCAGGATGCACCTGCACCGAAAGAGATTTTGTCGCATCAATTAGCTTTATCAAAAGTGGAAAACGATCAAACGGCTTGCATTTCCAGCCCCATGCTTCTTTTCCAATCTTTTCCAAATAATTTGGAAATGTCATTCCCTTCGCGTTTCCTTCTGTAATGATGGAGGGGCCGGCACTGTGTGCGGAAACTTCCCAACTCTCTGCAATGATATGTTCTTTATTATCCTTATTTTTCTTTCCGTATTTTTCATACAATCTGGTGCCGCCCCACAGATAATCCTTGTAAGCCGGTCCTAACTTTACGAAATCATCCATGGCACGAACCATATCGCCGGTCTTTTGTCCCGCGCTGTCGCCCACAGACACTTCAATAAAAACCAAATCTTTTGCAGATGTATTGCAAATTTTATGAAATTTCTCAATGGGTATAAAAACATTGTCAGTGCTATTATATTCTTTTGTGATACCATCAATCGTAATGGTTGCCACACCACTGACAATCGAGCAATGCTCGATTCTATGCTCATGCTTGTGCATGGAAATTTCTTTTCCCGGAAACAGTGTAATCTTGCGAACAACATATCCGTTGTTTCTGGTTAAGGTTTCTTTTATTCCCCATGAAGTATAAAAGATATCGCCCTCATCAAAAATATCCTTCTGCTCTTCATAATGATTATTCATAATCTCCCGAACCGCCTGACTGTCGCCTTTTCGAGAGATATAAGTTGCATCTTTTGCATTTACAACAACCAGATCATCGCACCCATTGACAACCACCAACTTATCTTTGGTCTCATTGAGAACAGAAACATTGCTACTGTTTTCTATAATAGAGGGGCCCTGTAAAGAAGGGGCGTCGTATTGCGTAACCATTTCCGTATTTAACAGGCGGGACCATGTAAACTGCGCACGGACTGCTTTTACCTTTTTTCCGGCCCAGTTAGCAAAGACAACTTCTCCCACACTAAGCGAAGGTATAGACGAAAGCCATCGTCTGGTAATCAAAAAAGCATTGCCATCCAATCGGACACGGTCTGTTCCCAATTGACATTTTTTATATAATTCCGGAGCATTTTCTTTTATCGCAGACAGATATACACCCGCTTTCATCATAAAGATTCCACTGTCGAGCAGAATTTCTTCCTCTTTCAATGCGGATGTTTCAGAACCATCACCATCATATTGAGAAAAAAATTTTACAACATTGTTTCCTATACATCCAAAAGCACTATGACCTTTTATCATTCCGTTTTTCATAACCTGCTGCCGATTGCAACCAACTACCACAACATTGTCATCTGTAAGCAGTTCTTTTGCAGCTAAAATCGTACCGTTATAATCTCCATCATCAATCAAATGATCCGTGGATACGACCAGCACATCTTCTCCTTTATCAATACACATTGCCGCAACAGCTACGGCCGGTGCCGTCTGTCTGCCCATTTCCTCTAAGAACAATTGGTATGATAATCCCTGAAAGGCCTGAACTTGTCCTTCCACGATGTAGCGATATTTTTCATTGGTTATGATATAAAAATCATCACAAAAAGGAAGGTTTCTTGCTACTGCTTCCTGAAAAAGCGACCTTCCTTCTCTGATATTGATAAATTGTTTGGGGTAATTCTTACGCGACAGCGGCCATAGCGCATCACCGCTGCCTCCTGCTAAAATAACACATTTCATACGTTTTATTTGCGATTCGAATCTGTTTGCCAGATAGAATCATCCATTAATTCTTTCTTAATTTTATACTTATCGTTTTGTTTGTTACTAATTCATTGATGCGTGAACAAAATATTTTGACACAAATATCATTCCTTATAAATATTGGTCTTTACCCTGTTCTTTTAAAGTCTCAACAACATTTTTTACATCCTGCGCACGGTCTTTGGGGCAAATCAAAAGTGCGTCCGCAGTCTGTACAATAATCATATCAGACAATCCAATGGTTGCAATCATCTTGTCATTGCCATATACAATACAGTCTTTGGTATCCAACAATAATTGTTCACCATATGCGACATTTCCATTCTCATCCGCATCTTTCATGATATTTAACATGTCCAGACTTCCAATGTCATTCCAGCCAAACTCACCGGAAATAACCAATACATTGTCTGCTCTTTCCATAATGCCGTAGTCGATGGAAATTTTCGGAATAACAGGATAGACTTCTTCAATCTCCTTTTTCTCATCCGCTGTATTCATGGCATCGCCGATCTTTTCAAGACATGCATATACATCCGGAAGCAATTTCTCCATATAGGACAAAATGGTAGAAGCTTTCCAGATAAACATACCACTGTTCCATGAATACCCACCTTCTGCAAGATATTTTTTGGCAGTTTCCAAATCCGGTTTTTCCACAAACTCTTCTACCTGAGAATAGGTTTTGTGATTTGCATCTCCGATTTCGGTCACACTATCGGCCTTTGCTTTGATATAGCCATAACCGGTCGCCGGAAAAGAAGGATTGATCCCAATCGTTACCAGTGCATTCGTTTTTTCTGCGGTTTCGATTGCGGCATTGATAATAGCGGTAAATTCGGTTTCATCTTTAATAAAATGATCCGAAGGCACGATTACCATCACACCATCATCATGTTTTTTTACAATTTCCATTGCAGCATATCCAATACATGCCGCTGTATTTCTGGCTGCAGGCTCTGAAAGAATATGCTCCGGATTCATTTTGCCGGCTGTTTCTTCCGCCATTAATTTTGCCTGAGTCACGTTGGTTACAATAAAAAGATTTTCCCGTTCGATACTTTTGGCAAGACGATCTAATGTCTCATTCACCATCAAATCTTTTCCGCTTAAATTCAACAACTGTTTAGGTCTTTCTTTTCTGCTTAAAGGCCAAAAACGGGTTCCACCGCCTCCTGCCATAACTACTCCGAATTTGTTCATTTGTTTTCCTCTTTACTCTTTGTTCAATCTTTTTCCGATACGCTAGCAAACGTATCCTTTTTGTTGTTTTTAATTTAATTTACAATATCTTCCTGTTATTTTTCTACTATTTGTCTACTATCTGTCCACTATATGCCTGATATCTGCCTACAATTTGCCTACTATCTGCCATTCATACGAGCATGATCCACATTTTCTTTAAACCATTCATAGGCAAGCTTTACACCCTCTTGCAGTTCAACCTTGTGTGTCCATCCTAGCTCATGGAGTTTGGTTACATCGGTTAGTTTACGGGGAGTACCATCCGGCATAGATGAATTCCATACAATTTCACCTTCGAATCCAACTGTCTTTTTGACAAGCTCTGCCAGTTCTTTGATGGTAAGTTCTTTCCCGGTTCCGATATTGACATGCTGTTCGCCATCGTAATTTTCCAAAAGAAATACGCAGGCGTCTGCCATATCATCCACATATAAAAACTCACGGAGCGGCGAACCTGTTCCCCATAATTCTACACTGGGAGCATTTTGCAATTTTGCTTCATGAAATTTACGGATCATGGCCGGAAGAACATGTGAGCCCTTTAAATCATAGTTATCATATGGTCCATATAAATTGGTAGGCATACAGCTGATAAAATTATCTCCATACTGACGTTTGAAATATTTACACATCTGCATTCCTGAGATCTTGGCAATCGCATAAGCCTCATTGGTCTGCTCAAGGGGTCCGGTTAACAATGCATCTTCTACAATGGGCTGTGGTGCCATCTTAGGATAAATACAGGTACTCCCTAAAAATAGTAATTTTTTAACCTTATAATCGTGGCAGCATTTAATTACATTGCACTGAACCTGCATATTATCCCAGGCAAAGTCCGCAGGCGCTGTATTATTTGCATTAATACCACCAACCTTTGCAGCCGCAAGAACAACCACATCCGGCTTTTCTTCTTCAAAAAAAGCTCTGACAGCAGCCTGATCTGTGAGTTCTAATTCCTGATGTGTTCTACCGATAACATTGGTATAACCCTTGGACTTTAAATTACGTACAATGGCACTTCCAACCAGCCCTCTGTGTCCTGCTACATAAATTTTATCTGTTTTGTTCATGTCAATTATCCTTCCTTAATAAAAATGAATAAAATAGTACTAAATTGTTTTATCGCTTTACCACTTCTATTGGTTATCATTTTATGCCCTTTGTTTCTTCAGTTGTTTATCGATTTTATCCAACAAAAAACAATCCAGACTATAGATTAATTTACTTCTATATCAAATAGAAAGCAATAGACAATTTTGCTACAAAATAGTAAAATATTGCTATATTATTAATTGTAGAATATTTGCCTGTTTGGGGAGTTTTTATGAAAAAAAATCATTCAAATCGTATCATTTCCACACCTTCCTCCTACGCAAAGGAGCATTACCTTTATGTTCAGGAAACCGGAACTTTGCAGAGTCTGGAACCGCATATTAGCCGCAGGGAACACCTACAATCACTTTTATTCTTCATTGTTACGAAGGGAAGTGGTTACTTAACACTGCGGGATAAACGTTTTCATATTCAGAACGGTGATTGTATTTTTATCAACTGTCTGGAGGAATATTCACACGAAAGCAGTCCGGATGATCCATGGGAGCTTAACTGGGTTCATTTTTATGGAAAACAAGCACCCGAAATATATCGGCATTACAAAGAGCAAAATGGTAATGCCATTTTTCATCCTATGGATTCTTCCGCGTTTTCGACAACCCTCCACAACATATATGAAGAATTAGCTATGAAACATACCTTTTTTGAACAAAAATGTCACAAATATCTAACCGATATTATTACTCTTTGTTATGTTGAAAACAATGATTCAACAAAATATGCCCGCGAATCAAATTTAGACAAAGTAATTGCAGTACGTGATTATCTGGATGAAAACTACCATCGGAATATTGATTTAGACTATTTGGAATCCACTTTTTTTATCAGCAAATTCCATCTTTCAAGAGAATTTAAAAAACTAACGGGTGTCACCATCATCAATTATCTGAATTCCCGCCGTATCAGCGAAGCCAAAAAGTTGCTCCGCTTTACTGAGCAATCAATTGGTGCTATTGCGATTTCCTGTGGCATTTCGGATGTAAATTATTTCACCAAGGTTTTTGTAAAATACGAATCCATGACGCCCAGCAGTTATCGAAAATTGTGGCATTAATTTGATTCTTTTCTGCTTTTGTTTTCTGTCTCTATTTCCGTTGTTGTTTTGGTTTTTCTTTTTGGATTTCTCTTTCCGTTCCTGTTTTCGATTTCTCTTTTTCGGCGTCTCTTTTTCTTTCTTTGTTGTAGAAAACGGACGACTTTGCTATAATGTTTATGGAAATTTTATAAATTGCGCTCATTTTTAGCGCAAAGGGGGCATTAATCCGATGAATATTATTCTTGATATACTTAACAATCCACTATTTGCCAGTGCTGCACTGGGATGGTTTGTCGCACAGTTTTTAAAAACTATTATATACTTAATTGTCAATAAGGAATTCCGTTTTGAAAGATTTCTGGGAAATGGCGGGATGCCCAGTTCGCATTCGGCAACCGTATGTGCGTTAGCAACAGCTACCGGCCTGCATTATGGTTTTTCAGGATTCGAGTTTCCTATGGTTGCTTTTTTTGCCATCATTGTTATGAATGATGCTATGGGCGTGCGTCTGGAAACAGGAAAACAAGCTAAAATACTGAATGACATGCTGTTAATGTTTAAAGAAATGCCACAATGGAAGCCTTCTAAGGCCCATGAACATCTGAAGGAATTTGTTGGACATACTCCCATTCAGATATTTGTCGGTGCATTTTTGGGAATCAGTATTGCGATTATTTACTATAATGTGATGTAATTTATTATATGCGAAAGAAGAAGCTTTTTTATGCAAAGTAAGCCATTAACAAAGACAGCTGTCATGAAAACAGCTGTTTTTAGTCTGTTGATTATCATTATTACCTGTTATGTGACCAAACTGGTGGTTCCAAAATTTTTATTGGAAAACTCCAGCTGGCCATCCACGTCTACTTTCACCCAATTTTATGAAATGAAAGAAAATACCGTTGATGTTTTATTTGTTGGAAGCAGCTGCATGTCTACAGCCGGTATTCCCCAATACTTGTATGACAAAAACGGAATTGTCAGCTATAATCTGGCATCTCCTGAACAGACCTTGATCACTTCCTATTACTGGTTGGAAGAAGCACTTCGTTTTCAGTCTCCTTCTGTTGTATTTCTGGATAATCAGATGCTATTTACCTTTTATGAAGATGAACCGCTCAATTTTAAAGAGCCGGGACAACGCAAGGATTTCGACTACATGAAATGGTCCAAAGTCAAAATGAGCGCAGTTCATGACATTTGCTCTTTGGATTCATCTCAATCCGAACTCAGCTACTATCTTCCCATTGTGCGTTATCATGACCGTTGGAAAGAACTTGGAAAACTGGACTTTACATATACCCCCAGTAAACTATATGGGTTTGCACCTCTTTATGGCAGCCTGCATGAAGAAGGCGAGGCTGATTTTGTTCCACTGGAGGGTGCAAATACAGTTGTAACCACCGCTACATCAGATGAGAACATCCTGCCCCTGATGCAGCAATATATGGATAAAATCGTAGCCCTTTGCAAAGAAAAAAATATTCGTCTTGTTCTTGTAACCACGGTTGCTCCCATTCAGACACAGGCCCGCCATGATTTAACAGCTCAGTACGCAGCCGCTAACAATCTGACTTATTTGGATTTCAACACAAAAGAACTATACGAAGCAACGCAGATGGACTATTTCATAGATTGCTACGACACTCATCATATGACCATTTCAGGCGGTGAAAAAATTTCGGATTATCTGGCTAATTTTGTACTTTCCGAAGGGCTTGCCACTCCAAAAATATCAGCTGATTTTGAAAGCACAAAGCAGTATTATAAGGATTTCCTAGCAGATTTATATCAATAAACTCACTCAGATACAATCCGCGAAAAAGCCGCTCTGAAAGAAATTATCTAAAAGAATTTTCCTTAAAACAGATAAGTATAGAATAAATAAACACAAAGGAGAAGAACCATGAGCTTAACATCATTTGATTTTTTTATTATGATTGCATGCACCGTTTGTCTGTATTACCTTCTCCCGCTGAAATTCCGTTTTCTTGCGCTTCTTGTTTCCAATATCTGGTTTATTTTGCAAGCCGATTCTGTTTTTGCTCTTGTCTGCATGCTGATTCCTGCTTTTGTTACGTATGCAGCCGCTAACTATATCAGTAAATGTCGTGAGAATACTACAAATGCTACGACAATCATATCTGATATTGATTTAAAGCATGTTAATGATCCGAGTACAGTTACGAACATGTCAAAAAATGAAAAACTTGTTTTGACATTATCAATCATCTGTATCGCAGGATTTCTGATTGTATTAAAGGATTCGAATTTCTTTATCAATACCTGGAATCTAGTGGCAGGAGTTCTTCACATTCCGCTTAGATTTTCTCAGGTCCATCTTGCGGCTCCTCTCGGAATCTCTTACTATTCCCTTTCCTGGATTGGTTATCTTCTGGATGTATATTGGGGAATTGCGACAGCAGAAAAAAATATCCTGAAGTTTTCCGTCATTGCCGGATATTTTCCGCTTTTAACTTCCGGTCCTATCATCCGGTACAAGGACTATTCTGCTTCCATTGTCACCGGACACCGCTTTGATTATGAGAAGTTTTGTTTTGGACTTCAGCGTATTTTATGGGGGCTGATGAAAAAACTTGTTATTTCATCACGTCTCGCAGTCTATGTCAATGCCATTTATGACGGAAACGGTTATAACTGTTTTGTGGGAACTTATGTCTTGCTGGCAATGGTTTTGTTTGTTTTCCAGCTCTATACCGATTTTTCAGGTTGCATCGATATCATCATCGGCATTTCAGAAATGCTCGGTATCGATTTGCCGGAAAACTTTGACCTTCCTTTTATTTCACGCAGTCTTTCCGAATTCTGGAGACGTTGGCATATATCCATCGGTGCTTTTTTAAGAGATTATATTCTGTATTCCATTTTGAAATCAGCACCTTTTCAAAAATTAGGAACATGGTGCAAAAAGAAATTCGGAAAGAAAAACGGCAAAAAAATTCCTGTCTGGTGTGGTATGTTAATTTCCTGGTTTTTAATCGGTTTCTGGCATGGCGGATATTGGAATTACATCATCGGCGTCGGTCTGTTCTTTGGTGTTGTGATTATTCTTGGCGAGATGGCGAAACCTTTCACAGACAGGCTCGTTACCGTATTAAAAGTAAATGTCAATTCTTTTGGTTTTCACTTATTCCAGTGTATTCGTACATTTTGTCTGTTTACGTTTGGTCTGTCTTTTTTCCGCTCTTACGGCGGCTTTTTGGAAGGTCTGAGAATCTGGCGTTCCGCATTATTCGAATTCAGTCCCTGGATCTTTTTTGATGGTTCCCTTCTTTCTTTTGGGCTGGATGAAAAGGACTGGCAGATTATTGTATTTTATATGATGGTTTTAGCTGTTGCCGGCATTGTACGCTATGTAAAAAAAGTTCCCATCCGGGTTCTGATTGCCGGTCAGCCGCTTCTGTTCCGCTGGATTTTATATATTGCACTTTTTATTAGCGTCATTCTGTTTGGCTGCTACGGGCCCGGATATGATGCACAGGCATTTATTTACCAGCAGTTTTAACAAGTAGGAACAATAGGAAATAGAAGGAATATTCCTTGAAAACAAGAGGACATGGAGAAACAAAAGCAAATAGTTGCAAACACAGTACAGATAGTTATACCATAATTTTTATGAAAATGAATTTCAGATATGAGGAGCAAAGTCATATGAAAGAGTTAGAATATCCGTTTGATTCTGATTATATTTTAAAAAAGAAAAAGAAACTTCGCCGGGAACTTCTGGATACCGACAGGACTTTTTTAATGAAAAAAATAGCCGTACTGGGCGGTTCGACCACAAGTGATATTGTAAAAATTCTGGATTTATTTTTATTAAATTATGGTATCATGGCTGAATTTTATGAATCTGAATACAATCAGTATTATCAGGATGCCATGTTTGATCCACAGGAACTTTTAGACTTTGCACCGGATCTGATTTTTATCCATACCACCAATCGCAACATTCGCTTTTATCCGGAAATATCCGATGACGAAAATGCCGTTTCCGAGAAGTTAGCCAATGTTTACCATGAGTTTGAAGATATGTGGGAGCATCTGTCCAATCAATACCACTGCCCCATTATTCAAAATAATATGGAACTGCCTTCCTATCGTCTGCTCGGCAATCAGGATTGTGTCAATCTGCATGGACGTACCAATTTTATTTTAAAATTAAATGATTTGTTTCATCAGTATGCACAAGAGCACGAAAGTTTTTATATTCACGACATTCTGTCTTTATCTGCCGGCTATGGACTGGATGCATGGTCAGATCCTTTTTACTGGCACATGTACAAATATGCTTTGTGTGTTCCTGCCATTCCCACCTTTGCTTATAATCTGTCACATATTATCAAAGCAATTTACGGGATGAACAAAAAGGCGTTTGTCCTGGATCTTGACAACACGCTCTGGGGCGGTATTGTTGGCGACAATGGTATGGAAAATCTGGAATTGGGTCAGGAAACATCCATCGGTCAGGCATATTGTGAATTCCAGTCCTATTTGAAAGCACATAAAGATATGGGCGTATTACTAAATATCAGTTCCAAAAACGAAGAAGAAAATGCTCTTTCCGGTCTGTCTCATCCGGACGGTATTTTGAAAAAAGAAGATTTTATTGTTATCAAAGCTAACTGGGAACCTAAAAGCATCAACACTGCTGCCATAGCAAAAGAATTGAACATTTTGGAAAACAGTCTGGTATTTGTCGATGACAATCCAGCTGAAAGAGAAATTATCAAAAAGCAGCTTCCATCAGTTGCAGTTCCGGAAATTACTTCTGTTGATCAGTATATTCGTCAGATTGACAAACATGGCTATTTTGAAGTTTTAAAATTATCCAAGGATGATCTGAATCGAAGCAATATGTATAAAGCAAATGTGGAGCGAAATGATTCTATTCAAGCATTTGATAATTATGAAGACTATTTAAAGTCGCTGGAAATGAAGGCTGTGATTGGTCCGTTCGAGCCCGTTTATTTATCACGAATCGCACAGCTTACAAATAAAAGCAATCAGTTTAACCTGACTACCCGCAGATATACACAGGAAGAAATTGCCCAAGTTTTAGAAGATCCCACGAAGCTTTCATTTTACGGAAAACTGGAAGATAAGTTTGGAGATAATGGTGTGGTAACAGTAGCCATTGGTCGTGTAGATGGTACCATCTGCCATATGGAACTCTGGCTGATGAGCTGTCGGGTCTTAAAACGTGACATGGAACTTGCATTATTGGATGAAATCGTAGATACTTGTATCAGGCATGGCATCAAAGAAATTCGCGGCTATTATTATAAAACAGCCAAAAATGCCATGGTAAAAGATTTTTATGGTAATAGTTTGGGATTTGAAAAAATATCCGATGACGGAGAAAATTCTGTATGGAGTTTTGTGATTCCAAAACATTATGAAAAGCGCAATTGTGTAATTGAGGTTAATTAGAATTGCTGAATTCGGAACCAAAAATATAGAACAATATAATGAAAGAGGAAATGCATATGACCAGAGAAGAAGTTTTTGAAAAATTAAATGAAGTATTTCAGGATGTTTTCGACGATGAGGAAATTACCGTCAACGATGAAACAACAGCAGATGATATTGAGGACTGGGACAGCCTTGAACATATCAACTTGATTGTGGCTGTAGAAAATTGTTTTGGCATCAAGTTCAACATGGGCGAAGTAACCACCATGAAAAATGTCGGTGCCATGGTAGATTTGATTTTGAGTCGGATTTAATATATTCCAACGCTGATAACATACACTGCATGAATTTCAATATCTAATTTAAGAAATCCCTCCTGCAATTCAGGGCATTTACGCCTTATATACAGGAGGGATTTTTATTTTTCTATGCAATCATTTCCGATACATGCTCTAACTCATAAAGTATCTTTGGATCAAACACTATCTGCACCGGAAGAACCGTCCCCAGCGCCATCTTTTCCCTTGACAACATCAATCAGATATGGCGGTCTGTTTCGGGAGGCATCCAGTGCACGCCAGACATATTCTCCTAAAATTCCCATCATTAACATCATGCATCCAAAAGAAAACAGCACAACACACATCAGGGAAGCCCATCCTAAAATAGGCGTACCCACGGTAAATTTTTCAACCAATACACAAACCATCCAGATAACCGATGCTACAAAAAACAGTACACCCATTGTGGACATAAAACGGATAGGAAAATAAGAAAAACTGAGCATAGAATCCATTGCCAGTTTTATTTTTTTGGACAAAGTCCAACGTGACACGCCGACTTCACGGTCTTTCCGATGAAAATATACATGATCCGTCTGAAATCCTGCCCACAAAACCTGCAAAGTCAGGGACGAATTCTTTTCATCCAACATTTCCAAAACTTGAATCACCTGACGGTCCAGCAAGTAACAGTCGCATCCTCCAACAGGCATCTTGTCATTAACCAGTTTATGAATAATATGATAATACATGCTGGCAAAAAACTTTTTAATCGGATTTTCATCACGGGAAGAACGGACCGCCAATACAACTTTATTGCCTTTTTTCCAGCTTTCGTACATATCCAGAATGATTTCACTGTCTTCCTGTAAATCCGCCTGCTTAGTCACAGCGCAATCCCCGGTACAAACTGACAATCCGGCCAAAAGAGCCGCATGTTCACCAAAATTTCTGGAAAGCTTTACACATTGTGTATGACCATCCATTTCCCTTATCTGATTCATGATTTCCCATGAATTGTCACCGGAGCCGTCATCCACAAATACCAGTTCGTAATCCCCAAGCTTTCCAAGGATTTTTTCTTTCATATCCTCATATAAAAGCATTAGGGTATCTGAATTATAATAAACCGGAACAACGATTGAAATTTTACTCATGTTGTTTTACTTCCTTTATAAATTCTTCGTAATCGCGAATGTACTCTTCCCCATCATAATGCTCACTGGCAAGTACCAGTAATACCGAATCCGGTGAAAAATCATACATGTCTTTCCAAACCATCGTCTTGAGATACAGTCCCATACGCGGCTTGTTCAATTCAATGATTTCTGTCTCATAACCATTGTCAACTTTGACCTTGCTTGTCCCACTGACATTAATCAGCACAAACTCAGTCTTGCGATTTGCATGCTGTCCGCGAATCACTTCATCGTCCGAACCATACATGTAAAACACACGCTTAATGGCAAAAGGCACATCCATGCCATCTCCTTCAGCAACTACCAGATTGCCTCGTTCATCACCATATTCATTAAAATTAATGATTTCGTATAATTCACTTAGTTTTTTCATAGATTCTCACTTTTATAAAAATTATTCAAAATAAAGTACTATCATTGATACTATTCGAAAATAGCAAAACAATTTTTGACATTTATATTCATCTGTAATCACAGTTGTGTCATTGTCAACTGACAATAACACAAATCATTCATCATAATGACTAAAATGAATTGATCGCATCAATGACATAATCCTGCTCTTCTTTGGTCATCCCATTATACATTGGAATTGACAGAACCTCATTTGCCAAAGTCTCAGTAATCGGAAAGTCACCTTCCCTAAAACCAAGATAACGGTAAGCCTCTGCTAAATGCGGCGGAATCGGATAATGGATGATGGTTCCGATTTCTTTTTCGTTGAGATATGCAATCAAACGGTCTCTATCTTTGCAGCGAATCACAAACTGATGATACACATGCGTTGCCTCATCAAGCAACTTAGGTAATGTAATCTTATCGTTGTGCAATTCTGCCAGATAACGCGCTCCGATTGCCTGTTTCTCGGCTGTCAGCTCCTCCATATGTGACAAACGCACCCGCAAAAGTCCTGCCTGCAATTCATCCAGTCTGGAATTTGTTCCGACAACTTTGTTGTAATATCTTTTTTCACTACCGTAATTGCGGTATATTTTCATATCCTTTGCAATATTCTCATCGTTTGTCACTATGGCACCACCATCACCAAATGCTCCGAGATTTTTGGACGGATAAAAGGAAAAACAACCAATATCCCCGAATGTTCCGGTCATCTGCCCTCTAAAGCAGGCTCCATGGGACTGTGCACAATCTTCAACCAATCGCAAATGATATTTTTTGCACAAGGAAACAATCGGCTCCATATTTGTTGCCTGTCCATATAAGTGCACGACCAGAATCGCTTTTGTCTTGTCTGTAATCTTTTCCTCTATTTTTGCCGGATCTATCTGGTAATAATCATCCGGTTCGACAAAAATGGGAGTTGCACCATTGATGGTAATGCCCATAACACTGGCGATATAAGTATTGCCCTGCACGATAACTTCATCACCCTCGCCTATGCCAAGCACGCGGAACGCAAGCCAAAGCGCATCCAATCCACTTGCCAGACCGACACAGTGTTTTGCCCCGGTATATGCAGCAAATTCTTCCTCAAAAGAAGAAACTTCCTTTCCGAGTACATACCAACCGCTACGCAATACTTCCAAAGCCTTATTCTCAAATTCATCCTGATACTGAAAAAATCCCCGGTCCATCCGGTTTGGCATAATCTTCATAATGCATCCTCACTTCGTCCTGCCAAAATATGGTAAATTTCTATCATGAAATACCATTCTTATATTCTTCTTCGTACACAAATCATGATGTATGTGCATAAAGTTACATTTTATTTTACCATTAGAGAAATGACTCGTCAAACTCTACAGACACATAGTCATATAAATCGGAATATATAATATTTCATCCTCAAACTTTAGATCTTTTGTATAAATAATATATTTATCCTGAAGTTTAATGGGATATTTTTTTGCTAAATTATCAAAAGATTTATGCGTCCGATAACCGGAGGATTTTACTTCTATGGGACAAATTTTCTTCTTTTTTATCATCAAAAAATCCAGCTCATACTTTTTCTCTTTGACAGTTCCTTCTTCCTGATACATAAACTCATGAAAATATAATTGATGTCCGGATGCGCGAAGCATTTGCGCTACTATATTTTCCATAATCATACCCTGATTAATACCTAATCTATCGAAAATCAAAGCCTTGTAAATATCTTCTTCTGTTGTATCTTGATTTCTCATAATCTGCGAAACCAACAGTCCGGTATCACCCATATACAACTTAAAATTGCTCCGGTCTGCATACAATTCCAATGCAACTTCCGGATACGTTACATTGATACACTCATTTCCAATCATAGATTCTGCAATACAATTAACCGCATCTACGTAATTTTGATACCTCGCATTACGATTCACAAGAGAAAATTTAAAATGTAAATTTTTGTTTTCTAATTGTTCCGGAATTGTTTTATATATGACAGACGCACTTTCCTTATTTTCATCATCATATTTAGCCAGATCTTCTTCATACAAATCAAGAATTGTCCTTTTTACAAAATCTATCTGTTCATATGTTTTTCCTTCAACAAACGCTTCTACTGCCTGTGGCATTCCTCCAACCGCGATATAAGTTCGAAACACATTCATCACTTTACGATGTAGCACATCCCCCAGGGGCGTCCGCTTGTCAAATGCCTCACGAATAACATTTCCTGTGATTTCATCTCCGTTTGCCCACAAAAATTCTTCAAAATCCATGGGAAACATTTTAATCCGATATTCCTCTGATGGTATCAAGATATCCTTTACATTTTTTCGAATGGATATCAAGGAACCCGTTTCAATATAATCATATCTGCCATCTGCAACCAGATATTTTATAGCCTGTCTTGCTTGTGGGAAAAATTGCACTTCATCAAAAATAATCAAGCATTTTTTTCCCTTTAATGACCTTCCTTTTATCAAAAACAAATTCCGAAAAAATACATCCATATCTCCAATATATTCAATAAAAACATTCTTAACATCCTTGCTCTCTTTTGCAAAATCAAGAATCATATAGTCATCGTATTCATTTTTTGCGAATTCCTCAACTATCGTACTTTTTCCAATTCTTCGAGCACCTTCAATTAACAGAGCTGTTTTTCCTTCCGAAATATTTTTCCATTCACGTATTTTATTATATATCTTTCTTTTAAAAACCATATTTCAAAATCTCTCTTTCTTACAACTGAACAACAACAGATTACGGTTATACTTGAATACATAATTTGTTTTTATTATTTCATATTTTCACGAAAATCACAATTGTTTTTTGCTTGTTTTTAACGAAAATCAAAAATGTTTTATTGCTGTTTTTAACGAAAATCAAAAATGTTTATTTTTATGGAAAGCTCTTTTCCCTTGTGCTATACTTGAAACTATGAAAACAGTAAGCAAAAGCAAACAAATTATGATAAATATGGCGGCCAGCATGGTATCCACTCTGGTTAGCCTTGCGATTAGTTTTGTATTATCGCCTATCATCATTGATAAACTGAATTACGAGGCATATGGGTTTTGGACTTTGGCCAATGACTTTGTCAGCTACGCCAACATTGCAGCCATGGCATTAAACTCCATGGCAGGTCGTTTTATTACTGTCAGTCTGACAAAGGGAGATTATGACAACGCCAACAAATACTTCAATTCCACCATGTATGCCAACATAGCCATCGTGGCATTTATGTTCCTGCCATGTGTTTTTGTTGTGACATTTTTAGAGCATCTGGTCAATATTTCACCCGCGCTGATACCGGATGTGAAGCTGTTATTTGCCCTGACTTTTTTAAACTTTATGGTCACCATTATCAGTACGACCTTTTCAACCGCAACATTTGCGGCCAACCGCTTGGATTTACAGGCATTTAGAACCATCGAATCCCAGATTCTTCGTTCCGCTATTTTAATTATTACCTTTTTCTTTTTACCAATTCATGTAAGTTACATGGCTCTGGCATCTGTCATTGCGACCGTTTACATGTTGATTTCGTATATTCATTATACAAAGAAATTAATGCCGCAAATCGAAATCAGCCGTAAGCATTTTTCTATAAAAAAAGTCATTGAAATTCTTTCTGCCGGAGTTTGGAACACCATCATGAGAGCCGGTCAGACTTTGACAAACGGACTGGATATTCTGATCACCAACCTTATGATTGGCGGAGAAGAGATGGGATATGTCAGCACTTCAAAGACCATTGCTGTTGCAATCAATACGCTTTACGAAACCATCTCTGCAGTCTTCACTCCGTCGCTTACCATCAGTTATGCGAAAGAAAACAAAGAAGAATTATTGCAGGATTTAACTTCTGCCATGAAAATGACAGGATTTTTTGCCAACATTCCGCTATGCTTTGTTATTGCATTTGGTATTCCGTTTTATACATTATGGCTGCCCCGAACCGAAATGGCATCAGACCATTCCGTGATTATCATGATTTATCTGCTGACTGTGCTTACGATGTTTGGAACCATCGTCGGCGGTGTTATCAGCCCTCTGTTTAACGTCTATACCGTGGTCAACAAATTAAAATGGAATTCTTTGATTACTCTGTACATGGGCATTGCCAATACCATTATCGTGTTTATTTTATTGAAGACTACAAATTTGTATGTCTATGCAGTTGCCGGAACATCTACCGTCCTCGGCATCATTAAAAACCTTACGTTTACACCCATGTATGCCGCACATTGTCTTGGCGTTTCGAAACGTTCCTTCTATCCTACCATTATTCGATACGTCGTTGTCAGCATTGCTATGTGTGCTGCTTTCTGCGGTCTGTATCTTGTGTTACCTACAACTAACTGGATGTGGCTCTTTATTGATATTGTCATCTGCGGTGTGACAGGCTCCGTCATCAATATTTTATTCTTATTTGGTCAGAAAGAGCGTGCCATGCTTTTAGATGTTGTAAAGAAATATGTGAGAAAATAAATGTTTTATGATAAGGAACAATTATGGCAAAAATCTTAGGCGTTGCCAGCACGCCCTATCAGTTGCTGGTTTTCTTATTTATCAAGGATGCATATTTATCTGAGGATGAAGTCGATCTGATGATTACAGACAAAACCGCTTCAATGGAAGATCTCTATCAAAGCGGTCGTTTGGATTCTTATTTTCATAAAGTCTTTTTCGGCGATGGAAGAAAAATCAAAAATCCATATAAAAATGCCTTTGTCACTTTTTTTGAAAGCTTTATTTATAACCATACAACCGATATCATTCTGGATAAACCCTTGGATTTTTATGACGAAATGTATTTTGCTTCCCCCGGCCTTCCGGATGAAATTGTAAAAGAAGTAGCAAAATCTTTGATCAGAAAAAACAAAAAACTGGTTTTTCATCGTTTTGAAGACGGTTTTGCAAGCTATACCAAAATGCCTGCTCACGTAATCAATACGGATTTGGGTATCAAAATGTACAAAACCATCTGGCACTATGATGTGGAAAAGATGGAACGTGATATGTGGATGTTTGAGCCTGACATGGCAGAAAAAAATGTCACTTTTGAAAAGAAACAAATCGAAAAAACACCTTTGCGTATCGAAAAAATCATTTCCTTGGCAAAAGAGATTTTTCAATTTCAGGCACAGGTCCCTGATGAGAAATATATCTTTTTGGGACAAGGCACTGAAAACGGAATGCAAAATTCCAAGACTTATCAGCGTTTGATTCGACAATTCCGGGATATTGCAGGTGATGACAATTTCATCTTAAAGCCGCATCCCAGAGGCGAACACGATGATTTTCACGGCGAATTGAAGATTTATAAAGACAGCTGCCCTTTTGAGTTAGCCATCGCTTCCGGAAAATTTGAAGACAAAACATTAATTTCTTTTTATTCTACCGCCTGCGTTTCCGGCAAACTTTTATTTAAAAGCAAATGTCGTATCATCTTTTTATATCCGCTTTCCGAAGATTCTTTTAATGAAAAGTGCGATTACGAAGATTATTTTTCTGCTTTCTCATCACTTTGCGATAATGTATTTATTGCAAGGACCTGGGATGATGTCAAACGACTTTGCCAAGATAATTATAAAGAAAATGATAAAGATAATACAAAAAATATTGATAGAGAAGATAGATAAATTTTTCTAAATAAGCTATTATTTTCAAAGGGCAAAATAGCTTAGTCCGTTTGGGGCTAAGCTATTTTTATGCTTCTTATTTTGAAATATTTCTTATTCGTTTGTTTTTTCCAGATACTCCTCTACCATGCAAATAAATTGTTCAGCCACCGTGACCTGACGTTCGGCTTCTTCTCTACTAGCTATAAAAAAATCATCATAATCGCTTGCGTGGCGTATTTCTTCCATTTCACCAATTTTCCTTCCAATCTCTCTTGGAAAAACATTTGTCTTAACATAATTTTTGTTAAAATTCGCAATCGCATCTTTATGACGTTTAAAAGCATCGCCTGTTAAAGCATGAATAGCATTTATTGCATGAAAAACGGAATAATAGGCGCGATTATTTGCTCCTCTATACTCTCCTGAAGTTAATAATATTTTTGCTGCTTTCAAATCGGCTTTAGCTATCTGTATTCTATATAAAGATAGATCTTTTTTGGTACCTATTTCTTTTTTAGGCTGCTCCATATAAAACAATCCCTTCCTTTTGGATATTAGAATAAAATGGATAGTTTTCTATCCATTTTTCAAAATGAGCTTCATCTTTAGCAATTGGTTTTATATCAAGGTCATGATCCAGATTAAAATCATAGGTCATATAAGAGAGTTTTTGGCTATATTCCTTTAAATCAAGGTCTGTCATATCCAAAAGTATCATAATATCTATATCAGAATCTGGTCTGAAATCGCCTCTAGCATACGACCCATAAAGAATGACTTTCTGTAAGTGAGAGCCGTATATTTTCTTTATTTCCAAAAGGTATTGTTCAATTAACCTCTGTGTTTTCTGTTGCATAACCTCATCCCCTTTCTACTATTTTTAGTTGTGTACTTGCTTATTTACATTATACCATTCACATTTATTTTAACAACCTGATTTACAATTAAGCTATTCACCAACAAATCCACAAGTAATACAGTCATTTTCTTATTCGTTTGTTTTTTCCAGATAACAGTCTCCGGAAGTATCATTTTTATATGCACAGGTATAGACAACACCGGCATATTCAAATGTTTCTCCTACTTCCAACACATCACGCTCAATCATAAAAATACAATCCGGAGCTTTTTGTGTAACATCGGTTGCATTTTCTTTTATCAGGTGTCTCAATTTTGCCTCCGGATAAGCCTTTCTTAACATAAGCCACAACGGGTAATCATATCCGTCACCGGAAATAATCAATCCAACATCTTTAACCTGATCTTTTTGTGCCAATTCAATCATTTTCTCATAGCCATCTTCCCTATGATTGGATTTGAAATATTGATTGATGCGATTTTGACAACTGCCTTTTACAAATTCTACGGCAGGCTGCAGATTATAGGACACAGAAGGCACTGCAAGCATCGTTGCCAAAACAATTAATATGCCCAATACTGCTGCCGTAACAGGCTTTTTCCAATGTCTCATAAGACAGTAAAGCATGTTGACACTCATGATAACCGTCACTGCCAGTGCAGGATACATTAATCTGGTTCCCCACGGCTGCCAACGAAGCAATGCCATAATAAATCCCAAAGACAACCATGCGGATATGGCAAAGCCAATGGATATTTCTTGATTTATCTGGTTGTCGCTACTTGATATTTCTTGCTTTATTTGGTTTCCTCTACTTGATATTTCTTGGATTTTTCTATGAGCTAATCTTTTGAAGACGGCTACCACAATCATTCCAATCAGAATAACTCCCGCAATGACAGCAAGATATGCCACAAAAGCACTTGGTGTCTTATCATGCGAATACATATCATCGCCCATGTTCATATGATGCAGAAAATCAAATCCATGAAAGGCAATAGCTTCATGATTAACTTCAACCTGTAGTTTCTCTCCGGCTCCGATTGCAATCCGATAGATAAAACCATTTAATGGCCGATAGTAATTCTGCGTAATCAGCATAGAGAAGTTTTTCAGAATATTCACAATAATATATTTTACATTTTTTGTAGCAACCATGATATTTCCGCTGGCAGTACTTGTCATCAGACTACCACTGGAAAGAAAAGTACGAATCAGAGTTTCTGAAATAGTCACAACAATACCGGCAAGCGCAATCCCCACACTGCCAATCAATTTCTTGAAATCATCTTTTTTTCTAAGCCGGGCAATTAAAAGCCATGGCATAAACATAACCATGGAGGCACACACACTTGTTTTTGCAAGGTAAGCATATCCCACCAGCAATCCCAGCATGACAATATCCAAAGTCTGCTCCGCATTCAAATTAATTTTGTCATAGTAGATCACATCCAATAGTTTGTATACAAAAAGAATAAAAATCAAAGCGGCAAATAAATCATTTTGCGTAGTAATGCTCTGCGAAATTGTCAGCGGCATCAACATAAAAATGAACGCCCCAAAGAGAGCAAAAAGCCGGTTTACTCCAAGTTTTTGCGCACATTTATAAATAAAGTAAGCAGCGGCAAACATACAGAAATACTGAAAGAAATTCAAAAAAGTATCATTTCCGGACAGTAACATCATATGCAAAAGATTGTATTCCGCAAGTACCGGCGAGTACACCTGTCTGTCAATATTGGTAATATAATGCGCAACACTTTTATGGTCAATCCAGTATCCGATACGGGCCAGATGATATGTCATAGAATCATAATTGTATGGAACGGTAAAAATTGCTCCAAACAGCAATACCAAAGATAAAATGCCAAGAATAGCAAGCATAATCCAAATAAGTGCTTTTTCGGATTTGCTTTTTTCAGCATTATTTTTATAAAATCTATCATCACCATTTTTTGTCAATTGATCAGAAGCATTTTTCGGATATTGATTTGCTACGTTTTGAAACATTTTTACAACAGAAAGCTTCTCAAGTGTTCGTTCATTTTTGTTTTTCCCATATAAAAAAGCAAATATAATTGCAATGACTAACCATGCTACAAAATCTACAGCTCGTGTCATAATATGCAGGATACTCAAAAGATTAGTCAGAATCAAAACAATCGCTTCAAACAATACAATTGTCCGAAAACAAACCTCTGCTCGTTGCATTCTTCCATAACCGGCATTAACTTTGCAGCTTACATATTGAAAAATCATATAAAAAGAAATGATGAATACTATTATCATTTTTGTTTCCTCAAGTTTGAAATATTATTTTGGCTATATATTCGGGTCATTTTCTCATGATTTGCGAATTGCCACAAATCATACTTTTGATTAAGCACAAATAGTATGATCTTTTAATCTTGTATCTTTTTTAATTATATAGTGGTAAAAATTTTTGTCAATTTGTTCTCTCAGTCGGGATGCGCACCTTTTTTCTTGCTAGATTCGTTTCCCGGAGCATACTTTTTCTCTTACTCGTTCTCTCTGGTATGCCCTTTTCTTGCCAGTTTCAATTTCCGGGGCATACTTTTTTCTTTTGCTCACTCTCTTGGGTATGCCCTTTTCGAGTTTCTTGCTTATTTTTCTTGCCAAATTTGCTTCTCAGGGCATACTTTTTCTTTTGCTCGCTCTCTCTGGCATGCCCTTTTCTTGCCAGTTTCAATTTCCGGGGCATACTTTTTCCTTTGCTTGCTCTCTTGGGTATGCCTCTTTCTTGTCTGTTTCGCTTCCCGGGGCATACTTTTTCCCTTGCTTGCTCTCTTGGGTATGCCCTTTTCAGGTTTCTTGCTTATTTTTCTTGCCAAATTCGCTTCTCAGG
>CAMEJJ010000002.1 GCA_945919795.1 uncultured Lachnospiraceae bacterium
GAAAGAAGATCAAAGATCAAAACGTGTTTGTTCGGTTTTGAAGGTACATCCTTTTTTATGAATTCGTTTTAAAAAGTTCCGTATGGGACTTTTTTTTATGTCTAAATTATGTTACAATTTCGTTATATAGGTTAAGGGGTATACAAATCTTTATGGTTTGTAATAAGAGGTGAACAAATGGATACAAATATACTTTTAGAAAATGGCACCAACGAATTGGAGATTCTGGAATTTACTTTAGATGGCAATTCGTATGGAATTAATGTAGCAAAAATCAGAGAAATTATCAATTACACTCCGGTCACACCGGTTCCCAATGCACATCCAAGTATCGAGGGTATTTTCATGCCGCGTGATACAATGATTACTGCAATCGATTTAAAGAATTGCCTGCAAAAAGGTGCGTCTGGTTCTGATGGCCTGTTTATTATTACCAATTTTAACAAACTCGATATTGCATTTCATGTGGATCAGGTCATTGGTATTCACCGTGTTTCATGGACAGAGATTATTAAACCCGGTGTTACGGTTTCTACCGCAGAGGACGGAGTTGCAACAGGTATCATCAAAATCAATGATAAGTTGATTATCATACTCGATTTTGAAAAGATCGTATGTGATATCAGTCCCGAAACAGGATTGAAGATTTCAGAAATTGATAGTCTTGGTACAAGAGAAAGAAATAATGTTCCGGTTTTGGTTGCTGAAGACTCTCCGCTATTAAATAAACTGATTGTTGATTGCTTACATAAGGCCGGTTATCAAAATTTGATGCATGTTGAAAATGGAGCAGATGCATGGAATATAATTACGGATTGTATTGCTCAAGGAAGCTTAAAAGAGCACGTACAATGTGTGATAACCGATATTGAGATGCCGCAGATGGATGGTCACAGGTTGACCAAATTGATTAAGGATAATGCAGAAACAAAGGATATTCCTGTTGTAATTTTCTCATCCCTGATTAATGAAGAAATGAGAATTAAAGGTGAAGAACTTGGTGCGGATGCACAACTTACCAAGCCTGAAATTGGAAATTTAATTGAAGTTGTTGATAGTTTGGTTTTATAATATTTACAGAAAGGGCTGGAAAATCCAGTCCTTTTTTTATGCTATCGTGAATAGGCAAATGTAATGTGCCTGCACAATTGCATTTGATGAATATGTATTTTATTTTTAAAGGTGAAAAAGATGGATTTACAGAGTATGGATAGTTTAGTAGATGCGGTACAAGAAGCAGAAATATTATTAATCGGAATAGGAGAAGAATGGACACCATCATATGAGGATATGTTATCAGATAAAAATGTTTTGACCGGATTGGAAAAAATATCCGGAATTGATAATCAAAATCTTATGATGACAAGTTTACAAAAAAGGTATTGTGAGACGTTTCATTCCGAACAACTGGAAAAAGCATATCAAAAACTTTATCAATTGTGCGGTTCAAAAGATTATTTTTTGATTTCTTTAAATTATGACAGATATCCCGAATTAGCAGGATTTGAAAAAGAAAGATGTGTTTATCCTTGTGGAAACATGGATTATCTGCAGTGCGATATTAATTGTCATAATGAATTACTTCCGGCTCAAAATACTTATCAGAGCATACAAAATGTCATAAAAGACAAAATAAAATGTTCTGAATTTCAAGAAGAAAAATGTCCCTATTGTGGGGGTAAGCTTGTTTACAATACCATTGAAGCAAAGAAATATTGTGAAGGTGGATATTTAGAACAATGGGAAGCATATATGAAATTTTTGCAAAAAACCATAAATCGGAAATTATGTATTCTGGAGTTAGGCGTTTCTATGCGTTTTCCGGGAGTAATACGAAATGCTTTTGAAAAAACAGCGTATTATAACCAAAAGGCAAAATTGTTCCGGATACATCAGACATTAGCTGAAGTTCCTCAAAATATGGAACAAAAATCGTATGTAAAATGCGAGAATTCCGTGTCTTACATTGCAAATTTGTTTGTTTCATAGCAATGAATATGTTATACTATAGCATTGAATAAGTTTATTATTCTGAAAATTTGATATGAGGTTTATACTATGGCTTCAAATGAGGATTATTTAGACAGTTTGTTAAAAGCTGCAATGGATTCCGAACAAGCGGAACAAGATCCTACAGAAACACTTGTAGAACAACAATTAAATACTGAAATAGAGAAGACGGTAGAGAATACTGAAACGATGGATTCTTTTTCTGTCAATGATGATCCGAATCGCTCTCTGACACCGGAAGAAATTGCAGCAATGATTGCTGAATTAAGTGGCGTGGATGAAACAAACGAATCGGACGAAACCAGTGCATTGGATACGTCCAATGCATCAGAGACCATTAATGAGCCGGAAAGTACCAGTGAACCCGAAATTCCCAATGACTCTGAAACTTTTGATATAGGTGATGTAATGGAAAAGGCAATTTCGGAAGAAATACTTCCAGATGAGATGATTCAGCAAGAAGTGATTCAACCGGATGAAGATTCATTTCAGACAGATGAAGAATTAGAGTTTGATCTAGACGGAATTGATGATATTGACGCATTACTTGGATTAAAAGAAATGCCACCGGATTATAAGGATTCGTTTAAACAAAATAAAGATTCTAATGTTTCGGATGCCAATGACAATGCAAATGATGAAAATGATGAAGCAGAATTGGATTTGGAAGATCAGGATTTGTCCGATATTCTGGATTTATTAGGCGAAGATGACAGTGAACTGGCTGAAATCAATGATATTCTAAAAAAATCCGACAATAATGAGATTGTTGATGTTGACGGAATCAGTGAACTTGAAATCAATATGTCCAAAGATATAGAAGATGGACAGGAAGATTTAGAAGCTGAAAATAAAACAGAAAAGAAGAAAAAGAAGAAAAAAAGATTTGGAAAGAAAAAGACGGAAGAGAATGCTGAAGTAGAATCCAATGAAAGTGGTGAAGATGCTTCTTCTGAAATAAAAGAGAAAAAACAAAACTTTTTTAGCAAGCTTATGGCTTCTTTGACGGAAGAAATCGAAGATGAAACTGAAGAAGAAAACAATCAGGAAATGAATCCGGATGCTCCCGCAAAAAAAGGAAAGAAGAAAAAGGGAAAGAAAAAAGATAAGCAGGCAGAAACGAATGAAGAAATCCTGGAAGAAATGGATAAAGAGGATGCCGAAGATTCGAAAAAGAAGAAAAAGGAAAAAAAACCCAAAAAGAAAAAAGAAAAGAAGATTAAGCCTGTAAAAGTGCCGGAAACGGAACAACCCGGTAAAAAATTGCCACAAAAAATGGTAATACGGATTTTTGTTTTATGTTTTTCAATTTTGGCAGTGATTTTGATTGTCAATTCCTTTATTCCCGGACTGCTTTCTTTGCAAAAAGCAAGAAAAGCTTTTTATAAGGGAAATTATACGGATGCATATATGGAATTGATTGCACAGGATAAATTAAATGAAAGTGACACCATTCTTCTGAAGAAAGCAGAAATATTGACCAAATTGGATAATAAAATGAAGCGGTATCGGACTTATACAGCAGCCGGTATGAAATTAGAAGGATTACATACTCTGCTGGAGGGCGTCAGTGTTTATCAAGATAACCAGACGATCATTCAGGAATATGGCATTTCGTATGAAGCCGAACAATTGTATTCTCAGATCGTTGCTGAATTGATGCAGCAATATGGTCTTACTTCGGAGCAGATTAACGAAATTCTTCAATTGGATTCGGTTAGCTATACCTATCGATTAAGAGAATTGACGAATAATGACAATACGATGTCGGAAACAGCGAATCCAACTTTGGATGAGCTGGGAGGGATGGATGAAAATTCTGCGCCGGTAATGCCGGATGTTGATACTTTGGAGGACCCGCTTCAAGAAGAACTGGAATAATATATTGAAATAGGAAGCTGAAATAAAAATTTGAAAGAATAAACAGAATTAGTAAGCAGAAAGCAGGAATAACAATGATAGCAATTATTGACTATGACGCAGGAAACATAAAAAGTGTTGAGAAAGCGTTCCAGTTTTTAAAACAGGATGTCATCCTGACAAGGGATGCCGGTCAGATTTTAAATGCCGATGCAGTTGTTTTACCGGGAGTTGGTTCTTTTGGTGATGCAATGAAAAAGCTGGAAAATTATGGCTTGATTGATATTATCCATAAGGTTGTAGAAAAAAATATTCCATTTTTAGGAATTTGTCTGGGGCTTCAGTTGTTATTTGACAGCAGTGAAGAAAGTCCCGGAGTCAAAGGCCTGGGAGTTTTACCAGGGAGAATTGTTAAAATTCCGGATGACCAAGGCTTAAAAGTACCTCATATCGGATGGAATTCCTTAAAATATCCAAAGCCGGGCAGATTGTTTGAAGGGATTAAGGAAGAGGAATACGTCTATTTTGTTCATTCCTATTATCTGGTAGCGTATACCGATGATATTGTTACGGCAACAACGGATTATGTTGCGCATATTCATGCATCTGTTGAAAAAGGAAATGTTTTTGCGTGCCAGTTTCATCCGGAAAAAAGTTCAGATGTCGGTTTGAAGATTTTGAGTAATTTTATTAAAGTAGTAGACGAATATAAAAAATAGTCGATTTAATACTTGTAAATTTAAGAGGCTCAAAAATAGACTAAATCATAGTCTTAACATGAAATAAAGGAGTATTTTACATATGCATACCAAAAGAATTATTCCATGTCTGGATGTCAATGGCGGAAGAGTTGTAAAGGGAGTAAATTTTGTAAACCTGATTGACGCCGGTGATCCGGTTGCAATTGCAGAAGCATATGATAAAGCCGGAGCTGATGAACTCGTGTTTTTGGATATTACAGCCAGTTCGGATTCCAGAAATACCGTTGTTGATATGGTGCGTAAGGTTGCTGAAAGGGTCTTTATTCCATTTACTGTCGGAGGAGGCATTCGGACAGTTGATGATTTTAAAGCGATATTAAGAGAAGGAGCAGATAAAGTCTCCGTTAATTCGGCTGCCATTATGAATCCTTCTTTGATTAGTGAAGCCGCTGATAAATTCGGGAGTCAGTGTGTTGTTGTTGCAATTGATGCAAAAAGAAATCCGGATGGAAAAAGTTGGAATATTTATAAAAACGGTGGAAGGATTGATATGGGAATCGACGCCGTTGAATGGGCCATCAAGGCGGATAAACTCGGAGCAGGCGAGATTTTGCTTACCAGTATGGATTGTGACGGAACAAAGGCAGGATATGATATTGAACTTACCAGAATGATATCGGAAAATGTTTCTATTCCTGTCATTGCATCCGGTGGAGCCGGTAACCTCGAACATTTTAAAGATGCCTTGACAACAGGAAAAGCGGATGCCGCATTGGCAGCATCTTTATTTCATTTTAAAGAGCTTGAGATAAAAGAAGTAAAAAATTATCTCAGACAGGAAGGAATCAGTGTCAGACTGTAAAGATTATGGCAGCAATAAGTAATGATTGGTTAGAACCGTTAAAACCGGAATTTTCCAAAGAATATTATAAAAAATTATATTATACGATTATGGATGAGTATAAAAAACATCTGGTTTTTCCACCTGCCGATGATGTATTTAATGCATATTCCTTGACACCCCTAAAGGATGTAAAGGTTGTTATTATCGGACAGGATCCGTATCATAATGTCGGTCAGGCACACGGACTGTGTTTCTCTGTTCGTCCGGATGTTGAAATCCCACCGTCCTTAGTAAATATTTATAAAGAATTGCAGGATGACTTAGGGTGCTATATTCCCAACAACGGTTATTTGGTAAAATGGGCCAAACAGGGTGTCCTTTTGTTAAACACAGTATTAACGGTCAGAGCGCATCAGGCCAATTCACACAGAGGACTTGGCTGGGAAGAATTTACGGATGCTACCATTCGGGTATTAAATGAGCAGGACAGACCGATTGTATTTATTTTGTGGGGTTCTCCCGCACAGAAGAAAAAAGCGATGTTAAACAATCCGAAACATTTGATTTTAGAAGCACCGCATCCCAGCCCGTTATCGGCTTATCGTGGTTTTTTCGGAAGCAAACCTTTTAGTAAAACCAATGAATTTCTGATTCAAAATCAATTAGAGCCGATTGACTGGCAGATTGAAAATGTTTAGTTTATATTTACTTATCTGAAAAAAGATGATAAATAATATAAGTAGTATTTTTACCATAATGGAGGAAAACAGCAACATGGAAAAGACACCTTTTGTAACAAAAGAACAGTTAGATGAGATTGTAAAACAATATCCGACTCCTTTTCATATTTATGATGAAAAAGGAATTCGTGAAAATGCAAAGGCATTAAAAGAGGCATTTGCATGGAATAAAGGCTATAAGGAGTTTTTTGCGGTTAAGGCAACACCCAATCCTTTTTTGATTGATATTCTAAAAGAATATGGATGTGGTACCGATTGTTCATCCATGACAGAATTGATGTTGTCGCATGCAATGGGATTTGGAGAAGGCGAGATTATGTTTTCTTCCAATGAAACACCTGCCAGTGAATATGAGTATGCCGCAAAGGTAAATGCCATCATTAATCTGGATGATTTCACCCATATCGACTATCTGGAAAAAACACTTGGTAAATTACCGGAAACACTCAGTATCCGCTATAATCCGGGTGGTGTGTTTAAGATTTCAACAAGCATCATGGATAATCCAGGAGATGCAAAATACGGATTTACAACAGAGCAGTTATTTGAAGGATACAAGATTTTAAAAGAAAAAGGCGTGAAAAGATTCGGTATGCATGCATTTCTTGCAAGTAATACCGTGACAAATGAATATTATCCTACTTTAGCTAAAACATTATTTGAAACTGCTGTGGAGATCAAAGAAAGAACCGGCGTTTCTTTAAGCTTTATTAACTTATCCGGCGGAATTGGAATTCCATATCGTCCGGATCAGGAACCGAATGATATTCGTTTGATTGGACAGAAAGTAAAAGAAGTATACGATGAGATTTTAGTTCCGGCAGGTCTTGGAGACGTCGCAATTTATACAGAATTAGGTCGTTTTATGATGGGACCTTACGGTCATCTGGTTACCACAGCCATTCATGAGAAACATACACATAAAGAGTATATTGGTTGTGATGCCTGCGCTGTTAATTTGATGCGTCCTGCTATGTATGGAGCTTATCATCATATTACGGTTGCCGGAAAAGAAAATGATGTTTGTGATCACAAATATGATATTGTAGGTTCTTTATGTGAAAATAATGATAAATTCGCTATAGACCGTATGCTCCCGAAAATTGATATCGGTGATTATATTGTCATTCACGATACGGGTGCACATGGTTATGCCATGGGCTATAATTACAATGGTAAATTAAAGAGTGCGGAATTATTATTAAAAGAAGATGGTTCGGTAGAATTAATTCGAAGAGCAGAAACACCGAAGGATTATTTTGCAACCTTGGATTGTTTTGATATTTATAATAAACTTGACTGCAAAACATTTGAATCAAATTAAAATCAACGCCAGAAAAATACATAATAGTGGTGTATATAATTTGGTGTTTATCGGAAACATATGAGAATAGGAGAAATATAATGGCCAGCGTTTTAATATGTGATGATGCTATGTTTATGCGTGCATCCATTCGGAAAATGGTTGAGGCAGAGGGCTTTCAGGTGCTTGCTGAAGCGGGAGATGGGGCAGAGTGCATCTCTTCTTATCAAATTTATCATCCGGATCTTGTTTTAATGGATATCACCATGCCGGATATGGATGGAATTACAGCAACAAAAAAAATCATGGAAATTGATCAGAATGCCAAAATCATTATTGTCTCTGCATTGGGATTGCAGGAAAAGGTTTTTGAAGCAATTACAGCCGGAGCAAAGGACTTTGTTGTGAAACCTTTTACGCAGGAAACATTGATTCAGTGTATGAAAAAATATGTTTAATATATGATTTTGTTTTATAAGTGATAGCATTTGATAAATATGATTATTAAATTTCTATGCATTTTGCATAAACATAATTAATGATACCCGGATTTGGAGAGCAAAATGTGCGTAGCAATTCGATGGTATTATGAGGCGAAATACTTTTTGCTTCCAACATCATAATTAATCAAATTTTTAACATATACATCATATAAAAGGAAAATGAAAAAATGAAAACAGTTCAGGTAATGCTTCCTGTCTTGATTATGATTGTGATGGGAGCAATTTTTCATAAAACGGAGTTTATTTCCGAAAAGGGAATGGATGATATCAAAAAATATATAACGAAAATTGCACTTCCTGTCACTATTTTTCATGCAATGGCAATCGCAACCATGAACCGGGACACGGCAATGATTATTCTTGTTATGTTTTTGATGCTTTCCATTGCCATGGTTATCGGATTTTTATTAAGACCGTTTATGAAAGAGCCCTATAAAAACTATCTTCCTTTTATGATTACGGTTTTTGAAGGCGGAATGTTTTCCTATCCGTTATATCAAAATCTTTGCGGAGACACTTATTTTGTAAATATCGTCATTGTGGATATTGCGGGGTGTATTTTTGGTTTTGGTATTTTCTATGGAATTCTGGCCATGGTAGATCAGAAATTGAAATTCAGTGTTAAAACCATGGCAAAAACGGCGTTTACATCACCCACATTTCTTGCAGTTGTGTTTGGTTTGTTTATGAATTTGACCGGACTGATGAAGATTTTGCTTAATTCACCAGTCGGAAATCTTTATCTTCCGGTAAAAGAAATCATTACAGCTCCGTTAACTGCGATGATTTTGTTGGTCGTTGGATATTCTATAAAATTGGATAAATCCCTTTTTGTTGTATGTATAAAAACAGTAGTAATGCGTTGTATTGTTATGGCTGTTCTAGGTTTTGCCGCAATCATGGTTTTAAAAAACAGTATTCAGGATATTTACATGCTTACGGCGTTCTTAATCATGTTTATTACAACGCCAACTTTTTCAGCCCCGGGATTTGTCAAAAATAAAGATGCAGCATCTTATTTTGCCATGACAACATCTATTTATGTTTTTGTGACAATTATTGGATATGCTGTGATTTCTATGGTGTTGTTTTCTTAATTGCATGAATTTCTGAAATTACCATTATCTGAAATTTCTGAAATTACATGATTTTCCTATTTTTAGCTTGATTCTTTTATCCGGCTGTGTTAAGATAAACTTCGGTTGTGAAAACAATATGCCGGTGTGTCGGAATGGCAGACGAGGCAGACTCAAAATCTGTTGTGGGCAACCACGTGCGGGTTCAAGTCCCGCCACCGGCAGTATGAAACACCGATAAATTCGGTGTTTTTTCATTTTTAACATGATTACTCGTGATTACTTTCAAAAAAATACACAGGAAAGGAGAATCCTGTACAAGTGCTACTAAAGATAAATCGACCACAAATCGGTTTATTTTTTTGCAAAGATTTATAGAAAAACTTTTAGAAACTTTTTTAATTGACTTTCGATTGAGTTTTATATATGAAAAGATGGTAAATTTCTATATTATTTGTTACAATAACTGTGGGTGATTGGAATGAATTGTAAAGAGTTTGAAAAAGAAATTCCATGTTTTATTCATGATAATCTGGAAGAAAGGCTGTTACCGGATTTTGTGGATCATGTCAAGCATTGCAAGGATTGCGAAGAAGAACTGGCAATTCAATATTTGACTACAGAAGGTTTGATACGTCTCGAAAAAGGAGCATCTTTTTCTTTGGATAAAGAATTATCCTTAAAGATTGGAAAAGCATCCCGGATTGTGCGATTACGCAATAAAATTGATTTAATATGTCGTAATATCGAGATATTTTCAATTATCGTATTATGTCTGACATTATTGATATTATTTGTATAAAGAGGTTTGGAATGGCAAAAAAGTTAGTTTTAATTGACGGTCACAGTATTTTAAACAGAGCATTTTACGGAGTTCCGGAATTGACAAATTCCGAGGGGCTTCATACCAATGCTATCTATGGTTTTTTAAATATTCTGTTCAAGCTTTTAGATGAAGAAAAGCCGGATGCGTTAGCTGTTGCTTTTGATTTATCTGCACCTACATTCCGTCATAAGATGTATGACGCATATAAGGGAACCAGAAAAGGAATGCCGGATGAACTAAGAGAGCAGGTACCTGTTATGAAAGAGGTACTTAAGGCCATGAATGTCCTGATTATGGAAAAAGAAGGCTATGAAGCAGATGATATTTTGGGAACCATGGCAAAAAAGGCAGAAAAAGAGGGCTATGAAGTATCATTGGTTTCCGGTGACAGGGATTTATTGCAGATTGCTTCTGAACATATCAAAATCAGGCTTCCCAAGACAAAGGGAGCCCGGACCGAAATTGAAGATTATTACGCAAAAGATGTGTTGGAAAAATATCAGGTAACACCTTTGCAGTTTATCGAATTAAAAGCGCTTATGGGCGATGCATCCGACAATATTCCCGGCGTTCCCAAAGTCGGTGAAAAGACGGCAACTTCTTTGATGGTAGAATACCGGTCTTTGGATGGTATTTATGAACATGTCGAAGAAATTACTAAAAAGAGTATCAAAGAAACGCTGGTTGAAAACAAAGAGCTTGCTTATCTGAGTTTAAAGCTTGCTACTATTTGTATTGATGCGGATATTCCTTTTACTCTTGAAGATGCCAAAATGGATGATTTGTTTACAAAAGAGGCATATAACTGGTGTATAAAGCTGAATTTTAAAAATATGATGAATAGATTTGATACATCTTCTGTTGTGGAACAGGAACCCTTTGAAATGATTCCCGTTACGGATATTTTGGAGGTTGATTCTGTTTTTGCACAATGTGAAAAAAAGAAGAAGGCTTCTCTATTTGTCTTTGAAGAAAATCACCGTATGCTGGCGCTTTCCGTTTCCTGTGAACCGCGAAAAGCATATGTCATTTTCATAGAAAACTTTATAACGCAGGATTATCTTGAGAAAAAAATCAGTACTTTGTCGGAAACTGCCGATCAAGAGCATCCGTTGATTGTTTTTGATGTAAAAAAACTGTATCCTTATTCCAGAGCAACGGAAACATCCAAATATTTCGATGCCAAGCTTGCGGCATATTTGATTAATCCTAATCACAAGGAATATCAGATGGAAGATATTGCCGGAGATTATGCGCAAATAAATTGTTTGGATTATAAAACTGTTTTTGGAAAAGAAAAGCCGGAAACGGTTGTATCTGACAGTAATCAGGAATTTTTAAATTTTATGGGATTAAGGGCAATCTCTTTATTAGCATCCTATGAACCGCTTCGCACAATGCTTGTAGACTACAATATGCTAACTCTTTATTATAAAATTGACCTTCCGCTGACCTATGTTTTGTATGATATGGAAAAAGAAGGGGTTAGAGTAGATGATAATGACCTTGCAAAATACAGTGAAGAACTTGGTCAGAAAATAGACGAAGTCGAGCAAAAGATATTTGCTCAGGTTGGTGAGACCTTTAATATTAATTCTCCTAAGCAGTTAGGTGAAATTCTATTTGAAAAAATGGGGTTGAAAGGCGGAAAGAAAACAAAAACAGGTTATTCCACAGCGGCAGATGTATTGGAGAAACTTGCGGTAGATTATCCTGTTGTTGCGGATATTTTAGAATACCGTGCTTTGACGAAGTTAAAATCCACATACGCTGACGGACTTGTTACCTATATTGATGAAAACAGCCGGATTCATACTTCATTCAATCAGATGATAACCGCAACCGGACGTTTGTCATCAACAGAACCCAATTTACAAAATATTCCTATGCGTACGGAAATGGGCAGAATGATACGAAAAGTCTTTAAGGCAAAAAAGGGATGTGTCCTCGTTGATGCGGATTATTCCCAGATTGAACTTCGTATCCTGGCGCACTGTTCTAACGATCAGGAATTGATTGCTGCTTATCAGTCCGGGACGGATATTCACCGTATTACCGCATCCAAGGTGTTTCATGTGCCGCTTGATGAAGTCACGAGTCTGCAAAGAAGAAATGCGAAAGCAGTCAATTTTGGAATTGTATATGGAATCAGTGCTTTTGGATTAAGTCAGGATATTAACTGCTCCCAAAAAGAAGCAGCTCAGTATATGAAACAGTATTTTGAAACCTATCCCGATGTAAAAAAATATCTGGAACAGACTGTTTCAGATGCAAAGGAAAAAGGCTATACCACCACTTTGTTTGACCGTAGAAGACCTATGCCCGAGTTATCAAACAGCAATCATATGATACGGCAATTCGGTGAACGTGCCGCGATGAATGCGCCAATTCAGGGAACAGCGGCCGATATCATAAAAATTGCGATGATTGATGTATATCATGGTCTGAAAAACGCCGGATTGAAGTCCAAATTAATCTTGCAGATTCACGATGAATTATTGATTGAAGCATATGAAGATGAACTAGAACAGGTTAAAGAAATATTAGCAGATAAAATGCAGCATGCCGTATCATTGGCGGTACCGATGGAAATTGATTTGAATGTCGGATCTACATGGTATGATGCACATTAGGAATACACTATGAAAACAATTGGAATTACCGGCGGTGTTGGTGCCGGAAAATCATTGGTTTTGGATTATATCCAAAAGCATTATCGTGCAAAAGTCTATTTGGCAGATGAAATAGCCAATACATTAAAGCTTCCCGGCAATCTTTGTTATCGGGATATTGTCAGTCTGCTCGGTGAAGATGTTTTGTGTGAAGATAAAACCATTGACAAAAATAAAATGGCAGAAAGAATATTTTCACAAAAAGATTTGCTTGAAAAAGTAAATGCCATCATTCATCCTGCTGTAAAACAATTTGTCATAAATGAAATTGAGCAGGAACGAAAAAAAGGTGAAATAGATTATTTTATTTTAGAAGCAGCACTTTTAATAGAAGATCATTATGATCAAATTTTAGATGAGTTATGGTATGTGTATGCCAATCCGGATGTTCGTACTAACCGATTAAAGGAAAGCCGCAATTATTCCGAAGAAAAAATTGCAGGGATAATGTCGTCCCAATTATCGGAAGAAGAATTTCGCAAACATTGTAAAGTCATGATTAACAATGATTCAGATGTAGAATATCTTTATTTTCAAATAGACAGTCATTTGGAGGAAGAATAATTGGCTACTGATAAAAATGCAAAATCAACAACTTATGTATATGGTCTTGATATTGGTACTCGCAGTATTGTGGGCACGGTCGGATATCGTCAAAAGGATTGTTTCGTTGTCGTTGCACAGCAATCCATTGAGCACGAATCAAGAGCTATGATCGATGGTCAGATTCATGACATAAATACGGTCAGTGAAACCATTCGCGAAGTGACTGATATCTTAGAAGCGCGTATTAAACAACCGTTAAAGCAGGTTTGTATTGCGGCCGCAGGTCGTGTATTAAAGACTGTCACAGTTCATGTTGATATGGATCTGGAAGGCGAAAAAACGATCTCAAAAGAAGATATTTTTGCATTGGATTCTCTGGGGATTGAAAAAGCATATGAAACGTTTTCCAAAAGCGATGATTTTGATGAAAATATGAAGTTCTATTGCGTCGGTTATTCCGTTATGCATTATTACATGAACGGTTATCCGATGAATCAGTTGGAAAATCATAAGGCAAAAGAGATATCCGCTGATCTGATTGCTACATTTCTGCCGGATGATGTGGTGGATGGTTTATATAAATCCGTGGAACTGGCAGGGTTGGAGGTTGCAAATCTTACCTTAGAGCCGATTGCAGCAATTGAGCTTGCAATTCCCGAAATGTATCGCATGTTGAATATTGCGTTAATTGATGTCGGTGCCGGAACATCGGATATTTCCATTACAAAGGATGGCAGTATCATTGCCTATGGAATGCTCCCCATTGCAGGAGACTGCCTTACCGAAGATATTGCCAGACATTGCCTGGTTGATTTCCAGACTGCAGAAACAATCAAACGCGGAATTACAGAGCAGGATTTTGTAGAATACAAAGATATTATGGGAATTCCCCAAAAGATATCCAAAGAGGAAGTCTTATCCGTGATTTCCGATAATCTTGAGAATATGTCTCGGCTTGCGGCTGAAAAAATAAAAGAATTAAATGGAAATAAACCGGTTAGCGCCGTATTTGTTGTTGGTGGTGGCGGAAAGATTGATACATATACTGATCGTGTTGCTAAGCACCTTGGAATTGCTCCTGAGCGTTGTGCTGTTCGAGGAGAAGAAGTAATGACAAAAGTGGATTTTATGGAAAAAGATGTCGTGAAAGATTCGCTTTTGGTTACTCCGATTGGTATTTGTTTAAATTATTATGAGCAGAGTAACAACTTTATCTTTGTGAATTTTAATGAAAAACGGATTAAATTATATGATAATAATCATTTAGCCATTGTAGATGCAGCCATTTTAGCCGAGTTTCCTAACGAAGATCTCTTTCCAAAACGCGGCGAATCATTAGATTTTATTTTAAACGGACAGGCAATGTCATTAAGAGGTAAGAGAGGGGAATCCGCAACCGTATGGCTAAACGGCGAAGAGGCTGATATCCATGCATCCATACGCAGCAATGACATTATCCGGGTTGTTCCGTCGACTGCAGGTGAAAAGGCTTCCATGGTTGTGTCAAAATTGCCCGGATATAATGGTAATCTGACGATTAAGTTTGAAGAAAGTGAGATGCTTCTTCCGAAGTTAGCAAGTGTTAACGGGAAACTGCAATCAGCATATTATCAGATTCAGGATGGCGATGTTGTTGAGCTGATGGATTATTATACGGTTCTTCAAATTGCAGAATTTATGGATGTTTCCGCTGAAAGTATAAAAAACGTCTGGGTCAATCATGAGAAGGCCGGGCTGGATACTAAAGTATATCACAATTTCTCAGTTTCTTTTGAAATGAAAGATGATTCGGATGCTGATATATCATCTGAAAGTGCCAACACATCATCTGAAAATACTGTCGGATATATGATGACAAAAACAGATGAAACAATGATAGACAAAGTAGCGATAAACAAAGCAGCAATAGACAAAGCAACAACACAAGTCGTAGAAAATTCCAATGAAACGTCTGCACTTTCTGCATTGGAAAAGGCAAAACAAAGTGCGCAAAAAACGATTGAAAAATTACAGTTTGAACATGCAGAAGAAAGTTTGATGGCCATGATACAGTCGGCCATGAATCCGGAAAGTACAAAGGCATCAGATACTGCTTCTGACAAGGTGAATGTGAAACCTGAACCTCTAAAAATCAATAAAAGTGCAAAAGAGTTATATAGCAGTATTCAGAGTAATATCAGTCGGATTAAGAGCGGAGAGGATATTGTACAAATCCGAAAGGAAGCAATGGAGGATGATAATTCTCATATTTCAAAAGATATAAACAGAGGAAATAATACACAATTCAGGAAACAAACAATTGCGCAAGATGCTTCTTTGATTCAGACTGAAACAGGCGAAGAGGTGCCGCCGATTCTGCCTCCGCCTACAGTGGAAGTCATCAATGGAAAAACTACGCAGACCATACATGTTTTAGTTAACGGTAAGCCCGTTACACTGAAAGGCAAAGCGGATTATATTTATGTGGATGTTTTCGAATTTTATGAATTTGATTTATCGAAGCCACAGGGTAAAGCTGTTGTGACGATGATTAACGGACGGGATGCACAATATGTCGAACCATTGTCAAACGGTGATGAACTTCAGATATACTGGAGAGATTAAATTACAACTTGGAGATTACTTATGAGAATGTTAAGTATTGCCAGTGGAAGCAGTGGAAACTGCATCTATATCGGCAATGATCATACACATATTCTGGTTGATTCCGGGATCAGCAAAAAAAGAATTGAAGCAGGATTGAATACTATCGGATTAACGGTAGCGGATTTATCAGCTATTTTTGTCACTCATGAACATAAAGATCATATTGGTGGAATTGGTGTTTTGACAAGAAAGTGTCAGGCTCCTGTATATGCCACAAAAGAAACGGTTAGTTGTATATTGGGAGATCCTTCTCTTGGAAAGCTCGATCATGAACAGTTTGTTGCTATTATGCCAAATGAAGAAATTTGTATTGGAGATATGATAATTGAACCCATGAAAATTTCTCATGATGCTGTCAATCCAGTTTGTTATCGATTTTTTGATGGGAATAAAAAAGCTGCGATTGCGACGGATCTTGGTTATGTAACAGAAGAGAATGAAGAAAAACTATGTGGGATGGATTTGTTGCTTCTTGAGTCAAATCATGACATACAGATGTTGCAGGTCGGATCCTATCCATATTATCTCAAACAGCGTATTTTGGGAAATCAGGGACATTTATCCAATGAAGCAGCCGGAAGATTGCTTAGTCGCATTGCACATGATGATTTGAAAAAAATATATCTGGGACATCTGAGCCAGGAAAATAATTTACCACAGCTTGCTTATGAGGCAGTCCGACTGGAAATAACGATGGGAAATAATCCCTATCAGGCATCGGATTTTGACATTGAAGTGGCAAAACGAAGTGAGCCGTCGACACTGTTTGAGTTTTAGTCTCATGTTGTTTTGTGCACTGAATTTATATGTTGAATTTAGGTGCTGTATTTATGGGATGTATTTATGTGCTTATTGCTCATTTTCATTGAAATTTATTTTAATAATTTCATAATTATTGGTCACCAGAATGGCAGAAACATCCGGCTGATTTATTAAGTATTCCATCGCTTTTTCTTTTCCCAATAAGATACAGGTTGTGCTAAGTGCATCTGCCTGCATGGAAGTATCGGCAATGATGGTTGCCGATAATAAGTCTGTGTCAACCGGAGAGCCTGTTTTGGGATTGATGATATGATGATAAAGAGTATCATCTACTTTGAAATATCTTTCGTATATGCCGCTGGTAACAACAGACCGGCCGGAAACCGGAAATTTATCAATAAAGGTTTCTTTATCAAATGGTTTTTCGATGCCTACTATAAACGCCTGACCGGAAGGTTTTTGCCCTAATGTTAATACGTTGCCACCAAGATTTATGATGGCATTTTCAATGTCGTTTTCAATCAGGTATTCTTTGATTTTGTCTGCAATATAACCTTTGGCAATAAAACCCAGGTCGATTTGCGCATCCGGATCAGACAAAGTGACGGTATAATTTGTTTCATCTAAAATAATCATGTGATAATCAACATGTTTCAGTGCTTTCTGAATTTTGCTGTCAGAAGGAATTGCTGTAGAAGCTGCATTTTCATCCTGTGTGGAAAAATTCCACAGATCTTTTGCGCCTGAGACGGTAATATCAATCAGACCATTGGTTTTTTCGCTGTACTTAATAGATTCCTTTATGAGCATGAATGTTTCCGGATGAACACAAACCGGTTTACCGTCTGCATGATTGATTTGATCAATGTCGCTGCCTTTTATGGTTTTACTAAGCATGTTTTCATACTCTGCACATAAAGAATTGACCTGATCGATAACAAGTTCGGCATCTTTTTTCGTAAGGGTGTTGCCGGAAGTGTTTTCATAGACGCTTATGCTTATAATGGTATCAAAAGCTAGTGAGGTTCCGGTTGCAAGCGGAATATCGGATGGTGCTTTGGAACATCCGGTCATCAGAATAAACATAGAGAAAATAATCAGTTGTAATAAAGTGTAAAATAATTTGTGTTTCATAGAATTATCATAGCACAAAATAAATAGTTAGGATGAAGAAATTATGAAATTATCAGATGATTTTGATAACGAACATATTAAATCAGGTATTTCATTGGGCACCATGATTGTGGGTGTTTTATTATTTGTCGGTATTGTCGTGGTAGCTGTTCTTTTGACAAACAAAAAACAAATTGCCGGAAATAACAATCCCATATCCGAACCATTGAATACACAGACGGAAAGTGCCACACAATCTCAGACAAATTTATCTGCAAATGACTTGATCAGTCATTCTGATCTGGTATCCGATGATCTGGATTTTTGGGATATGTATAAAGAAGACCATTCTTTTGAAGAAAAAAAGGATGTTGTTGAGAGTGTTGATTATTCCGAAAAATTAAAACAATTGGAAAAAGAAGAAGCAGAGAAGGAAAAAGAAAACGATTTATCTGAAAACGGAACGAAAACAGAAGTCATTTTGCCGGACGGTACTTCACAATGGGTGATGATCAATACATATATTGATAAAAATACTTATGATTACACCGGATTAGTGTGCGAAGAACCGTTTATGCGTTATTATGTGAATGCAAAAAAAATATCCAGACAGGGAATAAAACTGGATGATAGCTTTGGCAATGTTAATTTTGAGACATTAGATAAAGAAGGTATCGATTTTTGTATTCTACGTATCGGAAAGCGGGGATATTCTACCGGTGCAGTTACGTATGATGCTAATTTTTCTGATTATGCTGCTTCGGCAAAAGAAGCCGGTTTGTCTGTTGGTGTTTCATTTTATTCCCAGGCTGTCAGCATAGAAGAGGCTGTGGAAGAAGCTAATCTTGTGGTTGTGGCCTTGCAGAACTATGGAGTTACACCGGATTATCCCATTATTTTTGAAATGGAATATGTGATTGGAGATGAAAGCAGAACAAAAGATCTGACCAAGCAACAATTAACAGATATTGCGAAAGCTTTCTGTGATACAATCAAAAATTATGGTTATACACCTTTGATTTATGGCGATAAATATTGGCTTTTAAGAAAACTTGATTTAACACAGTTACTTATGTATAATATCAATCTGTCCCAGGACGGAGATGTACCGGATTATCCCTATCAGTTTGTGATGTGGGATTATAATCATGATGCAAAAGTAAAAGGTATCAGTAAAAATGTTACGATGTGTATGAGTTTTGTGGATTATACCATGAGATGATATAATTTTTCGGAAATCGGGCAATTGGCATATATTTCTGCATATTCGGAAGGACTAATTCCTTCCACGTAATTAAAGTCGTAGTTTTTGTTAAAACCCTGTTTTTTAACAATATCTACGGCTTTATTATATGCAATAGCAGCCTGAGATAACTCATCATAAATTCCTACCACATAATCCCCATTTATATGTATTTTGACTTTATACTGGCATATTCCGGCTTTGTTTTTGATCTGACTGACACCAAAATAGGGATTGATACAAATGACATTGGAATATCTGAAATCATTGGAATCGTGATTGGCAAAATAGTAATCCCGATCCTGTACTGCATAATTTCGTATGCCGTATCGATTCAGAATATTGACTTGCATGCCATAATCTGAAACGAAAAGGTGACGTCCGCGTTTCATGATTTTGTGATTAGCATAATAAAACAAATCATCGATATCAAATGTAAAAACGGTTTCTTTCGTGTAGTAATAATAAAAGAAACGAGGCATGATGTAGATGGGATTTTTTATATAGATTCCATGATCGCGAAAATTCATCAGTGTAATACATTTCTCAAATTTCAGAAACCGGGGAATATAGTCATCCGGTAAAAGGGAAGAGTCCGATAATAATTCTTTTGCTTCCCAATATGCATTCTGAGCATCCTGCTTATCCATAAAGCTTCCCAGACTGATATGTTTTCTCTGAAACGTAATACTAACTCTGTAATAAGGAGTTTTATCCTTTTTTGTTGTAAAGTAGATTCCACATTCTTTTTTCATATCCTAATTATAACAATACTGTTCTAATATCTCAATTTGTAATTATTCAGAGCCATATAAGATTGAATAAAATGTTTTGCATGCAAAGAACATTTTATTCGATTTTATATGGCGAGAAAACCACATTCGCAAAAAGAGCTTTCTTTTTGCGAATGTGGTACTGAATAATTACATAATATTTTTGATACATAAAATTTTAGTAATAATTTTGTAATATTTTACAAAGAGCTTGTATAAACTATTAGTGTAGTATTAATTGGAATTATTTTTCAAAAAAGGAGAATCTATGAAAAAGAAATATTTGAATGTCATTGTTTTATGTTATGTGGCATTCTTAAGTATCTTTACCATAGAGATAACAACACAGAAAATACACACGATGAAACAGGAGAAGGAACAGGAAAAGATGATTATTGAATATGGAGACGATGGTTCAGATGGTTTTCAAATGGACCAGGTTGATACTCCGGCTTTGACTTCCAAAGCACATATTATCGAATCGGATGTTATGACAAGAGAATATGTCTATGAATTATCGGCTTTAGATTATGATACTTTATTACGGGTAGTAGAAGCGGAAGCGGGATGTGAAGATGAAAATGGAAAGCTTTTGGTTGCAAACGTTGTATTAAACCGTGTTAACAGTAATAAATTTCCGTCCAGTGTATATGACGTTGTATACCAGTCAAATGGTGGAAAAGTACAGTTTTCAACGGCATATAACGGTAGAATTAAAAGTGTTAAAGTATCAAAAGAAACAAAAGAAGCGGTAAAAAGGGCGCTTTATGGAGAAGATATTTCAAAAGGTGCGTTATATTTTATTTCTTCCGCAGCCGTATCGCCGGAAAAAAGCAGTTGGTTTTATACAAAATTAAACCATGTGTTTGATTATGGAAGACATAGTTTTTTTAAATAAAGAAAACAGATACATTTTATTGCTTTTCATTGCCTTTAAAACAACCCTGTGTTATAATATCGCCGTAAAATAAATACGATTAGAGGATTTGATTATGGAGATTTTATACAAAAGTACCAGAAGTAACAGTGAACCTGTAACTGCATCAAAGGCAATATTAAAGGGACTTGCTGACGATGGCGGTTTATTTGTACCTATGCAGATTCCGACTTTGGATGTTTCCCTGGAAAAATTGGCTGATATGACATATCAGCAGGTTGCATATGAAGTTATGAAGTTATTTCTGACCGATTTTACGGAAGATGAACTAAAATCCTGTATAAACAAAGCCTATGATGATAAGTTTGATACAGAAGTAATTGCACCATTGACCGAAGCTGGCAATGCTTATTATCTGGAGCTTTATCATGGTGCGACGATAGCATTTAAAGATATGGCATTATCGATTTTGCCACATCTATTAACAACATCTGCAAAGAAAAATCATGTAAAGAATGAAATTGTCATTCTGACTGCCACCAGTGGAGATACCGGTAAAGCAGCTTTAGCAGGATTTGCCGATGTAGAAGGAACGCGTATTATTGTATTTTATCCAAAAAACGGGGTAAGTCCTATTCAGGAAAAACAGATGGTTACCCAAAAAGGTGCGAATACGCATGTTGTTGGTATTCACGGCAATTTTGACGATGCCCAGACCGGAGTGAAAAATTTATTTGGAGATGCAGAGCTTGCGAAAGAGTTGGATGCTGCAGGTTTCCAGTTCTCATCTGCTAATTCCATCAATATCGGACGTTTGGTGCCCCAGATTGTTTATTATGTTTATTCTTATGCAATGCTTTTGGGTCAGGATCGTATTAAAAATGGAGAAGCTGTCAATGTCGTGGTTCCGACCGGAAACTTTGGAAATATTCTTGCAGCATTTTATGCTAAAAATATGGGTATTCCGATTCAGAAATTGATTTGTGCATCCAATGACAATAAAGTGTTATTTGACTTTTTTGCCAGCGGTAAATATGACAGAAACCGTGAGTTTATTTTGACCAGTTCACCTTCGATGGATATTCTGATTTCATCCAATCTCGAACGCTTAATCTATCGTATTGCAGGAGATGATCCTGTTAAAAACGCAGAATTAATGGAATCCTTAAAAACAAACGGTAAATATGAAATCACATCTGATATGAGAGCGAAACTTCAGGATTTTGTTGGTGGTTATGCTTCTGAAGATGAATGTTTTGCCATGATCAGGGAATTATATGAACAATATGGCTATGTGATTGATACACATACGGCTGTTGCAGCGGCTGCTTATAAAAAGTATCGCGAAGAAACAAAGGATGAAACCAAAACTATCATTGCTTCAACGGCAAGTCCTTATAAATTCACAAGAAGTGTGATGAAGGCAATTGACAAAAAGTATGATTCTATGGAAGATTTTGCTTTGGTTGATGAATTATCCAAGATTTCTAATACGGATGTGCCTCGTGCAATTGAAGAAATTCGGACAGCACCTGTTTTACATGATACTGTTTGTGAAAAAGAAGATATGGAATCTGTTGTTAAGAAATTTCTTGGAATTTAGTTGACCAATATGTATGAATAAGAGATTTACTGATGAGTGAGTGGGAAAAGTATTTTTCCACTCACTTATGTATTATATAAAATTGATGTTGGGGTCTTTTGCCTCTGGTATCATAAAATCATTTTATTTATAAATTGGAGTGATAATAATGACAAATAAGATCAATGATTATCTCAATTGGAGAGGAGATTTGACATTTTTCCAAGATCCCTTTAATGAGGTTGATGCATTAGCTCTTAGTATGGCTACTTATGTTGAACTAGACAGAATAGTATCGCCTGATTTGATGGAACAGATCCCTTTTTTTGAAGCCGCAGAACTTTTGAAAACACATTTGGAAGAAAAGAAATATAATAAAATCGGTTTGATTATCCCGGAGGAAGTTGTCACACTTTTTCTGACTTTGGCACGATGCAACCGCTATAAAAATTTGCGCTTATCGGGATATATTAATCATATTGATGAGGAAGATGAAAAACAGTTTGCGGCTGTTACATTTCAGAATGATAATGGAGAAATCTATATTGTTTATCGTGGAACGGATGATACCATTGTCGGCTGGCGTGAAGATTTTAATATGGCTTTTTTAGATGTGTTGCCGGCTCAAAAAGAAGCTGCTTTATATTATCGCAAAGTTTTACGGTCGCTAAAGGGTAAAGTTCGTATCATGGGACACTCAAAAGGTGGAAATTTATCTGTATATAGTGCTGTAAGAGGTGGCAAAATCGGACAAAAGAGATTGTTGAAAGTGTATTGTTTGGATGGTCCGGGATTTTTGGAAGATTTTTTTTCTTGTGATTCTTATCAAAATATCAGTGAAAAAATCTTCTGGTATTTACCATATGAGTCAATCATTGGAAATGTTTTGACCCATGGATTAAATGAAGTGGTTGTTAAAAGTACAGCAAAAGGTATCCTTCAACATAATCCATTATCATGGTGTTTGAACCGGAATTCATTCGTCAGGGAAAAAGAACTATCCAAAGAAGCGACCCTTGCACACCTTGCCATCAGTGAGTGTATGGATAAGTTATCACTGGATCAGCGCAAACAGTTTGTCGGTATTATTTTTGATGCATTGGATGCAACGGAAGCTAAAAAGCTTGGAGATATCCGATTTAAAAATCTTGTCGGATTAATCGATTCGGTCAAAAAATTAGACCCGGAATCCAAAGAGTTGTTTAAAGAAACCGGTCGACTGGTGTTAAAAACTGTCAAAGAAAACCGATAATTAACGGTTGTATTTTATGTAATATTTTCGTATAATAAAACTACCTGAAATGTTCGATAACTCATGTTGTTTTGAACCTACATTGAATTTGAACGGGATTCCAATAAACTTTATGGATGTCATGCCTCCCATTAAGTGTTGTGGACTTCAGAAGTAAAGGTGAGGTCGCCCACCTGGCGTTAGCTAGGCGTCAAAATACGTGAGCCGACATTTTGGGAACAAATGAAAAACAGCCCGGATGGGCTGTTTTTTCATGTTAATGCAATAAGTGAATGTGCAATAAGTGAATGAGCAATACCTTTGCACGGTTTGGGAGAATTACAATGAAAAAAAACAAAAAAGCAATTCTATGGCTGGTTGGTATTTTATTTGTGCTGGCTATTTTCATCAGTCTGGTTATTGTTTTTATGAAACAAAGGGACATAACTGAAAAAGACGGAATCTTTATGGAAAGAGAGGACGCCTACATATTATTTGCCTATTTGTGTTGTAGGGACGAGGATTTCTATACAAAATCAATCAATACAAATGAAATATCCGAATATCTGAATCCGGATGATCTTACGAATGATAATAAAGAAGTAGGTCAGAAAGAGGCGCAAAAGAATGATTCTAAGCCGGCTGAAACACCTCTATATTTAACGAAAACAGAAGTCTTATATATGATTGAAGTTTTAAAAGAGCTTTATCCTTTATCGGAAGGAGATATCATAAAGAAGACGGAAGCTTTATTTGTGGATTATTCTAAAGATCAATCAAAAATACTTGCAGATGATTTTTTTTCATTCTTCTATTCGATATGGGATATATTGCATGCAGAAAGTGCATTGACAAAAAAAGAAATGATTCCGCTGGCTTATGGAAAAGATGTTCAAACTTTAGATGAAGCAACTTCTTCTTTTGTGCAGATGGACGATTTGTCTATGGCATATTATGATATGCAGTCTGAAAGTAAAGTCATGGTCGGTAAATCAACAGTTGGATTGTATGATATGCAGAAAGAAACGGCTCAAAATCTGTTATATCAAAATGCAATGTATTTATCATGTGATCAGTATATCTTACTGGACATATCCAAATATTGTGAAGTAAAACAAAATGATTTTCAGATTCATACTGCATTTATTGTTTCCAATCAACCGGATGCATTATTCATTGAGTATCAGGATTATCGTCTGAATTTGCATACTTTTTCTGAACCGGTTAAAACAGAAAACGGCGAAATATATGATTCATTTGAAAATATTGCGGATGTATTTTTCTCAAACGGAAGGATTTCTTATCTCGAAATTTACAAAGAGAGTGTCAGCGGAAAGTTATTATGCATATCGGATGATACTATTGAATTGGAAGGTGCGGGAACCTATACGTATAATCAAAAACTGCCGGTATATAAGTTATATGGTAATAAAGAAATCTATACAAAGGCAGATTTGAAAATCGGATATGATTTTGCGGATTTTGTATTAAACAAAGATGGTGTCATTGTCGCGGCCTTAGTCACGCGTGAAGAAAATATGGATAATATCCGTGTTGTCATAAAAACAACCAATTTTGCTTCTGCCTATCATGAAAGTATTACATTGTCCTGTGATCAGGATTACTTGGTTAATAATGAAAAACACATGGCCGGAGAGGAGTTTACTGTTTCCATTGGAGATGAAATTTTAAAAAGCGGCAGATTATTTATCCGTCCGGAAACCAATCTGGCAAAGACTTCTGTTTTATCCATTCAAAGAGATCAGGGAATACCATCTTATAGGGGAAATTTTGAAATAACAGAAACCGAAGATGGCTTATTATTAATCAATGAGGTGTTATTGGAAGAATATCTGTATTCCGTTGTTCCATCTGAAATGCCTGCATCCTATCCGACAGAAGCTTTGAAGGCACAAGCCATCTGTGCAAGAACCTATGCATATGGAAAAATGGTACATTCGGGATTGATGTCTTATGGGGCGCATGTAGACGACAGTGCGGCTTTTCAGGTATATAATAATATCAAAGAAAATGAAAATACAACGTTGGCAATCCGGGAAACAAAAGATTGGATTTTGACAATTGATAATCATCCTGCGGAAGTGTATTATTATTCTACATCATGTGGTTTTGGAACGGATATTGATGCATGGCATGGAAGTAATGCGGATCAGTATCGCTATATGCTTTCAAAACATATTTCGGATGATCCTTTTTCGGATGATATTACGAATGAAGATATATTCCGGAATTATATTTCAAATATTCAGTCCTCGGATTATGAATCCGAGGAAGGTTGGTATAGATGGACTTATGAAACCGCGCTAAATATTGACAGATTAAACCAAAATCTGTTAAAAAGATATGAAGCGGGTTCAAAAAATGTTGCGACATTAAATGAAGCAAGAGAGTATGAACCATTAACACCTCCGGTTTTTACAAAATTAGAAAGAATGGAAGTCGTAAAAAGGGAAGACGGTGGTGTGGTTGACGAGTTGCTTCTTAGTGGACCGGAAGGATGTGTGAAAGTCATCGGAGAACACAATGTACGTGCTGTACTTGCCAATGACTGTGACTATGTGATTCGGGCGAATCAAAGTCAGAGTAAGGTTTCTACTTTGTTACCCAGTGCATTTGCGGTGATTGATGTCACCATAGATGAAACATCCAATTCGATATCTGCTTATCGGGTAATTGGTGGGGGATATGGGCATGGCATCGGTATGAGCCAGAATGCTGCCAGAGCTATGGCGAATAAGGGCTGGCTTTGCAACAATATTTTACAGTTCTTTTTTGAAAATGCTGAGATTTTGGAGTTATAAGATGAAAAAAATATATTTATTGGCAAAAAACTTTTCGTCAGAGGTAACGAAATGTCATATTTGTGCTTATGCATCTTCAGCAGCATTTTTTATGTTTTTGTCGCTGATTCCCATGTTATTGGTAATATGTTCTATTTTACCGTATACGCCTGTAACAGAAGCAGACCTGATGACGGCAATGGCACAGGTACTACCCAAAAATCTTGTACCGATTGCAGTCAGTACTGTTTCGGATGTATTTGATAAATCGCCGGCAATCTTATCCATTTCCGCAGTGGTTACCATATGGTCCGCCGGAAAGGGAATGCTTGCCATTATCAGAGGTTTGAATGCGATTCATCACTCCTATGCTCCTTACAATTACTTTTTTCAACGAATAAGAGCAAGTATCTACACTGTTATTATGGTTGCATTAATACTGGTTTCTTTAGTGGTTGGTGTATTTGGTGAAAGTATTGCCAGAGTATTTGGTGAAAAAATACCGGAGCTTAACTTTTTAAATATTTTATTTTCTCAGATAAAAATTTTAATCATTTTTATTTTATTGTGTTTGTTCTTTTTATTACTATTTACCTATATTCCAAATAAAAAGATTGATTGGAAAACACAGGTTGTCGGAGCCGTCTTTGTGGCGGTTACCTGGTCCGGTTTTTCCTATGCTTTTTCTGTTTATGTCAAATATTTTTCAGGAACCAGTATATATGGGAGCATGTCTACCATTGTTATTTTGATGTTATGGTTTTATTTTGGTTTTTATCTTTTATTTTTAGGTGCATTGCTTAGTAAGTTTCTGATGCCGGCAACCGAATTTTTAATTGGTCGAATTGGTGAAAAAAAAGAAATGAAATTACAAGAAATGAAATGAGAATAAAAGCAACTTGACTTTTTTTCATAGAATTATTAGAATGAATGTGTTATATAAATCAAATATATAAAAAGCGATGAAGATGCACAGTAGTTTTTTATGCACCGGCAGAGAGAGGAAGTCACCGGCTGAAAGCTTCCTTCGGTTCCCGTAAAAAATGAATTTCCCATCTGAGCATTGTCTTTGAATATGATTACAAAAGTAGAAGACAACGTGTTCGAGCGTTAATCGAGTTTTGAGTGCCCGGTTTCCGGGAACTTGGGTGGTACCGCGGAATATTTCGTCCCATAGCATGTTTTGTGCTATGGGATTTTTTATGTAGTGAATTTGCAAACATGATATGAAATTGCATAATGCATTTTAAAATATTATAGAAAGAGGTAAGAGCATGGAAAACTTAACTGGCAATCTTGCTGAATTAAAGGCAAAGATTGAAACAGAGCTGAATGTTTTAAAAAATTCAAAAGAGCTCTATGAATTCAAAAACGTTTATCTGGAAGGTAAAAAGAGTAAAATCAGTGAATTGATGAAGGAAATGCGTAATCTTGCTCCGGAAGAAAGAGCGGGTTATGGAAAAAGCGTCAATGAATTGAAAGAATGGGCTTTAGGTCGTTTCGCTGAAATGGAAGAAAAAATGAAAGCGTTAGAACTTCAGCACAGATATGAAAAAGAAAAAATTGATTTGTCTATTCCTGCAGAACCGCAAAAGATCGGCAATCTTCATCCGGTTACTCTGGTTCGGAATCAGTTGATCGATATTTTTGCCGGTATGGGATTTGAAATTTATGAAGGCAGTGAAATAGAGACAGATTATTATAATTTCACGGCCTTAAATACACCACAGGATCATCCGGCAAGGGATATGCAGGATACTTTCTATTTATCCCCAGAGTTTTTACTTCGAACACAGACTTCTGCAGGTCAGATTCATGTGATGGAGAAAAAGCAGCCGCCGATTAAAATTTTATCACCCGGTAAGGTTTTCCGTTCAGACGATGATGCAACGCATTCTCCGATGTTCAGTCAGATGGAAGGTCTGGTTGTTGATAAAGGAATTACTTTAGGTGATTTAAAAGGTATGCTCGATGTATTCGTAAAGAAAATTTACGGGGAAGATACAACAACGAGATTAAGACCTTCTTATTTCCCTTTTACAGAGCCTTCTGTAGAAGTAGACTGCAGTTGTTTTGAATGTGGCGGAAAAGGATGTAGTTTATGTAAAGGTACCGGTTGGATTGAAATTTTAGGTGCCGGTGTTGTGAATAAACAGGTATTGGAAAACTGTGGAATTGATTCCGAAGAATATAGTGGATTTGCTTTTGGTATTGGTATTGAGCGTACTGCTATGTTGAAATACGGTATTAACAATATTAAATTATTATTCAATTCTGATATCAGAGTATTAGAACAGATTACAGAAAAATAAACGGAGGCAGATTATGATATTACCATTGAGTTGGCTTCAGGACTATGTTGATATTAGCGACGTAACAGTTGATGAATTAGAAAAGAAAATGTTCGACGCCGGTTTTGAAGTAGAAGAAAAATATGAATTAGGAAAAGATATTTCAAATATTGTTGTTGGTTATGTGGAATCCTGTGAACTGATTCCGGAAACACATTTACATGTATGTCAGGTTGATGCCGGTGTACATGGCAAAATGCAGGTTTGCTGTGGTGCAGATAATGTAAAAGCCGGTGGAAAATTCCCGTTGGCTTTGGTTGGCGCAAGTGTTTATGCTACAGCAAAGGATCATAAGACGGTGGAAGGTGTTATGACCATTAAAAAAGGCAAATTACGTGGTTATGAATCCTGTGGTATGCTTTGTTCCGGTGTAGAATTAGGTCTTACAGAAGATTTGTACCCCGGTTCCGAGTACAATGGATTGTTGGTTTTACCTGACGATGCAGAAGTTGGTTCTGATGTGAAAAAGCTTACCGGACTGGATGAATGGATTTTTGATATTGCATTAACCGCAAATCGTCCTGACTGCCAGAGCATTCTGGGTATGGCAAGAGAGGTTGCTGCCATGCTTTCTAAAGAATTAAAAATGCCTGCAACCGATTATACGGAAACAGGTGTGACAAAAGACGGATTTAAGGTTACGGTACAAGCGCCGGACTTATGCCCCAGATATTCTGCTCATTATGTACATGATGTAAAAATCGAAGAATCACCTGCATGGATGAAACGTCGTCTTGCCTTGGTTGGAATGGGTTCTATTTCCAATGTCGTTGATATTACGAACTATGTTTTAAAAGAAATCGGTCAGCCGATGCACGCATTTGACTGCTCTTATTTGGAAGGTAATGAAATTGTCGTTAGACGTGCAAACAACGGTGAAAAGATTGTTACCTTAGACGAACAGGAATATAGTATGACAGATGCCAATCTGGTCATTTGTGATGGTGTAAAACCGGTAGCATTAGCCGGTGTTATGGGTGGTTTAAATTCCGAAATTCGTGATACGACAACAGCAGTTTTATTTGAATCTGCTAAATTTGCACGTGACAATGTGCGTAAAACCGCAAGAAGTCTTGGAAAGAGTTCCGATGCAAGTTCCCGTTATGAGAAAGGTGTGGATGAATATTCCACAGTTTTAGGTATGAAACGTGCCCTTCATTTGATTGAAGAGTTAGGTGCAGGTAAGGTTTCGTCTACACATGTTGATGTGAATACCGGTAATTCGATTGAACCGACACCGATGACAGTTAGTATAAAAAAAGTAAACGGTGTTTTAGGTATTGAAGTACCAACAGAAGATATCTGTAAGGTTATGAAAGATTTACATTTCAATCCTACCGTAGATGGTGATGCATTGACCATTCAGGTTCCGGCATATCGTGAAGACATGCTCCCGAATGCAGATAGCAAAGTAGAGCGTTATCCCGATGTAGCAGAAGAAGTAATCCGTATGTATGGTTATGATCACATTGTTCCTACATTTATGCCGACAGCACAGCTTACCATGGGCGGTTTGAACTTACAACAAAAAGGAGAGCTTGCATTAAAGAAAACACTTTGCATGACAGGTGCTCATGAATGCATGCATTATTCTTTCTTCTCACCTTCTGATTTAGATTTGTTAAGATATCCCGAAGATGCCATGGAGAGAAATGCGATTAAAATTTTGAATCCGATTAATCAGGATTTGTCATTGATGCGTACAACATTGGTTGCATCTATGCTCAATGCTGTTTCCAGAAACGAAAAGAATGGTATTTTAAGCGGAAGATTATTTGAAGTTGCAAAGATTTTTGTTCCAAAGGCTTTACCCTTAACAGAGTATCCGGAAGAAAAGAATCGTCTTTGTGTTGCAACATTCGGTAATGAAGAATCTTTCTATACGATGAAATCCATTGCTGAGACTATTGCAAGCAGTATGGATATTACCTTTGCATATGAAGAAACGAAGAAATCATTCCTGCATCCTTATCAGGCTGTTAGTGTAACTTGTGAAGGAGTAGAACTCGGTTTCTTTGGTAAGGTGGCTTATGATATTCAGGATGAACTGGATATGCGTACTCCTGCATATGTCATGGAGCTGGATTTAGATGCATTATCTGCATGGTATGGCAAAAAAAGAACTTTTAAACCTTTGGCAAAATTTGCTGAGGAAAAGCGCGACCTTGCATTCCTCATGAATAAAGAAATTACATTCAAACAGGTTGAAGACTGTATCCGCAAAGCAAATAAATATATCAAAGAAGTGAAATTATTCGATGTATATGAAGGCGATCGAATTCCGGAAGGAAAGAAGAGTATGGCTTATACCGTAACCTTTATGCCCAAGGAAGAGCCGTTTGAAGGTGATTCTGTTCAAAAATTCGTTGATAAGATTTGCCGCACATTAAAGAATGATTTGGATGTTGAATTAAGAGGTTAATTCATTTTTATGGAACAAGTATTATTAAAATCTGATTTCTACTTTGATCTTCCACAGGAACTGATTGCACAGGACCCGCTGGAGGATCGGAGTAGTTCCAGATTATTGAAATTAGATAAAAAAACGGGCGAAATAGAACACCATGTTTTTAAGGAAGTTCCTACTTTCTTAAGACCGGGAGACTGTCTGGTATTAAACAATACCAAGGTTATTCCCGCACGTTTATATGGTGTAAAAGAAGATACCGGTGCGACGATTGAAGTTCTTTTGTTGAAGAGAAAAGAAAATGATATGTGGGAAACCCTTGTAAAACCCGGTAAAAAAATGAAGATTGGGGCCAAAGTCGTATTTGGTGACGGTTTATTAAAAGCGGAAGTTATTGATATCATGGAAGAAGGAAACCGTTTAATTCAGTTTTCATATGAAGGTATTTTTGAAGAAGTGCTGGATGCGCTTGGTGAAATGCCGTTGCCCCCTTACATTACGCACAAATTACAGGATAAAAATCGGTATCAGACGGTTTATGCAAAGTATGAAGGAAGTGCCGCTGCACCGACTGCAGGATTACATTTCACGAAAGAGTTATTAGAGCAAATTCAGGCTATGGGAGTTAAAATTGCCCCGGTTACCTTACATGTTGGACTGGGAACCTTCCGTCCGGTTAAAGAAGAGAATCTGATTAATCATCATATGCATTCCGAATATTATGAGATTACGAAAGAATCCGCCGATTTGATTAACGAAACCAAAAAGAATGGTGGACGTATCATTTGTGTCGGCACGACAAGCTGTCGTACGATTGAGAGTGCAGCAGATGAGAGTGGATTCGTGCATCCCGGATGTGCCAATACCGAAATCTTTATCTATCCCGGTTATCGGTTTAAAGTACTAGATGGTCTGATTACCAATTTTCATTTGCCGGAATCTACACTGATTATGCTGGTTTCAGCTCTGGCAGGTCGTGAACATGTATTACACGCATATGAGATTGCCGTAAAAGAAAGATATCGATTCTTTTCTTTTGGTGACGCCATGATCATAATCTAGTGTTGTAATTTTTTTATCTTTTCGATAAAATAAACACATGTAATGTATGATGTCATGTGTGATTTAGGAGGACAATTATGGCTGGTATGGAAAGAAGAAGAAATAAACGTCTGGAATTATCATCTCGTCTTATCATAAAAAGATTGGATAATTCCGATGAAAAAGAGCAGGAAGTTGCAATAGAAGTTTCCGATGTTTCAAAAACCGGACTTGGTTTTTATTGTACGGTACCATTGGAAATCGGGGCTGTTTATGAAGCATATTTAACAATTTGGACAAAAGAAGTCATTCATGCATTTGTCGAAATTGTCCGCATCGAAAAAGATGAGGACGCTTTTAAATATGGTGGTATTTTTATCGGTATGCCGGAAATGGATGCTGCAAGAATTGAGATTTATGATACGGTAAATAGTAATCAGTAAGAAAGATACATGTTTTCAAAAAAATATATATCAAAATAATATTAAATGCCTGATTTCAAAACTCAGACTTTGTCTTCGAGCCGTTGAAATCAGGCATTATTTTTGCTCGCTTATGATTCTTTATTAGCTAATTGCGCTTCCAATTCTTTAATACGAGCATTTTTCTCAAAATTTTCTTTTTCCAATTGTTGCTTTTCAGATAATACTTTTTGATATTTTTCTTCCAGTTCTTTTTTGTATTCTTCCTCAACTCTTTGCCAAAATAAATAGTCGGCTCTTGCTTCACAGCGTTGGCGAATCTGTTCGTCCTGCGAAAGTTGCAGAATCGTATCGGATGCTTCTTTAATCATTGAATCTTTTTGTGCAAGCATTTTAATTTCCTCCCATGTTGTGGCTTTAAATAGGGAAGCCCAATAATCAATGTGGAAAAGTCGGTCTTCCTTTGTTGCAAGGTTTATATGGGTTAAGTCTAGCACAGAAAGCCGCAGTTTGCTACTGTAGATTTGGTGATTTTTGATGTTTGCCATCATATATGTTGCATAAAATTCCGGGGCATCCGGAAATAGTGTGAAATCAAGAATTCCAATCTGAATTGCTGTTTTTACATGGATATAATCCTCTCCTTTTTGAAGATTATCAAAAGAGCGGCAGAGATAACTAAGGGAGCGTTCAGGCCAGTTGTGCTGATTAACAACCTGCATTTCAAGATTGATGATGGTGTTATCGTTGAGCAGGCAGCGGATATCTAAAACGAAATCTTTGTTGTCAATATATTCTCCGAGTACAATGGGATTAAGAATCGTGACAGATATGACTTCTTCCGGTTTTAGATGTAGAAGAGAGCAGATGAGCCCTTTTAAGACATGATTATTCTTTTGTAATAATGCACGGAAAAGATAGTCGTTTGTCATGGGAATCTGTACCGGTCCGGTTACCTGATCGAGTGTAATGATAATCTGATTTGATTTGGAAGATGAGCTAAAATGAGGTGCTTTCATAGATGTGTCCTTTCTTTTGTGAGAAGACAGAGTAGTGACATATAATAATAAATGATATCTGTCTTTCGACGGTTGTATAAGATAATTTGCTTCATGGGAATTGCGACCGAGATGGTCAGAAATGTTCCTAGAATGAGATGATTATATCAGTGCAGTTATAAAATGTCTAGAATTTTTTTTACAAAAAGTATCAGAGTCTGTTATAATAAACACAAATAGTATGTTTATATTACAATGATAAAAGAAATATGACATAATTATATAAAACAGTATCAGAAGGTAAAACTTTCTTGATAAAACCTTAATTATAACAAAAACAAGGAGGGACATGATGGCAAGACCATTCAGTCCAACTGAAGCGAAGCGAATAATCGAAAGTCATCAAAAGACTATAGAAAAACTTAATAAGGCTGCTTCCTCAGTAAAAACTTATCGAGCAAAGGTTATTGAGGCATCAGATGCATTGGTAGCGAAGGAAGTTCTGAAAGTTCTCAGAGATATTCCAATTGAGGAGATTAACCGAGAAAAAAGAGGTTTTCGTGTAAAGGCATTAAGGGATCATGGATATAGAACAATAGCTGATATCGTTTCAGCATCAGTATATTCAATTGCTTCCGTTCATGGAATAAGTGAGGATGCGGCATATTCAATTAAAATAATTGTAAACAATATTGTATCGAAGGCAAGACAAGAAACTAAAATCAAGCTAAACTCTGATAACCGCTCAAAAGAGGCCACAGCACTTGTGCTTGCGCTATCCCAATATCGTCGCAGTCAACCTGTTGCTGATGAATGCCGACAGCTCCTTTCTAAGAATAAACAAGCTGTCGAATATGCCGAGGAAGACCTGAATTCTGCGGCTGGAAGCTTGAAATGGTTGTTTTCTTCAAAAGTAAAAAAGCAGAAGGCTATAGATGCATATAATACACTGGTTGCCCTTCGGGAAGGAAACTATGGACGCGAAGCAGAAGCACAGGCTACTATTGCAGAAACTATTGATAGAAGTTCAAGCATTGAAGCTTGGCAAGACTTTTCAGCTAATTCGGTTCGTTTTTTCAATGATTTGGAAGACATCAACCCAGGGGTGCTTGGAAATGATGATGCTATGTATGGACTTCCGGAAGATCTTGCGAGAGAAATTCAAGAGGAATGTTTCTTCCCAGATGGACTCCTTTGTGAATTAAGAAGATATCAAGAATGGGGAGTTAAATATGCACTTCACCAGGAAAAAATTCTTTTAGGCGATGAGATGGGTCTTGGAAAGACTGTTCAAGCAATTGCAACCATGGTATCTCTTCGCAATACCGGCGGGACTCATTTTGTTGTTGTATGTCCAGCAAGTGTTATTACGAACTGGTGCCGCGAAATAAGAAAAATGAGTTTGCTAAGTGTCACCAAAATACATGGCGCAGGACGTAAAGCTGCTCTCCAATCTTGGGTCAAGAGTGGAGGTGTTGCTGTTACTACGTATGAAACAACAGCGTATTTCAATTTGCCAGATGACTTTAAATTTAAGCTCATGGTTGTTGATGAAGCGCATTATATAAAGAATCCAGAGGCACGAAGAACAGTAAATGTTAAGAACATCAGCTTGCACGCTGAGAGATTGTTGTTCATGACTGGTACTGCGCTAGAAAACAAAGTTGATGAGATGATTTCTCTTATACGTGTTTTGCAACCGCGTATTGCATCTCAGGTTCAAGGAATGGCATTTATGTCAGCAGCACCACAATTCCGAAAGGCAATTGCTCCAGTTTATTATCGCCGAAAACGAGAAGATGTCCTTACGGAGTTACCGGATTTAATAGAAAGTAAAGAATGGTGCACGTTATCCCATAACGAAGAAGTTGCCTATGAGCAAGCCGTTTTATCTAAGAACTATGCAGAAGCAAGACGAGTTTCCTGGAATGTGGATGATTTGAAAGACTCTTCTAAAGCAGCTCGTTTGTTAGAACTTGTGATTGAGGCTGAATCTGAAGGGAGAAAAGTGATTGTATTCTCTTTCTTTCTTGATACGATTAGGAAGGTGTCAATGTTGCTTGGTGATAGATGTACAAATCCTATCAATGGTTCTGTTACACCTCAGCGTAGGCAGGAAATAATAGACGAATTTGATAAAGCACCTGCAGGAACTGTGCTTGTTGCTCAAATTCAATCTGGTGGAACAGGATTAAACATTCAATCAGCAAGTGTTGTGGTTCTTTGTGAGCCTCAATTCAAACCCTCTATAGAGAATCAAGCTATTTCAAGGGCTTATCGCATGGGACAAACAAGAAATGTTATTGTGTATAGACTTTTGTGTGAAGGTACAGTTGATGAGAAGATAATGTCAACTTTAGAGAGTAAACAAGCCATTTTTGACGCTTTTGCAGACAAATCTGTTGCTGCAATGGAGAGCCAAGAAATGGATGAACGAACCTTTGGAAATATTATTAAAGAAGAAATCGATCGGATTAATGCCAAATATAGTAAAACAGAGCAATTGAAATAAGTAAAGCATACACTGATAAATATGGAAAAAAGTATGGCCAGTAGCATTATTTACATCTATAGCTGCAGCATATTGTGATATTGATAATTATGAGATGAGTGCAAATATTGTACCAAATTGATAGCAAGATAAAAAAGCCCGACGCTGATATATTATTTCTTTATGGTATATCAGGATTGGGCTTTTATATTAAATGATATTGTTATTATGTTATTATGCTTTATCTTTAACTAATAGATACAATAATTATTTTCTTTCAAAATATGCTTTGCGAGTAACATCGATGCTTCATCATAAAATTCAATTGCAAGAGCACCTTGTTGAATCTCACGATTGTGATTAATTCCAATATTTTTAATATTGATATTTTCCTTGGCAAGAACAGTTGCAATTTCAGCAATCGCACCTGCCTTATCATCTACATCTACAGAAAAGACAAACGTCTTTTTGATCGGTCCGCTTCCTACATTGGTGAAAGAATCGCGATAATTTTTTGCAGAATCGAAAAAGGAATAAATTTGATCAAATTCTTCACAATTAATCGTATCTTTGATTTGTTCTAAATATGTAATATAGTCCGTCAGTAATTGCAAAATATTATCCTTGTTGGAAGAACATATGGATTTCCACATATCCGGTGATGAAGAAGCAATACGGGTTATGTCTTTAAAACCTCCGGCAGCAATCAGCTTCATGAAACCATCATCATCTTTTTGATGTACAAAATTGACAAGAGAAGCCGCAATCACATGTGGAAGATGAGAGATTGCTCCGGTAATATAGTCGTGCAACTCCGGTTTAATGATAAGCGGAATCGCATGTGCTTCTAATGTGAGAGAACGCAATGCATTCACACGCTCTATGTTTACACCGGGTTCTGGAGCAAGAATATAGTATGCATTTTCCAATATTTTGGAATTGGAATTGGCAAAACCCGTTTTTTCGCTTCCGGCCATGGGATGTCCGCCTATAAACTGGTTTTGTAAACCAAGTTCGCGTATCTTTGCATGAATGCTGTTTTTGACACTTCCCACATCCGTAAGAATGCTGCCTTGTGAAACAAAAGGAGCCAAAGCTTCCAGATTGCGGTTATTGGCTTCTACGGGTGCGCATAAAAAAATAAACTCACATTGTCCGATTTTTGATAATGAAGTTTCATCTAGGCACTGATAATATTCGTTTAAAAAGCCTTCTTTTGCTGCCAGTTCAAGAGAGGGTAAAGAGCGGTTGAAGGCGATGATTTCTGCGTTTGGATGGTTTTCACGGATGGATCTTGCAATGGAACCTGCAATTAAACCAAATCCGACAAAAGCGTAAGTGTTATTTTTCATGATATGTATGGAAACCTCCGTCATTATGTGACAAAAATATTTTAGACATTCAAAACCTTCAAATTATGGTTCGTTTAAATATATTTTTTGCTCTTTTTATTTTATTCGGATTATTTTGTAATGTCAATGTGACATATTGATATTCAAACAATGAATGCAATCTGAATGCAAACGAATTAAACCGCTGAAAGTCTTGACATTCTTATAGTAAATAGACTAGAATTAACAAGGCTTAATAGGTTTAAAGAGAGGAGTTTTAACATGTCAGAACCTTATAATCATAAAGAAGTCGAAAACAAATGGCAGAAAGTCTGGGATGATGAAAAGGCTTTTAAAGTTGGCGAAGATTTTTCAAAACCTAAATTTTATGCTTTGGTTGAATTCCCTTATCCGTCAGGTCAGGGACTTCATGTAGGTCATCCGAGACCATATACGGCACTTGATATTGTTGCCCGTAAAAGAAGAATGCAGGGATATAATGTTTTATATCCTATGGGATGGGATGCATTTGGTTTACCTACAGAAAACTATGCGATTAAGAATAAAATTCATCCAAAGATTGTTACTGCAAACAATGTAGAGCGTTTTAAAAATCAGTTACATTCTTTAGGATATTCATTTGACTGGGATCGTGAAATCAATACAACAGATCCGAATTATTATCATTGGACACAGTGGATCTTTTTGAAACTGTTTAAAGCAGGTCTTGCATATAAAACCGAAATGCCGATTAACTGGTGTACCTCATGTAAGGTTGGTCTGGCTAATGAAGAAGTTGTAAACGGTGTTTGTGAGCGTTGCGGTTCCCAGGTTATCAGAAAAGCACAGAGCCAGTGGATGTTAAAGATTACAGAGTATGCAGATAAGCTGATTGATGGTCTTGATTCTGTTGATTATATTGAAAGAGTTAAAGTTTCCCAGAAAAACTGGATTGGACGTTCTACCGGTGCGGAAGTGGATTTCAAAATCAAAGATACCGATGAAAAGCTGACGATTTATACAACCAGATGCGATACTTTATTTGGTGTTACTTATATGGTTGTTTCTCCGGAACATCCGATTTTGGATAAATACAAAGATCGTATTAAAAACTGGGATGATGTAACTGCATATCGTGAGCAGGCTGCAAAAAAATCCGATTTTGAACGTAGTGAACTTGCAAAAGATAAAACCGGTGTCTGCATTGACGGCCTGACAGCCATAAATCCTTTAAATGATGTTGAAATTCCGATTTTTGTATCAGATTATGTACTTATGAGTTATGGAACCGGTGCCATTATGGCAGTTCCGGCTCATGATGAAAGAGACTGGGATTTTGCAAAGAAATTTCATTTGCCCATTATTGAAGTTGTGGCAGGCGGTAAAAATGTTCAGGAAGAAGTTTATACTGACGTTGCAACCGGAAAACTGGTTAATTCCGGCTTCTTAAATGGATTGGATGTAGCCGATGCAAAAGAAAAAATGATTGAATATCTGGAAGCAAACGGTATCGGTCATGCAAAGGTAAACTACAAATTACGTGACTGGGTATTCTCAAGACAACGTTATTGGGGTGAGCCTATTCCGATTGTAAAATGTGAAAAATGTGGTTATGTACCGCTTGATGAAAGCGAACTTCCTTTATTATTGCCGGAAGTAGAAAGCTATATGCCTACAGACAATGGCGAATCACCGCTTGCGGCCATGACAGACTGGGTAAATACAACTTGTCCATGCTGTGGCGGACCGGCCAAGAGAGAAACGGATACTATGCCTCAGTGGGCAGGTTCTTCCTGGTATTTCTTAAGATATACCGATCCTACCAATGATAAAGAACTGGCAAGTAAGGAAGCATTAAAGTATTGGATGCCCGTTGACTGGTACAACGGTGGTATGGAACATACAACCCTGCATTTATTATATTCCCGTTTCTGGCATCGTTTCTTATATGATCAGGGAGTGGTACCTTGTCCGGAACCGTATCAGAAGAGAACCTCTCATGGTATGATCCTTGGAGAAAACGGAGAGAAGATGAGTAAATCCCGTGGAAACGTTGTAAATCCGGATGATATCGTCAGAGATTATGGTGCTGATACATTAAGAACTTATGAAATGTTTATCGGTGCATTTGATTTAAGCGCTTCATGGTCTGAAAATGGTGTAAAAGGATGTCGCAGATTCTTAGAGCGTGTATGGAAATTACAGGATATCTTAGTTGATGGTGATGAATATTCCGATGATTTGATGACCAAGATGCATCAGACCATTAAAAAGGTTTCCAATGATTACGAATCCTTAAAATATAACACGGCAATTGCGGCTCTTATGACTTTATTAAATGATATTGCCAAAAAAGGAGCTATTAATAAAGCTGAGTATAAAGCATTCCTTATCATGTTAAATCCTGTTGCACCTCATATTACTGAGGAGTTATGGAGTATCGCCGGATTCGACGGTCGTTTATATCAGCAGAACTGGCCGGAATATGATGAAGCAAAGACCGTAGAAGACACTGTTGAGATTGCTGTTCAGATTAACGGTAAGACCAAAGTTGTTATTTCTGTTGCCAAAGACATTGCAAAAGAAGATGCCATTGCACAGGGTAAAGAAGCATTGGGAGATAAGCTTTCCGGAAATATCATAAAGGAAATCTATGTTCCCGGCAGAATTATCAACATTGTTGCAAAATAATATGATTCCAGTGTCAAAAGGGATTGCGAAAGCACAAAGTGCGTAGCAATCCGTTGGTATCCATGTATGATTTTGTAAATAAAGAGTTAAAATGTGAAAAATGATCACAGATTGATTGTACAGTCTGTGGTCATTTTTTAATTGTTTCCATTTTTCAAATCATTACTCTTTTTAACACTGTTCCGTTGTTATCCAAGTAAGAACGCGTCTGTGATAGAATGTACAAATTTCATGTGAGCACAATTGTAAAAAAGAAAATAAAGAGAAAAGTTAAAGCATGATTTCATTCATCAGGTAACAAATTGTGTCATCTTTCATGAAAAACTTTTAAAATGCTGTTTATTTTTTGCAATTCATCCTGCGTGCTGTAATCTTTTAATACTTCAATGATTTCCAATGTTTCTTCTCTTGAAAATTTCACTTTGTCTTTTTGAGCTTTGTTTGCCAAAGCCATTAAAAACGGGATTTTTTGTTTTTCCGTCAAATTACTGCTTTCAAATACCAGTTTTTGTAAAAAATCAAGTTTTTTGTTATCTATATTTTTTAAACGTATATCATTCATCCATTCCTGATGTTCCATGATCAAATCCTCCTTCACAATTTGTTTCTTCTTCATTTTGATTCATAAAAAATTGAAACATGGCCATTTGGTCATCATTTAAAAATTGTTTTAAGATACTTTCATTATTCATTCCTCCGGAATTTCCCTGCATTGCCATCATCATATCAAGTAAAGGCTGCATTTCTTTCATCTGCTTCATAGAGTTTAACAGATTTTTAATCCGAATAAACTGGTCTTTTTCTGCACCGGACATATAGGGAGAAATGCTATCAAATAAGGAAATGATATCTTCATAATCATCATCTTTTTTTTCTTTATGAAAATCGGAATAGAAGCTTCCAAAGGAAACATCTTTCATTTTTATGGTATAGAGTAATTCGGCAAATTTTATATAAATGGCCATTGTATGCAGATATTCGCTTGGAAGAAAAGGGAGTGCAATTTTCATAATCTGAATATGTGGGAATGAAAAGAGCGTATCAAATGTTAGTATCGGATCCTTTTCCATAAAGAGCCTTCCTTTTTCTTTGTCCTATGTTAATTGTATGAATCATATAATTACTTATGACAAAAACAGGAAAGGAAAATTGGTCTTCCTTTCCCGTTTTTGTAATGGTAACAAGGCAAGTGCAATGTGCTTTCGCAATTGCATTTGCCTGCTACTCATCAGCTGACAAAATTCGCGTAGCGTATTTTATCGCTGTCAAATCCGGATTAGTTATTGCAGCAGCATACTAACAATAAGATAATCCAGATAATGCTGCTGTCTCCACAACCGCATCCGTTACCGAAAAATCCGTTGCCCATTCCGCAGCCGCAGCCACCGCTGTCTTTTCCACAAATGCAGGACAAAAGAATAATCCAGATTAAAATATTGCAGCATCCGTTGTCATTTGTACTGCATCCACACTGACTTGCCGTTAAATCGCTCATATTAAGCCTCCATATTATATCTTATGCTTTATCTTATGATGACAGCATGTCATTGTTTCATAGATTTATTACAAAAAAAATCATGAAAAATGCACTAGATATAGATTTTATGCTTGATAATATTTCAAGATATTGTAAAATAGAAATAGTATATATAAAATTGCGAGTATTATGTCTGAACGGAGCTTTTTATATGTCTTCCTATAGAGAACAGCAAAAAGAAGATTTAAAAAAAATAGATGCTATAAAAAAGAAATATGATTTAACAAACGAACAGGATGTCCTGAATTTATATTCACAAATGCAAACGGGAGATATCAGTTTCGAGACGGATATCGGTAAAGCCTTTGATGACAGTATTTATCAAAAAGTCGAAGAAATTAAAAATAAAAAAAGTGTAGATATAAGTGTAAAAAAAAGTGTTAATAAAAATAAAAAAGAGCAGGACAGGAAAAATAAATCTGTAAAATCAACGAAAACAGTCATTGTATTAACGAAAAAGGAAATGCGGATTCGAAAGACGATTTTGGCTCTTTTATTTCTGACATCTGTTTTATGCCTTGGTTATTTTTCATTTTACTGTTATGATGCCTGGAAAGTTGACAGAGAAAGTGAACGTCTTGCAAGACTGAAAGAGAATATGGTTGTTAATGGAATGTATGCGGATCAGGAAATTGAAATTTCAAGTGGGGAAGAAAAGAAAACACTGAAAGTACTTGATCAGTATAAATCTTTGTATAATTCCAATAAGACACTAATCGGATGGCTGAATATTGCCGATACAATTATTGATTATCCTGTTATGCAGACGAATGATAATGAGTATTATTTAAATCATAATATCCAATTGGAGGAAGATCGTAACGGTGCGCTTTTTTTAGATTCCAATTGTGATATTACGAATCCGGGAACCAATTATATTGTTTATGGACATAATATGAAATCCGGAAAGATGTTTGGCTCATTAGATAAGTATGCCGATCCATCTTTCTACGAAAAGCATAAGGAAATCCGGTTTGATACGATTTATGAAGAAGGAACATATGAAGTTATGTATGTTTTCCGTTCCCGTGTCTATCAACAGGATGAAATTGTTTTTAAATATTATCAGTTTTATGATGCAAATTCAGAAGAAGAATTTCAATCGTATATGAAGGAAATGGATGCATTGTCATTATATGATACCGGAGTAAAAGCTGAATACGGAGATCATTTATTGACCTTGTCGACATGTGATTATGAGGAAAAAGACGGTCGTTTTGTAGTTGTTGCAAAACGCGTGAAATAAAAGGAGATTTTTAAAATGGCAAAGGGAGCAAAAGAAAAATCCGTAAAAAAATCCAATCATAAAATTAGGAGGACGGTTTTAGGAACATTGTCTGCTATTTTTATGGTTTCTGCTATTATTGTTGCGCTCATACCGGTTAAACCTTCTCAGGCTGCTGATCCCAGCGATCCGGTTGGAACATGGACAGAGGCGTACGATGCGCATCCGGATTATGATAGTGGTACTGGTACCGGTGTGATTCCGGATTATTCATCTGCTAAAACGTATTTTAGTCAGGATGGATTATTTGGTGTTGCCAGTGTTATGCGTACCGGAAGTGCGGAAATCGCCGGTGTTTTGGTGTATTATGACAGTCAGAGTTCTTATGCATCTTCTAATTTGATTATTCCTGATAATGTTCCATGCTATTTATATAATTCATCTTATAAGCTACAGGCAGTTAATGCAGATGATGAATATTTATATTATGTAGCGCAGGAAGCAGTAGTTTCTGAAAATGGTATTCCTGTATCTGATGCTGTATATGCAGAGTGTCTGGCAACAGATTATGATATGTGGAATGGAAAAAATCTATATAGAATGAGTGGCTCAGACTATGTTTTGTCTGAACAGTTAGCACTGAATGTAAGATATATTGGTTCTAAAAGCTATGAAGTACGGAGTGATTATACTCTGCAGCCGGTTTCAGGCAAGACCGGTGTGTTTGAAGGAGCCAGAAATTTCAGTTCCGTATTAATTCCGGAGCATATTCTTGCAATAGGAAATAATGCCTTTAAATCCTGTCAGATGTCATCCGTAGCCATTGCTAATAAAGTAGTCAGCATCGGAAATCACGCATTTGATGGTTGTAATCGTTTGACAACGGTAACGCTTGCCAATAGTAGTACTACGGATTTAAGAGAAATTGGATCCTATGCATTTGCCAACTGTGTTTATCTGACTTCAATTTCCATTCCTGACCAGGTTGAGCAGATTGGCAGTGGTTGTTTTATGAATTGTACTGCTTTATCTGCCGCTAATCTCTATGGATCTAATCAGGATGGAAATACGAATCTGGTACATATCGGGGATGGAGTATTTTATAACTGTACATCTTTAGGGCAAATCTATTTGCCAAATCAGCTTGATCCCGCTAATATTTCTGCCATGAAATATATGGTGTACGGTTGTACCGGTTTAAAAACATTAGGTTTGTCTGTAAACGGTGGTGATTTAACCTATACAAATGTTACCGGTTGTTCCAATCTCCTTAGAGTTGAGGTTCCCAACAGGGATACAAAATTTGACTGTAATTTTGAACAACCACCGTCTAGTACCAAAAATGGCTATAAACATGCGGATTTATCCAATGTTGATAAAATCAATCAGACGGATCATTGTACCTTTGGTGCGGAAAATCTGGGCTCATTTTCTCCATTTAATGATTATGAAGTAGATGACCGTTTTACCATTGTAGCTTACCGTAATTCAAATGCTTATGTATATGCATGTGAGCATGAATATTCGGTTGGATATTTGGATGATGGTTATGAAGGACAGTATGAGCGTGTAAAAAATAATTACTTCTTTACTGTCAATGATCAAAATCAATTGATTCATTTTGGTTTGTACAAAGAGAGTGGAGATGCGTCTATTGTTGAAATTCCGGAAGCAGTCGGCAATCATTCGATTAATGCAATTGATGGAGACACTTTTTCTTCTTTCAACCAGAAGAGTCAAATAAAATATTTATATATACCGTCTACTGTTTCAGACATTGCTGCAAATGCATTTGAGGGATGTACAAGTTTACAGGTTGTTGAATTTGGTAATGCATTAAATGTAGCAGCCATTGGAGAAGGTGCGTTTAAAACAAAAACTGAAAATGATATTCCACTGCGTTTCATCGGTACCATTTCTCCGGACAGCGAACCATTTAACTATGCCATGAAGCCGGAAAATAATTATAATGCGTCATCTGCAACAACAAAATATATTTCCTATACCAGTGCATTTCCTACCAATTTGCAGGTAGAGCTTGTTGTGGAAAAAGATCCCGTGACCAATACGATTACCAAGGCAATTCCTACACTCATTAAAGCACCTTCGTTTGAACAATTTTGTGGAAACGAAGAATATAGTCTTTTACGTGATGTTAATCCGGAGCAGGCCAATGAAGAAAACGCGCTTGTTCGTGATGCCTATGCCAAGTATTTATCCGGTGGAGAACCTACCGAAGACGAACAGGCTGTTATTGATGCGGTTGTGCGTGCGACGATTCCGGCAGGCGTCATGGGAATGAATGCGGATGTGTATCAGGGAAGGGATTATCTTGCCAGTGTTGTTTTAAATACAATTCAGGAAGTTCCGGATGAAGCATTTAAGGACTGTATAAAAATGCAGACATTTATCATGAGAAGTTCCAATACTGAAGAAGGTGAAAGAATTGGAGATCATGCTTTTGATAATTGTATTCAGCTAAGTTCTGTCAGTCTCCCGGATACATTAACGGAAATGGGAGCTGTTCCGTTTTATGATTGTCCTTCATTAACAGAATTAAATTGTGGAAATAATCCGAATTTTGCTTGTAGTGATAATGCCATCATCTATGAAATTAATGAAGACGGTACGAAGACTATTGTTGAATGTCTGCAGAGTAGAGGCGATAAAATTGGTACCGGAAAGGTTCGTGAAAGCGAATTTGAAAATGTAACGGAGATTAGATCCGGAGCCTTTAGAGGATGTGGCAATGTTTCACAGGTATATTTTGGAGATGCTGATATAAAAGAAATACCGGAATACTGTTTTGCAGACTGTACAAAACTAAACTATTGCGAAGTTTCGGATAGAACAGAAGCGATTGGTGATTTTGCCTTTTTAAATACAGCATTATCTGATATTCGAATTCCGTCCAGTGTGGTGTTGATTCCGGAGAATGCATTTACCGAAGGAAGTGTTTCTAATAATAGTATGCTAAAGGGATTGAATATCCAATGTGAAGTTCCTTCAGCGGCTTACACTTTTGCAACGAAGTATGGATTTGGAACAGAGGATCGAATTCCACATCCGTTTTATGTGCAATTTTATGACAATGATAATAATCCTTTAGGTGAAGTGCAAAAGGTTTATGAAGGAGAAGACGCAGTACCTCCGGAACCTCCGGTAGTAGAAGGTATGGTTTTTGAAAAATGGATGCCGGATTATACAAACGTAACATCCGATTTAAAAATCTATCCTAAATATGTTACAGCTCCACCGACTGAAGAAGTTGATGATAATAGACCTGTTTATACGGTAAGATTTTTTAATGCTGATGGAACGATGGCCATTAAAACACAAAAAGTAAAAGAGGGTGCCGCTGCAACTCCACCGAATACCACACCTGAGATGGATGGTTACACTTTTACAGGATGGCTTCCTGAGTATGATAATATCATTTCGGATTTAGATGTATATCCGCAGTTTAAGAGTAATTCGTCAACTGACAATACAAATCCGGGAGATAACAATAATCAGAATTCTGATTCCAATAACAACAATAATTCGAACAATGGGGATTCGAATACACCGGGCAGTGATAATAACAATTCAAATAATAATAATCAAACACCCGGAAATTCAGATTCCAATAATACGAATAATACAGATAATACAAATAATGCGGGAACCGGAAATACAGGGAATACAAACAACAGTAATACAGGAAATTCAAGCACAAATGGTAATTCCGGTGCAAATAGTTCAAGTAACGGAACCTCAAATGCTACTCAAAGTGGAAACAGTTCAACTACCGCAGGGAGTGGAAATACCAATGTTGTTGTTTCAAAACCCGGAATATCCAACTCAAATTTGGTTTCTGCATCGGTTAGTGGTTCCACAGATGATTTTGTTGTGAAAATTTCGGACAGTGATTCGGCGAAAGCTGCCGTTGAACAGGCATTGTTAAATGAATACGGCAGTCTGGATGATATCCGTTATTTTGCAATGGACATCAGTCTGTATGATAAAACCGGAACCAGTAAAATACAAAATTTGGATAGTACATCGGTTACGATAACCATGCCGATTCCGGACGCTTTGGTGTCCTATGGTGGAAATAATAAAGCAGCTTCGGTTGTAAATGGTGACACTTTGGAAAAACTGGATGCAAGATTTACGACGATTGACGGAGTACCATGTATTTCTTTCGTAGCAAAACATTTTTCTCCATATACCATTTATGTGGATTTAAATAATTTGACCGCATCCTTAAACGGCTCTGATGTTACACCGACAACCGGTGACCCGATTCATCCGAAATGGTTTTTATCCATCGGACTTGGATTAATGTCCATTATTCTGTTCTTCTTAAAAGGTAGTAAGAAAAAAGTTGTAAAGGTTTTGCCAATTTAATTGATTGTTCTATTCCCGAATAAAGAATATATTGCATATCGGGAGATGATAAAAAGTTAAAATATTGCATAGATTATGCAGAAAGCTTGGCTTTTATGAAAAAAACAGTTTTTAAATTGCTCGGAATCTTGTTTTTGGTCACGGCTTTGGTCTGCACACAGATTCCGGTTTTAGGAACAAATGCATCTTCATCTGCCAATAATGGTTTTATGATGGATGGCACAACGTTAGTAAAATATACAGGCACAGCAAATGCTGTGTCTGTTCCTAATGGAGTAAAAACAATAGGTGCAGAGGCTTTTTCGGAAAATATATCGTTAAGCAGCATTTCGTTTCCAAGTGGATTAGAAACGATAGAAAATGGTGCTTTTAGCGGATGCACACAGCTGCGTCGCCTTGTTATTCCGGAGGGCTGTACAACGATTGAAAATGGCGCTTTTGCTGATTGTGATAAACTGGAATATATCAGTATTCCTGCTTCCTTAAGTGAGTTAGGTACCAGCGTATTTGCCGGTTGTGATCGATTAAAAAGCGTCGACCTTGCAGCCGGTAATCCCAATTTTATATGTGATGACGGAGTATTATATAACAATAAAAAATCAATTATTTATCAGGTTTTATCCGGAAGAACCAATTCGGTGTATAATATGCCGGATTCAGTGGAAGAAATTAAAAAATATGCTTTCTGGGGCTGTTTAAATTTAAAAAATGTAAATGTCAGTAATAATCTGAAGGAAATTGGTGATTATGCTTTTTCCAATGCATCTGCACTGGAAAGTATCGTTTTACCATACAGTGTCCGTGCAATCAGACAAAAAGCATTTGAAGACTGTCGACATTTAAAAGATGTTACAATTCCTGTTTCTGTGACGCAGATAGACGAAACGGCATTTGACGGATGTTACTCGTTAAATATTATTGCAGAATCCGGAAGTGTAGGTGAACGCTTTAAAAATGATTTTGAGGCATCGATTACTGCTAATATGGAATATGAAGATTCTGTTTCTCAGAATAATACTGTTATAAATCCGATAAAAGATCAAGATAATAAAGCGTTGAATATTCCTTATGCATCCGACGTAGAGCATTATGTTGAATGGGATGTTGACAGTCCCGGCGTTCTAGGTCGTTCCAAAATTGTTTCAGGGCAGGCTGTTGTTCTTATGAAAACAGACGAATCTGAGATTTTGGGAGGAGAGAATTCCGGCGTAGTTTCCGATAATTCAACTTTTGTATTGCCGGATGGTGCAATTGTCAATCAGGATACGGTAGGTTATAAAGCATTTTATTGTGATTCTGCAATATCCAATATTCAAATTCCGGGTTCTGTCAAAAAAATTGATTCTTTTGCTTTTGCAAGATCCGGATTAACCGAAATCGATATACCCTATGGTGTGACGGAAATTGAAAATGCAGCTTTTTATCATTGTGATAATTTGGAAAAAGTCACGATTCCCAATTCCGTTTCTGAAATAGGAGAAGACGCTTTTTCTTATACAAAATGGCTTGATAACTGGTATCACAATGATGATGCAGATGATTTTTTAATTGTTGGAGACGGCATTTTGTTAGCTTATAAGGGAAATGATGCTACCATCAATATTCCTTCCGGTGTAAAACAGATTGGTGCCGGGACTTTCAAAAATCATAATGAAATTCAAAAAGTAAATATACCGGATAGTGTTTTCGTCATAAATGAAGATGCTTTTTTCAACTGTACTTCTTTAGATACGGTATCCGGTTTGAATCACGTGACTGCAATAAAAGATCGTGCATTTTATGGATGTCCTATTACGACAGTTCGGATACCCGCCTCTGTTTGTGAGATTGGTGTATCTGCATTCGGAGGAACTTCAAAATCTGACTGTGTCATTTTTCTTGGAACTTCGATTCCCAAATTATCATATGAAGAATCGAGCACCAGACTTTCGGTACAGCGCAATCCGGTATTTGATGGAATCGATGTTGCTGTTGTTGATCGTGCGATTACCGGCGATTCTATAAAGAATACGGTATTAGACAAAGATGTCTCCAATTTTATGGGAGTTGTTTTTCAAATATCAGATTATGATGCGGGCACAGCAGCTCCTATTATATCAAATAAATCGCAAGATGATACAGATATGCCTGAAACTATAAGAGTATACGGTAAAAGCTATACAGTTTTACCAAAGGGCAGCGTTCAATATGCACAGATGACAGATACGGTTTCTGACAATTCCCTGCAGGATTTATTGAATGTAAGTCACAGTCAGTGGCAGAAAGAGGATGTTTCAGTGTCACAAAGCGGTTCAACCATTGATTTATCCGGATATCATCTATATTTATCAGAGGCAGATGAGAATTCTGTGGAATTGGCAGATGCAATCAAACAATACTATGGTGAAACCGATAATACAAATTGTGTATTTTTTGATTTGTCCATGAATGATCCCTCAAATCATATTCCGATTAAGCAGTTGGGGAAAAATACGATATCCATAACGGTTTCTGTTCCAAGCCAAATGATAGGAAAAGATTTATGTGTTGTTACGCTGGATAGAAATAAGAAACCGGAAGTTTTATTTGGAACTTTGCATACAAAAAACGGTAAGCAATATGTTTCGTTTGATGTTTCCCATTTTTCGCCGTTTGCTTTATATGTACCGGAGGGTGAATTGAAAAATAGAATTGTTCAAAAGAACAGCAATTCTTCCGGATTATCCGGACTTGACCATACACCGGATACCGGGGATTATGTGAATATGAAATTGATTTTAATCCTTGGTCTGTCAGCGCTTGGCGCTTTTTTCCTTGTCCTGGGTTTTACCTATCCGGTGATGCGAAGAAAAAAGAAACCTTCTTAAATTGAATATTTGTGTATGCGCATCTGAAAACTCCTGTCATATGATAATAAAAACAGGAGTTTTTTGTTTGGACAGAGTTCGAAAACAAATACATTATGAATATATTGAAAAACTGGGGCTTACAGGTAAAGGTGTTAATGTCTGTGTATTAGATACCGGAATCAGTTCCCATATCGATTTTGATCATCGTATTATAGAATTTGTCGATTTAACCAAGAACCCCACATATAAAATCCGGGATGACAGTGGGCATGGCACGCATGTTTGCGGAATATTGGCCGGAAGTGGAAAAGCCAGTGGTGGTTTATATAAAGGAATTGCAATTCGATCTAATCTGATTGTATTAAAGGTGCTGAATCATCAGGGAAATGGACAGGTAGATACGTTACTTTCTGCACTACAGTGGGTTTTGGAGCATTGCTCTGAGTATTCTATTCGGATTGTTAATATTTCTATTTCCGTTTCAAAAAACTGTAGTCTTCATACCGACCGCATCAAACTGTTTCATCTAAAAGACCTTTTGTATCGTTTACATGAAAAAAATATTCTGATTGTCACTGCAGCGGGAAATGAAGGCCCCGATAATAACAGTATTTCCATTCTGGGAAATCAGAACTATACGCTTTGTGTCGGCTGCCATGACGGCGATTATAAGAGTAAGTCAGATACATTATGCGAACAATATTCAGGCAGAGGCTATGCCTATTATTCCATGATGAAACCGGATGTGGTTGCACCGGGAACCGAAATTGTATCTTGCTCCGGAAAAAACAGACGCGGATATACCAGTAAAAGCGGAACGTCCATGTCATGTCCGATTATCAGTGGTGTGGCAGCCGATTTAATGGAATTATTGGGAAATGTTGCTATTGACACAATTGCTAATAAAATCCGTATGGGAACCACCAGTGTAAATACCCCAAGAAATCAGCAGGGATATGGAATGATTGATTGCAAAAAAATTTTTGAAAAATATACCTTAACGTGAAAGGCTTTCATTGACAGGAACTCATAGATTGTATACAATGATACAGAACAATTCATTTATCCATCAGGCAGGAAGAATGTTATGAGTGATAAAATTTTTTCAGATGAAATTAGTGATAAATATTCCTTACGGGGACGTGTATTTCACAAAATCAGGGATGATATCCTGAACGGTAAATACAAAGAACATGACGAATTACGCGAGGCTGCAATTGGAGAAGAACTTGGTGTGTCGCGTACGCCCGTCAGGGAAGCCTTTCGCCAATTAGAATTAGAGGGGCTCATTCATATTGTTCCTAACAAAGGAGCATATGTAACCGGTATTACATCAAAAGATGTAAGAGATATTTATATGATTCGGGCACAGTTGGAAGGCTTATGCGCCAAATGGGCAACAGAACATATTTCTGAATCACAAATGCAGGAAATGGAAGAAAATGTGTATCTGGCTGAATTTCATGCTGCAAAAGGTCATACCGAACAAATTGCATCGTTAGATAATCGTTTTCATGAAATTATGTACGAAGCATGTGCAAGTAAAATGTTGGAACATTCCTTAAAGGATTTTCATCAGTACGTTTATCGAATTCGGAAACAGACCCTTGCGCAGGGTGCAAGAAGCAGTGCTTCCAATGATGAGCATCGAAAGATCATGGAAGCAATCAAAGAAAAAGATGGTGAAAGAGCCTGCGAACTTGCAAAAATACACATGTTGAATGCATATGACAATATTTGCAAGAAAGGCCTATTGGATTAAAATATTTACAAAACGGAGGATTTAAGTATGGCTAAAATTCAAATGACAACACCCCTTGTAGAAATGGACGGAGACGAAATGACAAGAATTCTCTGGCAGATGATCAAAGATGAATTGTTACTTCCTTTTATTGACTTAAAAACAGAATATTATGACCTGGGCCTGGTACACAGAAATGAAACAAATGATCAGGTTACCATTGACAGTGCTGAGGCAACAAAAAAATACGGAGTTGCCGTCAAATGTGCTACCATTACACCAAATGCAGCGCGTATGACTGAATACAACCTGAAAGAAATGTGGAAGAGCCCCAATGGTACCATTCGTGCCGCTTTGGATGGAACCGTATTCCGTGCACCGATTGTCGTAAAGGGAATTGAGCCTTGTGTAAAAAATTGGAAAAAGCCGATTACACTTGCCCGTCATGCTTATGGTGATGTTTATAAAAATACAGAAATTAAAGTCCCCAAAGCCGGAAAAGCAGAACTCGTATTTACGGATGAAGACGGAAATGAAATCAGAGAATTGATTCATAATTTCGCCGGACCGGGTATTATTCAGGGTATTCACAATACAGATAAATCTATCAGTTCATTTGCAAGAGCATGTTTTAATTATGCGTTGGATACCAAACAGGATTTATGGTTTGCAACCAAAGATACCATTTCCAAAAAATATGACCATAATTTTAAAGATATTTTTCAGGAAATTTATGATGCAGAATACAAAGACAGATTTGAAGCTGCCGGCATTGAATATTTTTATACCTTAATTGATGATGCAGTTGCCCGTGTTATGAAAGCAAAAGGTGGTTTTATCTGGGCTTGTAAAAATTATGATGGAGATGTTATGTCTGATATGGTCAGCTCTGCGTTTGGTTCTCTTGCCATGATGACTTCCGTTTTGGTTTCTCCTTCCGGCGTATACGAATATGAAGCTGCACACGGAACCGTACAACGTCATTATTATAAGCATTTAAATGGAGAAGAAACATCAACAAACTCTGTTGCAACCATTTTTGCATGGACAGGAGCGCTTCGCAAACGTGGAGAATTAGATGGTATTAGCGAACTTGTGGAATTCGCTGATAAACTGGAAAAAGCAACCCTTTCTACCATTGAATCCGGTCGAATGACCAAAGATTTGGCATTGATTACATCTTTAAAAGATGTTACAGTTTTAAATAGTGAAAACTTTATTAAAGAAATACGAAAGACATTTGAGGAAATGTAAGAAAAATGGATTTTATTTCCGTAACCTATCTGGTTTCTTTATCAATTTTACTAATTCTGTACTATATGATACCAAAGAACAGGCAGTGGATTTCACTGCTTGTTTTTAGTATCTTTTTTTATACCTTATTTTCATGGAAAATGTGGTTTTTCATGCTGTTTACCTGTATTACCACATTTCTCTATGCACGCTATCTGAAGAATTCCAAATGCTTTTTGTTTGTGACAATACTGATGAATATCAGTATTTTATTTCTACTAAAACTGATTTCTTCTGATCTTTTATTTGTTACTTCTCATAATCTGAATCGTTTTTCTGTTTTTGTTCCTGTAGGCATTTCATTTTATACCTTACAGTCTATAGCTTACATGGTTGATGCACACCGTAATCATATACAGGCAGAAAACAATTTTTTTAAATACCTGTTATTCATGACATTTTTTCCGCAGGTATTGCAAGGACCGATTCCCAGATTTTCGGATTTAAAAGAAGAACTATTCCGGGAACACAGTTTTTCAGAAGAAGAAGTTATAAAAGGGTTTTATTTATTGCTATGGGGATTTTTTCAAAAAATGGTCATTGCCGACCGGTGTAATCTGGTTGTAAACCATATTTTTGAACAATATACCTCGTATGAAGGTTTCTTTTTAATTTTAGGTGGAGTATTGTACAGTATTCAGTTATATACGGATTTTGCCGGATGCGTTTGTATTGCAATGGGAAGTGCACAAATGTTTGGAATTCACTTAAAGCCAAACTTTAACCATCCGTATTTTGCTGTCAGTATCAAAGATTTCTGGAGAAGATGGCATATCTCCCTGAGTGCTTTTTTAAGAGATTATGTTTATATTCCTTTAGGTGGAAACCGTAAGGGGAAACTTTTGAAATATATGAATATCATGATAACGTTTCTGGTAAGCGGTATCTGGCACGGTGTAGGTCTTCATTACATGGTCTGGGGATTTTTGCATGGTTTTTATCAGGTCGCTGGAGAAATAATGCAGCCTGTTAAAGATTTCTTAATGAAAATCACAAAGACTGAAAAGGGCAGTGTCACACATCTTTTTGTCAGCCGGTGTTTTACATTCTTCCTTGTCATGATTGCATGGGTTTTCTTTCGTGCTGAATCGGTTCAAAAGGCTGTTTATATAGTATTACATATGTTTACAAAGTTTAATCCATGGATTTTTGTATCAGGAGAATTATATTCACTTGGAATCAAAGAAGAGGAATGGGGATTGTTGTTATTATCCGGCATTGTCATGATTGTGGTTGCTTTGTTACACGAAAGGAAAATCTCAATCCGTGATTATTTTATCAAACAACCACTGTTTTTCAGATGGGCAGTTTTACTATGTCTGATTTTTCTAATTCTGATAACCGGTGTATATGGTTCCGGCTATGATTCTGCACAGTTTATATACGGAGGATTTTAATGAAACCGTTACGCTTTCTGACAAAATGTTTATGCTTTTTTATGATATTTTCCTTTTTGTTTCTGATTGTACAGGAACACTTAAGAGATAAGTGGATGGAAGGGGAATATAATGTTTCTGTTAAAATTAATGGATTTTATGCACAAGAGCCGGATACATTAGATGTTGTTTTTATCGGTTCGAGTCAAATGTATGCTGACATGGCGCCGGCTGTATTGTTTGATCGTTTTGGAATTACTTCTTATGATTTCTGTGCAAATGAACAACCTTTATGGGTATCTTATTATTACATAAAAGAAGCAATCAGGACGCAACACCCGAAAGTCATTGTGTTAGATGTTTTTACTGTATATGGGGACGATTATGAAGATGAAGGGGTTATGCATATTAATCTGGATGATTTACCAATGAATCGTAATAAAATGCATGCTATTCAGGATGGCGTGCCAAAAGAGTTGCGGTATTCCTATTATTTTCCAATTGCTAAATATCACAATACATGGACAGATTTATATCAGGACAAGGTTAAAGCCTCTTTTTATCATGAGAAAGATCCGAATAAGGGATATTCGCCTTTCATTTTTGCCGGAGAATACGAGGACAGTGCAAAAGAGGAAGTAGTTTTACAAAAAGAAAAAGAACCCTTACCGGAAAGAGCTGCCGAATGGCTTTTAAAGATTGTTGATCTATGTAAAACAGAAAATATTCCGCTGGTACTCATTAAAACACCAAATGGAAATGCAGAGAGACAAAAATTATATAATTCTGTAGAAGAACTTGCTTTTAAAACCGATACTCCTTTTTATAATATGAATACCATTTTGGACGGACAGGCTCACATCAATATTCTTCAGGCGGAAAAGGTTTCTATTTTAATGGGAGAGTATTTGACTAAACATTATACCTTTGAAGATAAGAGAAATAATCCGGCCTATGATGAATGGAAAGAAAGCGTTTATTTATTTGAAAGACAGAAAAACAAATGTGAAATTATAAGTGCCAATCAATTTGACACGTATCTGCCGCTTTTAACAAGAGATGGTTATTATATTTTTATTACGTATAAAAATGAATTTGGAAATACCCTGGATCAAAAAACTTTGGATTATTTTAACCAAACATTGCACTTACAATTTGAACCCGACAATCAGACTGAATTTTTTGCGGTATTAGAAGATGGCTCTGTTTTATTACAAAGTTCTGATTCCAATGAAAGTGTACAAAAAACGGAGACCGGTATTTCGACACACATGCTATTATCTGATGGAGAGCATGCTCCGCTTGATTTAAATATTCAATCATCGGGGGCATTAACGGACGGTCAAAGTTCCATTATAATAAACGGAACAGATTTTTCCATGAATTGTGATGGATTTAATATTGCCATTTATGATAAATATCTGGGGGAAATGATAGAAATGTCGGCATTTGACTTAAATGACAATCTAAACCTCTTAAGAAAATAGAATCGAATTTATCAATATAAAATGCGAATATATGGTGCTTTTGACCTTAATTGCAGACTTGTTTCTCTGCCTACGTTTCTCACTTTTTATTATTCGCAACTTTGGGGACATGGCAAGTCATCCAAACAGAAAATTATATATCTTTGTCCGCCGGCTTTTACGAGGTTTTGTGCCTTTCTTAGCGGCATGGCGAACAAAAAGGAATGCCCGGTTTCAACTGCCTGAAGACGAAGTCTGAGTTTTGAAACCGGGCATTTAATAAATACTTTGTGAGCATGCCGCTTAGAAAGTCTAAAAACCGAAGTACGAGGCGGCAAAGATATATATTTCTGTAAGGATGACTTGCATCCCGCAAAGATTGCGAACTTTGTGAGAAACGAGGCAGAGCGTCTGCAAAAGCGGTCTGCAAGCACTATATATTCGCATTTTTTATTTATACACGGATATTTTCAAGTTCTTCGGAGAGTTTTTCCCATTCTTCATAAAGCTTGTTTAGATCTTCTTTATGTGTCTCACATGTACGTGATAACTCAGATAGTTTTCCGATATTGGTTGCAATATCAGGCTTTGCCATTTCTTCTTCTAATTCACAGATTTTTGTTTCAATTTTTTCAATCGATTCTTCCGTTTTTTTCAGTGCATTTTCCAGTTTTCTTTTTTGTGCCTGATTTTCCTTTTGCTCCTGCCAGTTCATTTTATTTTCGGTAATTTCTGTCCGTTCGGAAGTAGAAGAAACTTCATCTTTTTTCTTGAGATCACAATAAATATCTCCGTGTTTTTCGATGTAATAATCGTAATTTCCAAGATAAGAAACTAACTGACCGTTTTCTAAATCCAGTATTCTGTGTGCAGTCTGATTGATGAAAAAACGGTCGTGGGAGACATACAAAACAGTTCCTTCATAATGATTTAAAGCTTGCTCCAATATTTCTTTTGACTGAATATCTAAGTGGTTGGTCGGCTCATCTAAAATCAGAAAGTTTGAAGAGGAAAGCATTAATTTGGCAAGACTGACACGACCACGTTCACCACCGCTTAACGACCCTATTTTCTTAAAAACATCATCTCCGGTAAATAAAAAAGCCGCGAGTGTATTGCGAATCTGGGTACCGGTCAGATCCGGATAATCATCGGAGATTTCTTCAAAAATACTTTTATCCATATGTAAAACATGATGTTCCTGATCATAATAACCAATATATACATTGGTTCCCAGCGTAATTTTTCCCTCTTCGGGAGTAACCAGATCATTGATGATTTTTAGCAGAGTTGTTTTACCGGTTCCGTTTTTACCTATAATTGCAACATGTTCTCCACGCTTGATATCCATGGAAAGGTTGGAAAATAATGTCTTGTTCTGATAGGTTTTTTCAACATGTTCCATATGTAATACATCATTTCCGCTTATTTTTGACGGAACGAGCTGAAAGTGCATCTGATCACGAATTTCTGCGGGTTTTTCAATCAGCTCCACCTTTGAAAGCATTTTTTCACGACTTCTTGCCCTTTTTACCGATTTTTCCCGGTTAAAAGATTTGAGTTTTGCAATAACTTCTTCCTGATGTTTAATTTCCTGTTGCTGGTTTAGATAAGCATTCATGGCACTGACAATCAGGATTTTCTTTTTTGCCGAGTAGTCAGAATAAGAGCCTGTAAAGACAGTGACATTGTGATGATCAATTTCAATGATTTTGGTACATATTTTATCCAGAAAATAGCGGTCATGTGAAATCAGAACAACAGCACCCTTGTAATTGGAAAGAAAGTTTTCTAAAAATCGGATGGAATCCATGTCCAAATGGTTGGTTGGTTCATCCAAAAAAAGAATATCCGGTTTTTGTAACAGTATTTTACCTAGGGCAACCCTGGTTTTCTGTCCGCCGGAGAGTGTTGCAATACTCTGGTTGTATTCCTCTTTTGTAAAGCCAAGTCCGTTTAACACGCCGGTTATTTCGCTTTGATATGCGTAACCGTTTTCGAGCTGAAAAACATGCGATAAATTTTCATAGTTTTCCATTATGGATTTTAATTCACTTTCATCCGTAACGGTATGAAGTTCATTCTCTAAAAGACGGAGATCCTGTTCCATTTTAATGATATGAGCCTTTGTGGTTAAGAGTTCGTCATAAATGGTGTTTGTTTGCTCCATATCATCCTGGTTTTGAGCTAAGTAGCCAATTGTCTTATCTTTCGCAAAGGTAATGGATCCTTCGTCTGCCTTTTCCAGTCCTAAAATTATACGAATCAGGGTTGTTTTTCCGCATCCGTTAATTCCGACAATGGCAGCTTTTTCATTATCTTCAATATGAAAAGAGCAGTGACTAAACAATATTTCTTCATGAAAAGATTTAGATAAATCGTGACAGGATAAAATCATTTTTTTCGATTCCTTTGTGAAAATTTAGGGTAACAAGTATCCTTTTGGAATTATACTAAATTCCATTCAGCTTTTCCACTGCCAAAATATAATAGTATAAAATTTGTTAGATAAAAGTCGTCCCCAAAGCTGCGAATAAATACTTGATTTTTTTGACAATAATTTAACAGAGGCTTATAATATAGGCATAAAGTTACAGGGGGATTTGCGGAATGGATTCGAAAGAAATTTCTCAGGCCGTAGTCAGCAGACTGCCACGTTATTTTCGCTATCTGGGTGAATTAAAGGATAGCGGTGTAGAACGGATTTCGTCTCAGGAATTAAGTGATATTATGCATGTTACCGCTTCACAGATACGTCAGGATTTTAATAATTTTGGTGGTTTTGGTCAGCAGGGATATGGCTATAATGTGGAATATTTATATAATGAAATTGCAAATATACTGGGGTTACATGAAAAACATCATCTGGTTTTAATTGGGGCAGGGAATCTTGGGCAGGCAATTGCCAACTATATGAATTTTGAACGTCGCGGATTTCTGATTACCGGAATATTTGATGTTAACAAAGAAATCATTGGTAAAAAGATTAAAGATATAACGGTTTTACCTATGTCGGATTTAGAACAATTTGTAAAGGATAATGCCATTGATATCGGTGTGTTAACGATTCCGAAATCTGCAGCAAAAGAAGTGGCGGACCGTTTAGTTGCGTGTGGTGTTCATGCTATCTGGAATTTTGCTCATGTAGATCTGGATGTACCGGATGATGTTTTGGTTGAGAATGTTCATTTGTCGGAAAGTTTGATGAAATTATCCTATAATATACACAGAAAAAGCAAATAACAACAGATTTTGCGTGGGAGGTGGTAGCAAGATGGACTCAAAAGAAAAAGAATTTAAAGAAGCGTTAAAAGGAAAAAAACTTCCCATATTAACATTGGACAACAAATGGTATCAGCTTTTTACACAACACAACAATCATCCGGATACGGATGCGCTTGCCGAACAATTAAAGGCTTTGGTTGCAAAACAAGGGAAATTAAATACGGAAGTAAAAGAAATCCGAAAATTGAAATCTAAATTGATGGATGAGATTGTTGCGGGAATTGATAATACGCCATTGACAGATAAAGAAATGGAAGATCATAAACGTCTGATCAATGAATGTAATGATAAAATAGATGCAAGTCAGGATGAGTTATTGGATCTGCCAAAACAGATTGATGAGCTGAATTTTCAATTAATGGTTCAGACCATGGATATCTGCTATAAAGCTATGGCCGAAAATACAAAAGAGATTTCCAGAATTTCCGATTGGATTACGAAGGTTCGAGTTGAGCTGAAAAAAAATGTAATCCGTAAGCAGGAAAAAGAATGGTTAAATCAGGAAATGTATGCATATATGCATGATATCTTTGGACCGGAAGTCATCGAGATATTTGATATGACATACAATCCGGACGATAATAAACTGAAAAAATAGAGGTTTTATATGCAATATTTACTTACAGCTGATCAAATGAAACAGGTGGATATTCACACATCGGAATATTTTCTTTTATCCTCCCCGGTATTAATGGAACGGGCGGCTTTGGCTGTGTGTGAAGAAATAGAACAACGTTTTTCTTCTAAATCCAGGGTTTGTATCGTATGCGGAAACGGCAACAACGGCGGTGATGGCTATGCACTTGGAAGAATATTATTGGAAAGAGGCTATCAAGTTGATCTTTTCCGGGCTAAAAATTCTTCTCATTGTTCCGAAGGTAACCAATTACAAACAGCAATTCTTTCCAGATTACAGATACCGGTTCGCACAGATTTTCCACAAAATGAATATGATATTATTGTAGATGCCATTTTGGGAACCGGTTTTCATAAAAAGGAAAAACCGGATATCTATGACGAGTGGATTCAATACCTAAATCAGATGAACGGGTATAAAATTGCCATAGATATTTCTTCCGGTCTGGATTCCGATCACGGTGCTGTATTTTATGAGGCTTTCCTTGCTGATTTAACGGTTACATTTGCTTTTTTGAAACGAGGGCACCTGCTTCATGAAGGAAAAAAATACAGCGGAACAGTTGTGTGTAAGAATATTGGAATTTCCCAAAAGGGATTTGGAGAACACTATCCGGAAGCATATACATTTGAAAAATCAGATGTTGCAATGCTTTTACCGAAAAGAGATGTGGATGGTCATAAGGGAACCTTTCAAAAAGCCGGTATCATCGCCGGTAACAAACAGATTGGGGGTTGTGCTGTATTAGCTGCGAAAGCCTGCATGCGTATGGGCGTTGGATATACAAAAGTAGTGACCGATGATGCAAATAAAGATGCAGTACTTTTTCATCTTCCGGAGGCATTGATTTATTCTAATTCATCAGATTATATGAATGCGCTGTCAGATTGCTCCTGCATCGCAGTCGGACCGGGAATTGGAACAAACCAAGGGGCTCATGAGCTTTTGGCAACTATATTACAATCTGCATCCTGCAGGCTTGTGATAGATGCTGATGCCATTAATCTGATCGCCGGTTCAAATGAGTTAAAAGGCATGCTAAAAGATTATGCAAAGCACAATGATGTCATTATGACACCACATAAAAAAGAATTTGAACGTTTTGTAGGAAGTTCCTTACCAATAGATTATGTTGATTTACATCAGGTAGAGCGTGATGTGGCAAAAGAATATGGAATCTATCTGGTATGTAAAGATTCGGCAACCAGAGTTTATACACCGGATGAAAAGTTGTATATCAATTCATCCGGGAATCATGGAATGGGTACAGCCGGTAGCGGAGATGTATTGACAGGAATGCTTGCCGGACTTTTGGCGCAAAAGATTCCGACACAGACAGCCGCTGCGCTTGGTGTATTTATCCATGGATTGTGCGGAGATTATGTAAAAGATAAAAGCAATGCTTATTCCTTGAATGCATCCGATTTGATTGAGGCATTAAAATACGTATTACAAGGAGATTATGAAAATGAACAGTTATGAAAGAGTATGGGCAAATATCGATTTAGATGCTATCCGGTTTAACATGGAACATATGCATCAGAATATATCGACCAATACCAAAATGATGGGAGTAATTAAAACAGACGCTTACGGTCATGGTGCTGTTCAGATTGCAAAAGAACTGGAACAGATGGATTATGTATTTGGCATGGCACTTGCTACAGCAGAAGAAGCGTTTATTCTCAGACACTGCGGTATTAAAAAGCCGTTGTTAATTTTAGGATATACGTTTCCGTATGCTTATCCGGAATTGATAAAAAACGATATTCGTATTTCGGTTTTTAAAGATGACATGCTGGATAAGATCGATGAAGAAGCAGAAAAACAAAAGAAAAAAGCAATTGTACATATTAAAGTTGATACAGCCATGAGCCGCATTGGCGTAAAGCCCAATGAAGAAGGGCTGGCTTTTATTAAAAACTGTCTTTCCAAAAAGAATGTAGTTATCGAAGGTATTTTTACGCATTTTGCGAAAGCGGATGAATTAGACAAAACGGCAGTCACGAAACAATTACATATTTACCAGGATTTCTTAAATAAAGTTGAAAAAGAAACCGGATATCATTTCCCTATAAAGCATTGCTCGAACAGTGCCGGAATTGTTGAAATTCCGGATGCAAATATGGATTTGGTACGTGCAGGTATTACCTTATATGGATTATGGCCATCCGGAGAGGTATCCAAACAGATTATAGATCTAAAACCGGTCCTATCTCTAAAAAGCCATATCGTTTATATCAAAGAAATTGCATGTGGTACGCAGGTTAGTTATGGTGGAACATTTACGGCAGATAAACCGATGAGAATAGCAACCATTCCGGTTGGCTACGGAGACGGATATCCAAGAGGATTGTCCAATAAAGGAAGTGTTTTAATCCGGGGCATGCGTGCAAGGATTTTAGGCCGTGTATGTATGGATCAGATGATGGTTGATGTCTCAGAGATACCGGGTGCTTGTGAATATGATGAAGTGACTTTGATTGGAACGGACGGCAATGACTGTATTACAATGGAAGAATTGGGAGATTTAAGCGGAAGATTTAACTACGAACTGGCGTGTGATCTCGGAAAACGGATTCCCCGTGTTTATTATAAAAACGGCATTATAACAGACACCAAGGACTACTATACAGATTATCGATAAAAATGAATAGAATACAACCGTAAAAATTTGGCAATACTCTTTGTACAGATGAAAGGGGTTGTTATTCTTTGAAAAGAGGAGATGTATATTACGCAGATTTAAGACCTGTGATCGGATCAGAACAAGGAGGCATCAGACCGGTTGTCATTGTGCAAAACGATATTGGAAATCTTCACAGTCCAACCATTATTGTTGCAGCCGTTACATCAAAATTAAATAAAGCAAAGCTTCCGACTCATATTGAGCTTTCGGCAGACCGGTATCATATGGTCAGGGATTCTGTGATTTTATTAGAACAGTTACGTACCATTGATAAATCCCGTTTAAAAGAAAAGATATGTCATTTGGACGGCGAAATCATGGGACAGATTGATAAAGGCCTTAAAATTAGTTTGGAACTGCATACATAGGCAATTTATTGACGAACGTATGACAAAATGATATAGTCTTATTTAGATTTCTAAGGAGTAAAATCATTAAAATTGAGTGAATCAAAATTTCATTATCTTGCTAATTTTTTTCATCTTCAAAAGGAAAATAATGTAATAGAAGATGAAATCCTTTCCATGGTCAATGAAGGTCACGAAACAGGTGCCCTTCAGGCAACGGAAGCAAAAATGATTAATAATATCTTTGAGTTTTCCGACAAAGAAGCAAAAGATATTATGACAAATCGATCCAATATCATTGGTATTGACGGAAATGAATGTTTAAAAGATGTTGTATCTTTTATGCTTTCAGAGGCCAACAGCCGTTATCCGGTATATATAGACAATATTGATCATATTATCGGTGTTTTGCATCTAAAAGATGCCTGTCGGATGCTTCAGGATGAGACGAAGGCAGATAAACCGGTTAAGTCGATAAAGGGTCTGCTTCGCAATGCCGATTTTATTCCGGAAACCCGTAAAATTGATGTTTTGTTTAAGACCATGCAGTCTTTAAAAACACATTTTGTGATTGTTATCGATGAATATGGACAGACATCCGGCGTGCTTACCATGGAAGATATTTTAGAAGAAATTGTCGGTAATATCTTTGATGAATATGACGAAGAAGAAGCCTTTATCAAGTCAAAAGGAAAAGATTCTTATGAAATTGACGGGTTAACCCCTCTGGATGAATTAGGAGAAACGCTTGATATTGATTTTTCCGATCTGGAATTTGAAACATTAAACGGACTGATGATTTCAAAGTTAGAGCACATTCCGTCCGAACACGAAGATTTTGAAATGGATTTCAACGGTTATAATTTTAAAATACTGGCTGTTGAAAATAAAATAATCAAAAGGGTTTTGGTTTCCAAAAATCCCACAAAAGAAGGAGAACAATAAAATGTCAGGACATTCAAAATTTGCAAACATCAAACACAAAAAGGAAAAAAATGACGCTGCAAAGGGAAAAATTTTTACGATTATCGGTCGTGAAATTGCTGTTGCCGTAAAAGAAGGCGGTCCGGATCCAAATAATAACTTTAAACTGGCGCAGGTTATTGCCAAGGCAAAAGCAAACAATATGCCCAATGATACGATTGAAAGAGGAATAAAAAAAGCTGCAGGAGAAGATGGTGCCGTAAACTATGAACATATTACATATGAAGGCTACGGTCCAAACGGCATTGCCATTATTGTAGAAACACTTACCGATAATAAAAACCGTACAGCTGCAGATGTAAGAAGTGCTTTTACAAAGGGTAACGGAAGTATCGGTACACCCGGCTGCGTTTCTTTTATGTTTGATGAAAAGGGTCAAATGATTATCGATAAAGAAGAATGTGATTTGGATGCAGATGATTTAATGATGCTTGCTTTGGATGCAGGAGCCGAAGATTTTTCTGAAGAAGAAGATAGTTTTGAGATTATAACCGCTCCGGACGATTTTCAGGCAGTTTATGATGCCCTCGTTGCACAGAATATTTCTTTTGTTTCTGCAGAAGTCACAATGATTCCTCAGACTTATGTGGAATTAACGGATGAAAATGCAATTAAACAGTTAAATCGTACACTGGATCTTTTAGATGAAAGCGATGATGTACAAGCCGTATATCATAACTGGAGTGAATAATCAGATGGATTTTTCAAAAGAACTTTCTGAAATCCTTTCATATGAAGATGAAGCTATGCGCTTATTTCAAAAAAAGACATATGAAGGTGCTTATCAAAACTATCAGACACATGCATCAGATTTAATAAATAAATTTGATCTTCTGGATGAAGATGGAAAAAATATACTGCTCTCCGATTTTATAAAAGTATTTCAATTGGATTTAGATCAGTATAAAGGTTTCAAATTTTTTCAAAAAAGTGAAGCCAGACAAAAACACAATATGTATATGGTTTCCTATGTATTGCCATTTTTCATGGAGCATAGTGAAAGCAGCAAAGAATTTGCAAATAAACTGGCTAAAGAATGGGGCAGAACCTTTAAAAACAGTCAGATTATTGCTGCCACCTATGATGAAATCAAATCCGGTTTTGTGACCAGATTGTTTGGTGCCATTATACAGAATTAGTTAATACGGAGGAATTTTCATGGACAGACTGGCATTGGTAGTTCCATGTTACAACGAAGAAGCGGTTTTGGAGATATCTGCAAAAGAGTTAAAGAGTGTTTTATCAGATTTAATTCAAAAACAGAAAATATCCTCGGACAGTTTTATTTTGTTTGTCAACGATGGAAGTAAAGATCGGACATGGGAATTAATTGAAAAAGAGCATAGAGAAAGTGAAATGGTTTTTGGATTGAAGTTGGCCGGCAATGTGGGACACCAATTTGCTCTGACGGCCGGTTTACTGACAGCAAAGGACATTTGCGATATTGCTGTTTCTATTGATGCGGATTTACAGGATGATACATCCGTAATTGAGGAAATGGTTGATAAATACCATGCGGGAAGCGATATCGTATATGGTGTCCGTAATGACAGGAAAAGTGATTCGTGGTTTAAGAGAACTACCGCCCAGGGATTTTATAAAATCATGGCATTAATGGGTGTTAAGACGGTATATAATCATGCCGATTTTCGTCTGATGAGCAAGCGCGCACTGGAACATTTTTCTAAATTCGAAGAAAATAATTTATATTTAAGAGGAATGGTTCCGTTAATCGGATACCAGACCGATTGTGTTTATTATGAAAGAAAAGAACGCGTTGCCGGAGAAAGCAAATATCCATTCAGTAAAATGCTTGCTTTAGCATGGAACGGAATTACTTCTTTTTCTGTCAAACCCATTAGTCTGGTGACAGGACTTGGTTTTCTCATCATGTTTCTGAGCGTTTTGGCTGCAATATATGCGTTTGTTTCCTATTTCTTCGGAACTGTTGAACCCGGATGGACATCTCTTCTTTTATCTGTCTGGTTTTTGGGAGGATTACAACTTTGTGCAATTGGACTAATTGGACAGTATATCGGAAAGATTTACATTGAAGTAAAGCATCGTCCAAGATACAATATTGAAACTCTTTTATCTCATAAAATAAGCGAGGAATAACCAAATGGATATGCGGAATATGCCACATGGTGACACACAATTTATTAAAAATCCGTTACCTGTGCCCAAACGACATGTAAAAAAAGAAATGGATTTTGATTTTCCGGTATCGGAAGAAAAAATGCATTATGACATCGAGATACTTCCAAACGATGATTTTGATGTGGAATAATAAATGACCGGTTTCAAAACTCGACTTCGTCTTCAAACAGTTGAAACCGGTCATTATTTTTGTTCGCTTTTTTATTTTTGTATAATTATGTTTGAATTGATTATAATAAAAAAGAGCCTTTTTAAGGCTCTTTTTTAGTTCGGAGGTATCATAATGAGTCAGAATTATAAAGCAAAAAATGAAGAAGCAGAGAAAGATAACAAAGAATATTCAAATGAGAACGATGAAAAAATAGAAAAAACAGGTCAATCTGATTTGAGTACTAGCAAAGAAAATCATAAAATATATATGTTTTCCATTATTGGAGAAATAGAGGGCCATGATTGTCTGAGCAGTTCCACAAAATCAACCAAATATGAACATATTTTACCCAAACTTGCTGAAATAGAAGATGATAAAAATATTGACGGCGTTCTTATTTTATTAAATACAATGGGTGGTGATGTGGAAGCGGGGCTTGCAATTGCGGAGATGATAGCATCAATCAGTAAACCAACCGTATCACTTGTTCTTGGCGGAAGTCATTCTATCGGTGTTCCGATTGCTGTCAGTACGGATTATTCTTTTATTGTACCAACCGGTACGATGGTGATTCATCCTGTCCGTTTGAACGGTATGGTAATTGGCGTTTCCCAGACATTTGATTACTTTAAACAAATTCAGGATCGTATCAGTAAGTTTGTAACAACACATTGTAAAATCAATGAAAAAAGGTTTTTAGAACTGATGATGGAAACGGAAGTTTTAACAAAAGATGTCGGCAGTATTTTGGTGGGGAAAGAGGCTGTAAAAGAAGGAATTATCGATGAAGTCGGCGGAATTAAAGATGCCTTGAAGAAACTCCATAAACTTATTGAGAAAAGGACAAAATAATGCTATAATAAAAAAGGTTTTGCCTTGAAATTCAAGGCGGAGACGGAGGTTTTTATTATGGCTCAAACAAGGGGGCGCAAGACTTCTTCCGGGAAAAAAACAAATACAACATCCCGTAAAAGAAAAAAAGCAATCGAACAATTTGAAAATACAATTATTGACGAAGTTTTTTTTCTGTTGTCCTTAGCTATAACGATATTATTATTTTTATGCAATTTCCATATTATCGGCAAATTAGGTGATATTTTAAGCTCTTTTATGTTTGGTTTGTTTGGATATATGGCATATGTAGCACCGTTAGTCATCTTTTTTGGAGTCTGTTTCTGGATTGCCAATATGGGAAATCATGTGGCCGGCATAAAACTGATTTCCGGTTTTGTATTATTCTGTATGATGTGTGTATTTTTTACACTAATCGGTGATATTCAGAATATCGGGACTACACTTAAGGATTTTTATCATTTTTCTTCCGATAATTTAAAAGGTGGCGGTATCATTGGTGGATTCTTAGGAAATGGTATGTATCAGCTCTTAGGAATGGTCGGTACCGTGATTGTTTTAATTGTTCTGATTTTAATTTGTCTGGTTCTTTTGACCGAGCGAAGCTTCCGCAATAAAATCAAAAACGGAAGTATGATGTTGGCTGATTATGTTAAGGATGACATGGATCGAAAACGAATTCTTGCTATGGAACGTAGCGAAGAACGGATGCTGCAAAAAGAGAAAAGAAAGGAAGCTGACAATTTAGAAGATAAATCCGGTAAGGATCTTCGCATGAATAAAAAAGTTTCCGGTATTGCATCATCCTCATCTTTAAATGTAAAACCGGTGAAAGATTCCGTTTGCAATGATTCTGTTGATGTATCTGATTTATCCAAAGAAATTATATCCGAGACAAATTCTAAGGAACAGGCAATGGAGGCTTTATCCAAAATCAAAATCAGAGGAATTGATGATACTCAGGTTAATGATGTTGAAAAACGAGAACTTGGGATGGAGATTGGTCAGAAAAAAACGGTTAGACAACCTGTTGATCAAAAAATTCCTGAAAAAAATCCGACGGTTTTGACATCGACTCCACAACCGGAAAAAAATGTTGTCTCAAAACCTTACGTTTCGCCTGTTGATAAGAAAGAAACGAAGGAAACAAACGAAACACCTGCCATTACGGTTGAGCCACAACCTGTTAAATTAAAAGAAAAATACAAATTTCCTCCAATCGATAAACTGACACCCGGAAAGAAAAAATCCAACACAGATAACGGACAGTCTTTACGTGAAACGGCGCTCAGATTGCAGGAAACTTTACATACGTTTGGTGTCGATGTTACGGTTACGGATATCAGTCAAGGACCGGCAGTTACCCGATATGAACTGCAGCCCGAGGTTGGTGTTAAGGTTTCAAAAATTGTAAATTTAGCAGATGATATCAAATTAAATCTGGCAGCAACAGATATTCGTATAGAAGCTCCCATTCCGGGTAAGGCTGCTGTAGGTATTGAAGTGCCAAATTCAGAAAACACGGCTGTTGCATTCCGTGATCTTATTGATTCACCGGAATTTAAAAAAGCAGAATCCAAAATATCATTTGCAGTTGGTAAAGATATTGGCGGAAACATTATTGTGACTGATTTGTCGAAAATGCCGCATTTACTGATTGCAGGGGCAACCGGTTCCGGAAAGAGTGTCTGTATTAATACGATTATCATGAGTATTTTATATAAAGCTTCACCGGATGACGTTAAACTGATTCTGATTGACCCTAAGGTCGTGGAATTGAGTGTCTACAACGGAATTCCCCATTTGATGATCCCGGTTGTTACCGACCCTAAAAAGGCGGCCGCAGCATTGCACTGGGGTGTTGCGGAGATGGAAGACAGATATCGCAAATTTGCCGACCTGAATGTCAGGGATTTGAAGGGTTACAACAAAAAAGTCAGTGAAATGACAGAAAATAACGGACAACCCATTCCTGAGCAATTACCTCAGATTTTAATTATTGTCGATGAGTTGGCCGATTTGATGATGGTTGCATCCAATGAAGTAGAAGAATCCATCTGCCGTTTGGCGCAGCTTGCAAGAGCCTGTGGAATTCATCTTGTAATTGCAACGCAGAGACCTTCCGTTGATGTCATTACAGGTCTGATCAAAGCGAATATGCCAAGTAGAATTGCTTTTGCTGTATCATCCGGCGTTGATTCGCGGACGATTTTGGATATGGTAGGAGCGGAAAAGCTTCTTGGAAAAGGTGATATGTTATTTTATCCTCAGGGCAAAACCAAACCCGAAAGAGTACAGGGGGCTTTTGTTTCCGATCAGGAAGTCTCAGAGGTTGTTGATTTCATAAAATCGCAGTCACTTGGAAATACATATGCACCTGATATAGAAAAAAAAATATCAAGTATTACAACAAATTCCATGTCCGGTGGTGGATTTACCGATTCGGCATCAGACAGGGATCAGTATTTTGCGGATGCCGGTAACTTTATTATCGATAAAGAAAAAGCATCTATTGGAATGCTCCAGCGTGTCTTTAAGATTGGTTTTAACAGAGCGGCACGCATTATGGACCAATTAGAAGAAGTCGGTGTTGTGGGTCCCGAAGAAGGAACCAAGCCAAGAAGGGTATTAATGACAAAAGAAGAATTTGAGCAACTGTTGGAGGAAAATTCATGAAAACTGACATCGAAATTGCACAGGAAGCAGTCATGCTCCCGATAACTGAAATTGCAAAGAAGCTGGATATTTCTGTTGATGATTTGGAATTATACGGAAAATATAAAGCCAAATTAAACGATAAGTATTTGGATTCTGTTAAAAATAATCAAAAAGGAAAATTAATTCTTGTTACTGCGATTAACCCAACACCTGCTGGTGAAGGAAAAACAACAACCAGTGTCGGACTTGGTCAGGCTTTTGGTAAACTTGGAAAAAAAGCAGTGATAGCATTGCGTGAGCCGTCTTTAGGACCCTGTTTTGGTATTAAAGGCGGAGCTGCCGGTGGTGGTTATGCGCAGGTTGTTCCCATGGAAGATTTAAATTTGCATTTTACAGGTGACTTTCATGCAATCACATCTGCCAACAATTTGCTTGCTGCGTTGTTGGATAACCACATCCAACAGGGAAATGAGTTAAGAATCGATACTAGACAAATTGTATGGAAACGTTGTCTTGATATGAATGACAGAGTTTTGAGAAATATTGTTGTAGGTCTGGGCGCAAAAGGAGATGGTTTTACCAGAGAGGATCATTTTGTCATTACGGTTGCATCTGAAATCATGGCAATCTTATGCCTTGCTAATGATATGAATGATTTAAAAGATAAACTTTCCAAAATCATTGTTGCGTATGATATGGATGGCAATCCTGTAACTGCTAAGGATCTGAATGCAGTTGGTTCCATGGCGGCATTATTAAAAGATGCCATTTTACCCAATATGATTCAGACATTAGAACATACACCGGCATTCGTCCATGGTGGCCCTTTTGCCAATATTGCACATGGATGTAATAGCGTAAGAGCAACCAATGCGGCACTTTCTATTGCAGATTATTGTATTACGGAAGCCGGTTTCGGTGCCGATTTAGGTGCAGAAAAATTCTTTGATATCAAGTGCAGACTTGCAGGTTTAAAACCGGATGCTGTTGTTTTGGTCGCTACTATTCGGGCTCTTAAATATAATGGCGGAGTTGCCAAACAGGATTTAAATTCCGAAAATCTGGATGCACTGAAAAAAGGTATTGTAAATCTGGAAAAACATATTGAAAATCTTCAGAAATATGGTGTGCCTGTTGTTGTTACTCTGAATTCCTTTATTACGGATACAGAAGATGAGATTTCTTATGTTCGGTCATTTTGCGAAGAACGCAATTGTGAATTCGCCCTTTCAACTGTTTGGGAAAAAGGTGGCGAAGGCGGAATAGAGCTTGCCCAAAAAGTATTGGAAACTTTAGAGAAAAAGGAGAGCCATTTCAAGCTGTTGTATCCGGATGAAATGCCTTTAAAGGATAAAATTGAAACCGTTGCAAAAGAAATCTATGGAGCTGATGGTGTTCAGTTTAGTCCTGCTGCATTAAAACAATTACAGAAATTAACGGAGCTTGGATTTGGAAATCTTCCTGTTTGTATGGCAAAGACACAGTATTCGCTTTCTGATGATCCGTCAAAGCTTGGTAGACCAGAAAATTTCGAAATATCTGTGCGTGAAGTATATGTATCTGCAGGAGCCGGTTTTGTTGTTGTATTGACCGGTGCGGTCATGACTATGCCCGGACTGCCGAAAAAACCGGCTGCATTTGGGATTGATGTCAATGAAGATGGTGTGATTACCGGTCTTTTCTAATAATAGCAATACCTATATACATCAGTGAGTGAAATCATGAATCTTTGACACTCACATCATTATATTTAATCGTTAAAGGAGAAGTACGATGGCAGAATTAATTGATGGAAAAACAATATCAACAATCATTAAAGATGAATGCAGAGAAAAAGTTGCCGAATATAAAAAGCAGGGGATTTCAATTTGTCTTGCTGTTATTCAGGTTGGAAATGATCCTGCCAGTTCGGTTTATGTCAATAACAAAAAGAAAGCATGCGCATACATTGGAATCGATTCTCTTTCTTATGAATTACCGGAAGAGACAACACAGGAAGAATTGCTTGCATTGATTGAGGAGTTAAATCAAAAGAAAGAAGTTAATGGTATACTGGTACAATTACCGGTTCCTAAGCATATTGATGAAAAAACAATTATTAATGCAATTAGTCCCAAGAAGGATGTTGACGGTTTTCATCCACAGAGTGTAGGTTCCTTATGTATCGGACAACCGGGGTTCGTATCCTGTACACCGGCAGGTATTATTGAATTATTGAAACGCACAAATGTTGATATATCCGGCAAACATTGTGTGGTAATCGGTAGAAGTAATATTGTCGGTAAACCTATGGCTTTGCTTATGTTACGTGAAAATGCAACAGTTACCGTTACACATTCTAAAACAAAGAATATCAAAGAGATTACAAAGCAGGCAGACATTTTAATTGTTGCAATCGGTAAACCGAAATATGTTGATGCTTCTTATGTGAAAGAAGGTGCAGTTGTTATCGATGTTGGTATTCACAGAAATGAAGATAACAAATTATGCGGAGATGTTGATTTTGAATCGGTTAAAACAATCGCATCAGCAATTACACCGGTTCCCGGTGGTGTTGGTCCAATGACGATTGCCATGTTGATGAAAAACTGTGTTGACAGTGTTTCATTACAGCAATAAAACTGACGGGGATAATATTTTTTGACCAAATATTACGATATGAAACATATAGGAGATACCGTATGACATGTCCACATTGTGGTGGAGAAATGCTTCCCGAACAGGTCTTTTGTGAACACTGTGGAAAAGAACGCCTGCTGGTTCCAGTTTATGAACCGGAAATTGAAGAAAGTGTTGCCGAATCCATGCATAATATCATGGATGATCTGGGTGGGAATACTCCAAATCAAAATCATACAAAAGTAAATACATCAGGTAATACCGAAAACGATGCCAATCGTACATCAATTGATGAAGCAAAAAAAGAATCAAACGAGCCACATGCAATGAAACAGTTGAATTTTTTTGCGTTTTCCGTGCTATCGCTTATAATTCTGGTTATTGTTTTTTCTATTGCTTTTTATTTATATACCGAAAATTCCTATGATTATCATTATAAAAAAGCCATTTCTGCATTTGAAACGCATCAGATGGAAGAGGCTGTTTATCAGACGGATTATTGCTTGTCAAAAGAACCTGATAATGTTGAACTTTTGCTTTTAAAACTTCATATTTATCTGCAACAAAGTATGACCCAACAGGCTTTGGAAACAGCGAACTTGATTCTATCCTATGATTCTGAAAATGAAGAAGCGCTGGAGTGTATTATTGCTAATTACATAGAAAATGAAGAATATATAAAACTGAGTAAATTTTTGGAAAAATGTTCAGTTTCTGAGATCCGACAAAAGTATTCCCAGTACTTAGCATCATCGCCAGAATACAGTGATGTGGAAGGAGAATATGACACGTCGATTTCTTTGAAGCTTTTTTCTGTTGGAAACGGTGATATTTACTATACTTTAGATGGGACAACTCCCAGCAAGTATTCGACCAGATATACTTCACCAATCAAATTAATATCCGGTGAATACCTTGTTTCGTCTGTTTATATTAATGAATACGGAATTAGTAGTGAAGTTGTTTCCAAAAAATATGTCATTCAATCCGATTTTGAATTGATACCCAACGTATCTGTTGAATCAGGCACCTATCAAATGCCACAAATAATTTGTGTCGATGTTCCGGACGAGGAATATATTGTTTATTATACGACGGATGGTTCCACTCCGGATTTAGATAGTAATATTTATACAGATGCTTTTCCGATGCCACTTGGAAACAGTGTTTTCAAATTTCTGATGATTGACTCGGAAGGTAATGAAAGTGATGTTGTTACTTGTCAGTACAGATGTGTTCCGGAAACAAATTATGATACAGAACAGGCTATTTTCATTCTTAAGCAGAATCTTGCTGCACAAGGTAAATTATTGGATCCTGGATTTTCGGGCGAACAAAAAGTATATGCAATTGACAGTGCTATAACCAAAGATGGTGCAGTATATTATCTGATTTATGAATATTTACAAAGCGAAAACGGTTCCATGATGAAAACCGGAGATATTTTTGCTTTTCATGTTTTGGATGCAACAATTTTCAGAGCAACTGTTTCATCCGACGGAACTGTTTCATTATCGGATTTTTAATGGATATGTATTGCGTTTTTTGTTTTTTTTCGATATGATTGACAAGATAGTGTTATTTTAAGCAATATGCTTATCAGCAGGAGGATAAAAATGTACAAAATTGTAGATGCGAGAGAACTGACAACAAACATTTACCTTTTTGAAGTGGAAGCAAAAAGAGTAGCAAAGTCCTGTTTACCCGGACAGTTTGTCATTGTTCGAACAAATGAAGATTCAGAAAGAATTCCTTTAACAATCAGCGATTATAATCGTGAAAAAGGAACCATAACCATTGTTGTACAAACAATCGGAGCAGGTACAACCATGATGAAATCATTGAAAACAGGAGATTATTTCCATGATTTTGTCGGACCTTTGGGAAAAGCTTCTGATTTATGTTATGAAGATATAGATGAATTAAAAAAGAAAAGTATCATATTTGTAGCAGGTGGTTTAGGAACCGCTCCTGTATATCCACAGGTTAAGTGGTTACATGAGCATGGAGTTGATGCTGATGTTATTATCGGTGCTAAAACGAAAGATCTTTTGATTTATGAAGATGAGATGAAAGCTGTTGCCGCAAATCTGTATGTTACAACAGATGATGGTTCTTATGGACGTAGTGGTATGGTTACCAAGACGCTTACCGATCTGGTAAAAGAAGAGGGAAAACAGTATAATCATTGTGTTGCCATCGGTCCAATGATTATGATGAAATTTGTCTGCTTAACAACAAAAGAACTGAATATTCCTACAATTGTTTCCATGAATCCGATTATGGTTGACGGAACCGGAATGTGTGGAGCTTGTCGTTTGACAGTTGGCGGTGAAGTGAAGTTTGCTTGTGTGGATGGTCCTGAATTTGACGGTCATTTAGTTGACTTTGATCAGGCAATGAAACGTCAGGCTATTTATAAGACTGCTGAAGGCAGAGCCTTCTTAAAACAACAGGAAGGTGATACACATCACGGTGGATGTGGAATTTGCGGAGGTGATAAATAATGGATGTTTTAAATAAAATACCGGTCAGCGAGCAGGACCCCAAAGAAAGAGCTCATAATTTCGATGAAGTATGTTTAGGTTATAAAGCAGAAGAAGCACAATGTGAAGCTTCCAGATGTATTAATTGTAAAAATGCACAGTGTATCAAAGGATGTCCTGTTGCAATTAATATTCCCGGTTTCATAGAACAGGTGAAAAACGGTGATTTTGAAGCCGCATATCGGATTATTTCTGAATCCAGTGCTTTGCCCGCTATCTGTGGTCGAGTTTGTCCGCAGGAAAGTCAGTGTGAAGGAAAATGTATCCGTGGAATCAAAGGTGATCCTATTTCCATCGGTAAATTAGAGCGTTTTGTTGCAGACTGGGCAAGAGAAAACAATATCAAACCTCAGGGTGCTAAAGAATTAAATGGAAAAAAGGTTGCTGTCATTGGTTCCGGACCTGCAGGATTAACATGTGCGGGTGATCTTGCAAAGCTTGGATATGATGTGACGATTTTTGAAGCACTTCATGAACCCGGTGGTGTTTTGGTTTATGGTATTCCGGAGTTCCGTTTGCCGAAAGAAGATGTTGTGAAAAAAGAAATTGAAAATGTAAAATCACTTGGTGTTAAAATTGAAACCAACGTAGTTATCGGTAAATCTACAACCATTGATGAATTATTGGAAGAAGAAGGATTTGATGCTGTATTTATCGGTTCCGGTGCAGGTCTTCCCAAGTTTATGGGAATTCCCGGTGAGCAGGCAAACGGTGTATTTTCAGCCAATGAGTATTTGACAAGATCTAATCTTATGAAAGCTTTTAAAGAAGATTCAGATACTCCTATTATGCGTGCAACAAAAGTTGCGGTAGTCGGTGGTGGAAATGTTGCCATGGATGCTGCGCGTACAGCTCTTCGTTTAGGTGCTGAAGTTCATGTTGTATATCGAAGAAGTGAAGAAGAGCTTCCTGCCAGAAAAGAAGAAGTTCATCACGCAAAAGAAGAAGGAATTATCTTTGATTTATTGACTAATCCGGTTGAAATTCTTTCTGATGAAAACGGATGGGTAAGTGGAATCAAATGTATAAAAATGGAATTGGGTGAACCCGATGCGTCCGGCAGAAGACGTCCTGTGGAAGTTGCCGGTTCCGAATTTGTTATGGATGTAGATTGTGTCATCATGTCCCTGGGTACTTCCCCGAATCCTTTGATTTCATCTACAACCAAAGGATTGGAAATCAATAACCGTAAATGTATTGTTGCAGATGAAGAATACGGTAAAACCACAAAAGATGCTGTATATGCGGGCGGAGATGCCGTTACCGGTGCTGCAACCGTTATTTTAGCAATGGGCGCAGGCAAAGCAGCTGCAAAAGGTATTCATGAATATCTGTCAAACAAATGATGAAAATGGAGAACAAAACAAATGCCCTTTTGTCCAAAATGTAAAAACGAATATCGCAAAGGCTTTACAGAATGTCATGAATGTAAAATTCCTTTGGTTGATTCTTTAGAAGAAGCCAATGCAATGCAGATAAAACCTAAGCGAGTCTTTGATGTTAACGATGAAAGATCCTATGAATTTTTGGATCAATATAAAGAAGAAGCCGAAGAGGAAGAGGATAGTGAAATTGTCTCATACAGCGATTTGACCTTTTCTGAAAAGCAATTTCAAAAAAATGAAGAAGAAAGTGATGATGATTTGGAAGTCGTTGCGCCGATATCTGAACAGATGATGCGTCAACGTCAAATTGCCGAAGCCATCAGAAAACAATCCTCTTATGTCGATAAAAAGCAAAAAATCGAAGATTACAAATCCAGTGGCTTTGTTTTGACTTTGGTTGGTGGCGTCGGACTTGTTGCTTTGGTGCTTTTATATCTGGGCATTATTCCGGGCTTTTCCGGTTTAAAAAGCAATTATATGTTTATGGGCGTTATGCTCGTGATGTTTATTGTTTTTATTATTGCCGGAATTGTATCATTTGCACAGATTAAGACCATTATTCTGGAGGCAGAAGCAGATGATGATCTGATTTCGCGTGTGAATCAGTTTTTTGACGAATATCTTACGGTTGAAAAACTGGCAAAAGAAGTTGTATGTGGTAAAAATGATACAGAAGAAGAATTGTACTTTAAACGTACCGAGTATATGACACGTGTTTTACTTCAGAAATTTCCTGAAATGAATGAATCCTTACGCGAAAAAATTATTGATGATAAATACGGCGAAATGTATGAAAATAACAATCATTAGTGTTGGGAAAATCAAAGAAAAATTTTATCGGGAGGCGGTTGCAGAATATGCAAAGCGCCTCTCTTCGTATTGTAAATTTCAAATCATTGAATTAGCAGATGAAAAAACTCCTGAAAATGCGTCACTCGAACTGGAAAACCAGATTAAAGACAAAGAAGGAGAACGTATAATAAAAGCAATTGATGAAAAAGGATATTTAATTGCTTTGGCAATTGAAGGAAAAAAACTCGATTCCGTTCAATTTTCAAATCGTTTAGAAAAAATAATGATTAATGGGAACAGCCATATTCAGTTTATTATAGGCGGCTCCTTAGGTCTTTCCGAAAAAGTTTTAAAAAAAGCAGATGAAAAAATCAGCTTTTCTGATATGACATTTCCGCATCAGCTCATGCGTGTCATCTTGTCAGAGCAGATTTATCGTGCCTTTCGCATTATGAATCATGAGCCTTATCATAAATAATAAGTGTATATTTGTAAAATTATTACTTGACATATTCGATTTTACACTTTACTATAGTAAAGAAGTCAACGGAGACAACATAGTATATGGTGCTGTCTCCGTTTTTCTGATTATTTGAGAGGGAGATGTTAAAATGGACAGATTAAATGAAATTGTTGCAGCAGTCGATGATTTTGTCTGGGGACCGGTAATGCTTGTTCTTTTGGTTGGCACAGGAATTTTTTTGACAATCAGAACCGGCTTTTTACCCTGGAGAAATTTACCGTATGCAATCAAAAGCACATTGAGTAAAGAGGCACGTACACAAAGCAGAGGTGAAGGTGATGTTTCACCGTTTTCCGCTCTGACAACGGCTTTGGCAGCGACAATCGGAACCGGTAATATTGTAGGTGTTGCAACCGCAATGGTAAGTGGTGGTCCCGGTGCATTGGTATGGATGTGGATTTCTGCCGCATTTGGTTTGACTTCTAAATTCAGTGAATGTATGCTTGCCATCAAATATCGTGAAAAAAATGAAAAAGGCGAAATGTCCGGTGGACCGATGTACACCATGAAAAAAGCACTTCCCAATAAAACTTTTGGTGCCGTTTTAGGATGGTTGTTTGCATTTTTTGCCGTTGTCGCTTCTTTTGGTATCGGTAATATGACACAGGGAAATTCCATTTCTTCAGCTATGTATGAAACATTCAATGTTCCTACCTGGATTACCGGTATTGTTATTACCATACTGGCCTTAATCATTATTGTAGGCGGTATTCAGACTATTTCAAAGGTTTCATCCATTGTCGTTCCTTTTATGGCTATCTTTTATGTGATTGCCGGATTGATTGTTATCATTTTAAATTATCAAAATGTACCTTCCGGTCTTGCTATGATTTTCAAATGCGCCTTCAGCCTTCAAGCAGTTGAGGGTGGTGTTGCAGGAACAATTGTTGCATCCATGATGCAGGCTATGCGTTTTGGTGTAGCACGTGGTGTATTTTCAAATGAAGCAGGTATGGGTTCTGCCGCTATTACAGCTGCTGCAGCAACAACCGATCATCATGTTAGACAGGGCTATATCAATATGACCGGAACTTTCTGGGATACGATTGTTGTATGTACGATTACTGGTCTTGCAATTGCCAGTACAGGTGTGTTGGGCATGACAGATGAAACTGGTGCAATTGTTAAAGGTTCAGCTCTTACCATCGCAGCATTTAAATCTGTTTTAGGACCGCTTGGTTCATGGCTGGTTACAATCGGTATTGCGTTGTTTGCATTTTCTACCATCTTAGGTTGGGAATATCATGGTGAAAAAGCATGGGAGTATTTATTTAAAACGCATAAGTACAACATGATATATCGCATTGTTTTTTCTTTGATCGTTTTTGTAGGCGCTACACAGACATTGGATTTAGTTTGGAACTTTTCTGATATTGCCAACGCATTGATGGCAATTCCAAACTTAATTTGTATGTTGCTCTTAAGTGGTGAAATTGCAAAAGACATAAAGGATTTTCAGGTTATTCTGAAAAAAGAAAAAGAAGAAGCTGGCCGATAATTCATCATCAGAGAGTCTTTGATCCAACATAATAACATACATAAAATACCTTATTTACCTGAGAAGGAAAAGGAATGATACTATTAAGACTGTCCATAAAATCACTTATATGTCAAAATATTATGACAATTTTAATTGATGATTTTAAGGACAGTCTTTCTTTTATTTTATATTCTGTTATGTTATAATTTTTATATATTTATATACAGGTGATGAAACATATGGATTTCGATTTTTCTGATGTGAAAGTACATAACGAGATAGAATTTTGTTCGGTTTGGGATGAGGATGTCAAAATGATGATAGAAAGAGCATTTTTAAAGAATCGTATTTCCTATTATGAAAAATGGAATGATTCCTCTTTTTTCAGCCGTTTATTTGGTGAATATGATTCTAAATGTACGCTCTGCATCAACAAATTGCAAATGGAAAAGGCTGTTGAAATCATGGAGGAGTTACCGCTAAACCGAAAAGATTATGAAATGGTGTTAAAAAGAAACGATAAAACATTTTTTTAGGAGATTCAGGTGGAAGATAAGAGATTTGCATTATTAATTGATTCGGACAATGTTTCGGCCGAATACGTTCAAAAGATATTGGATGAATTGACGAAATACGGTATTGTAACGATTAAACGCATTTATGGAGACTGGACGAAAAGTAACAGTAACAAATGGAAAAATGTATTGCTTTGCAATTCTATTCAGCCAATGCAGCAGTTTGCATATACAAATGGCAAAAATGCAACCGATTCCTTTATGATTATTGATGCGATGGATATTTTGTATTCCAATAATGTGGAAGGCTTTTGCTTAGTAACCAGTGACAGTGATTTTACAAGATTAGCTTCCAGACTACGTGAAGCTGGAAAAAATGTGATTGGTATGGGAGAGACAAAAACCCCCGATGCATTTGTCAGTGCATGTGACCGTTTTATTTATTTAAACAATATTTCCGGCAATGAGCAGGATGAAAAAGAGAAAAAACATGTTCGTTCCATCAGCCAGATTGAAGATGCAATTGTTGAAATATTGGATGAAAATGAGGATGCCGGCAAATCCGTGACCAATATTGGAGAAGTGGGCAGCCGTCTACTGAAAAAATTTCCTGATTTTGACGTTCGAAATTATGGTTTTTCCAAATTATCTACGTTTTGTGAGAGTTTAAAATCCATTAAACTGTTTAAAAATAATAATAATATTTTACTGGCTAATGCCACAAGATCAGATGTTGATATGGAGCAGTATATCTATGATTTAATTCGTTCTAAAGGTGGCGTTATGGATCTTTCTATGCTGGCTAATGATTTAAAGACACAAATTCCTGATTTTTCCATCAAAAAATACGGATTTTCCCAATTTAAACAGTTTATCAAGAGCTTTCCTCATCTGACTCTTGAAGTTGATAAAAAGAATAATACCAATAAAGTAAAAATTGATAAATAAAAAATCTTTTTTCAGATTTGTGTTTCCACATATATATCTTTTTCACCGACTTTTACGAGTTTTCGTGTCTTTCTTTGCGGCATAAGCGATCAAAGTAATGACCAGTTTCAACTAAACACAAATCAGAAATAGAAATAAATTGATAAAAGGAGGCAATTCATATGCGAATGTATGACCTGATTATGAAAAAAAGAAATGGTGGTACTTTGACAAAGGAAGAACTCCGTTTTATGATCAGCCATTATACTGACGGACTCATCCCGGATTATCAGATGTCTGCCATGATGATGGCGATTTTTTTTCAAGGAATGAATGAAGAAGAAACGTTACAGTTGACAATGGCTATGGCGCAAAGCGGTGACATGCTGGATTTATCCGATATTGCCGGCATTAAGGTGGATAAGCATAGCACCGGCGGAGTAGGTGACAAAACTTCTCTTGCATTGACGCCAATGGTTGCAGCATGCGGAATTCCGGTAGCCAAAATGAGTGGAAGAGGTCTCGGACATACCGGAGGAACGATTGATAAATTAGAAAGCTTTCCCGGATTTTCTACATCGATTTCAACAGAACAGTTTAAAAAACAGGTTAATGAAATCGGCCTTGCAATTATGGGACAGACAAAAGATCTGGCTCCGGCTGATAAAAAACTATATGCTTTACGTGATGTTACGGCAACGGTGGACAATATTTCACTGATAGCCAGCTCCATTATGAGCAAAAAACTGGCATCCGGTGCAGATGCCATTGTACTTGATGTCAAAACAGGAAGCGGTGCTTTTATGAAAAAAGAAGCCGATTCCTTTGCTTTGGCAAAAGAAATGGTTAAAATCGGAAACGGAGCCGGTCGAAAAACCTGTGCTGTGATTTCAGACATGGACCAACCGTTAGGAAATGCTGTCGGCAATATGATTGAGGTTCGGGAAGCTATCGATACTCTGATGGGAAAAGGACCGGATGATTTCGTAGAACTTTGTCTGACACTTGGTTCCGAGATGGTAGTTGCCGGCAAAAAAGCATCGAATTCGGATGATGCAAGAGAAATGCTTATACAAAAAATCCAGTCCGGTGAAGCGCTTCATAAACTGGCTGGTTTTGTCAAAGCACAGGGCGGAGATTCCAGATATGTTTATGAGCCGGACCGTTTTGTTTACGGAAATATAACAGCATCTGTTTATGCACAACAAGATGGTTGGGTTTCACATATTGATTGTGATGAAATTGGCATTTGTTCCCTTCTCTTAGGTGGTGGACGGGAAACAAAAGAGAGTAAAATAGATTTATCCGTCGGTCTTTATCTTCACAAAAAGGTTGGAGATCGCGTAAACATCAATGAACCAGTTGCAACATTTTATGCTTCTGATGAAAGTAAACTGACTGCTGCAAAAGATAGATTTCAAAATGCATTTCATATCAGTGAAAATAAACCTTCTTCGTCTAAGCTGATTAAAGGTATTATTTATGAATAAATGTCATATGATGTATCATGAGCAGATTATTTCATAATAAAGTTGGCTTGATAGAAAAAGCCAAGAATCAAGCAACCGACCGTTTAAAAATTCCCAGAGAACTGGTTTTTGGTGAATGCATTCTGACACTTCGTGGAAATCATGAAGTATTTATTGAAAATTATAAAGGGATTCTGGAATGCAGTGAAGAATTTGTATGGATTTCTGCAAAAGAACTCCGTATCTGCATTGAAGGACAGATGCTTTGTGTGGATTATTACAACAATGATGAAATGAAAGTAATCGGTACAATCAATCAAATTTCATTTATGGAGTCCTAATATGCTTTCTTTTTTCAGATATCTGAAAGGTTATGCTTTCGTTTATTTATATGGATTTTCACCTGAAAGATTCTTGAACTTATGTAATAACCACCAAATTAAAATATGGAAGGTTGAGCCTTATGAACAAGGTTATCAATTCTATATTTTTGCATCTGATTTATTTCAAACAAAAGAATTTTTGAAAAAAACAAAAACAAAGGTAGTAATCAGAAAAAAACTGGGACTGCCTTTTTTGTTGTACCGATATCGGAAAAGAAAAATTTTTTTGCTATGTTTGCTTCTTTGTGTGATTACACTTTTTGTGACAACCCGATTTATTTGGTCCTTTGAGTTAACCGGAAACCGAACCCTTACAAAAGATATCTACATGGATTTTTTAAAAAGCGAGCACATATCCTATGGAACACCGTCTCATACGATTGATACGTCCTATCTGGAAAAAAAGCTGCGAAACCAATATGATTATATTACATGGGCGTCTTTTCAGGTAAATGGGACACGTTTGGAATTATCTGTCAAAGAAAATTCCAATGCTCCCACCAATTCTGATTCAGATACACTTAACACTTGTGATCTATGTGCATCTGTAAGTGGAGTTATAACCAAAATGGTTACCCGGACAGGTACACCCCTGGTTGGTGTCGGAAGTGTTGTATCGGCTGGGGATGTTTTGATTTCCGGTCTGATTCCTGTTTATAATGACGATGAGACAATTAAGTCCATACATGAAACAAAAGCAGACGGAGATATTATTATTGAATCCAATCTGGAATATAAAGACGAACAGTTATATCATTTAAATCACAAACTGTACACCGGTAGAGAAAATAAAAGCCTGATATTAGGATATAAGGATCATCAACTATGCATACATTTTCCTCAAAAATTTGAAAAATACGATATTATTTCTCAAAATAGATTTTTTTCTTTGGAAGCGTATCAATTTATCCCGGTATATTTTGGATATGAACGTATTGTAGAATATACCAATACTGAGGAAATACTAAATAAAGATATGGCATTATGCCGGATTAATGACAGATTTTTGGATTTTTGTAAAACTTTAAATCAAAAAGGTATTCAAATAATAAAAAAAGATGTTAAAATAAATTATAAAAATGATCGGGTAGAGGTTTTGATTCAGCTGACAGTCAGACAGTCCGATGGAATCATGATGCCTATTTCCAATGTCACAGAAACAGGAGAATAAATTTGACAGACTATACAATGCTTTTAGACATCGATCAAACATCCATGCAGAAATTATTCGGAACGAATGATTCCTACATTCGTAAAGTGGAAGATGAATTTCATGTTTCAGTTGTTAACAGAGACGGATCACTTAAAATAACGGGTGAAAAAGCATCCGTCAAAAAAGTATATCGATTATTACAGGAATTATTGGAAATATCCGACAAAGGGACGGAAATCGAAGAACAAAATGTTAATTATGCTGTTATGATGAGTAAAGCTGATGAAGATGATGGTCTTTTAACCATGGGAGAAGATTTCATTTGTCACACAATCAGTAATAAACCAATCATGCCTAAGACGATTGGTCAAAAAAAATACGTAAAGGCCATGAAAGATAATATGATTGTCTTTGGACTTGGACCGGCCGGAACGGGTAAAACTTTTTTGGCAATGGCAATGGCAATTACAGCATTTAAAAATAATGAAGTTGGAAGAATTATTCTGACGAGACCTGCCATAGAAGCAGGTGAAAAGCTTGGTTTTTTGCCAGGAGATTTGCAGAGTAAAATTGATCCCTATCTAAGGCCTTTATATGATGCGCTTTATCAGATTATGGGAGCGGAAAGCTTTCAGAAAAATATGGAAAAGGGCCTAATCGAGGTAGCCCCTTTAGCATATATGCGAGGTCGAACCTTGGATAATGCATATATTATTCTGGATGAAGCACAAAATACAACAGAAGCACAAATGAAAATGTTTTTAACTCGTATTGGTTTTGGTTCAAAAGTCGTGATCACAGGAGACAGTTCCCAAAAGGACTTAACTGCAAATACCAAATCCGGACTAGATGTTGCCGTAAAGGTATTATCCAATGTAGATGGCATTGCATTTTGCAATTTAACCAGTAAAGACGTCGTAAGACATCCTTTGGTTCAAAAAATTGTAAAAGCATATGAAGATTATGAAGCAAAACAGAAAAATATTAGTCAAAGGAAACAAAATACACGAAAGAAATGATAAATACATCAACAATCATTAATTTTATTATTAATATAATTTCAATTGCATTTATCTTATGCATCGGTTTTTATTTCAGTAAAAAAAATCTGTTATTTTTCAAATGGAATCAAGGGCATGAAAAAAGAAGTCTGATCCTTTATTTTGTAGGGCTGGCTATCAGTTTTCTTTATGCCTTTATTCCGTTCTATGTATTCCCTTTTGGATTTTTAGCAATTATTCTTGTTATTTTTTCCAATTCCTATTTTGGATATATCATGTATTTATCTTATTTATGTCTTTATAGCTTCTTTTTTACCCGGTCCATGGAGGAATTTATTGTTTTACTCTTAATCGGTGCTCTTGGCAGCACTCTGTTTGCTACATTAAATAAAGAATTTCGATATGGTGGTGCGTTATGCAGTTACCTGATTATGGATTTTGCATTGTATTTTTTAGTATTTCTTTCTGATTCCAATACCTGTTTGGTCGGAGATTTTATTTTGTATTCTTCAATCAGAATCTTTGTTTTATTTATTTTATTGACTATCTTAATGAAAATTATGAATGATTATTTCATTTGTAAAAATGACCATTTTTATGTTTCTGTAAACGATCCGGACCATGAACTTCTGATCAGTTTAAAATATATAGATGAAAATGCCTATTTTCATGCAGTACACACTGCATATCTGTCGGATAAAGCAGCTCGTATTATTCATGCTGATGCTTCTTTGGCAAAGGCTTTAGGGTATTATCATAGAATTGGTTTGTTACAGGGAGAGGATAATATCCAAAACACACTGACGGTCGCAGCAACTTATCATTTCCCGGAAGAATTACAAAATGCGATGCGGGAATTTGGCATAAAAAACACCGAACATGTATCGAAAGAAGCTGCCATTGTTCAAATCTGTGATGCATTGGTTTCTTCCCTTACATATTTATTTCAAAAAGATTTGAATGCACAATTGAATTATGAAAAAATCATTGATGTCATCATTAAGAAAAAATTGGACTGCAATGATCTGGCATCCTGTGATTTAACATTGTGTGAATTGACCCAAATAAAAAAGGGATTAGTTGAGGAGAAACTATATTATGACTTTTTACGTTGAAAACGATATTAATGCTGAATATTCTTTTGATATAGATAAAACTGTTGAAACAGCTGTCAAAGCTGCATTAAAACATGAACACTGCAAATATGATGCAGAAATTAATGTTTTAATCACAGATGCCGAAAAGATGAGAGAATATAATTTATGCCACAGAGGAATTGATGCAACAACGGACGTTTTATCTTTTCCGGCTGTAGATTATATCCAACCTGCTGATTTTACGGTTGCAGAAGAGGATAGAAACAGCTATTTTAATCCCGAAACCAATGAACTGATTTTGGGTGATATCATTTTATGTCACGATAGAATCTTGTCTCAAGCTAATGATTATGGTCACAGTGTATTAAGGGAATTTACTTTTTTGATTGTTCACAGTATGCTGCATTTATTGGGATATGATCATATGACAAAAGACGATGAAAAACTGATGTTTTCACATCAGGAAGAAATTATGAATGAACTGGGAATTTCCCGATAAAACCTTTTGCCGGAGGAATAAAAATGTCCAAAAGAAAAAAACGTGTGAAACAAAATTTTATCTTCAAAGATCCGATTACAATTTTGGTTTTGGCTGTTATTTATGTTTGTTCCCTAATCGCCGTCTTGTATTTAAATAATGTTGTAGAATTATTTGGAATGGGGCTCTTTGCATCCTGTTTTACTCTTTATGTTTCCCTGACTATGATTTTTGTATTATCGTTCTATTCAACAGCCAGAAAAGCCGTCTCTTTAAGACAATCCAAAGGACAAACAAGGAACGCCTTACAATGGGCAAAGGTTTCTTCATTTGGGGCATTGTTTATTGGCATACTGATGGCTATTTTGATTTTGGTTGTTCGCACATTTTTCTGTAATCTTTTAAAAATAAATTCACTGGGAGATTTGATTTTTCTATTTTTGGCATTATCTTTACCTTTTCTATTTTTTGACAGTGTTATGTCCGGTTCTTTTATCGGATTGGGTTTTCGTATGCCTTTACAGTCTGCAACAATCATTTTCTCCATTTCCTCGTTGGTATTTGGAATTCTATTTTCGACCCTGATTGGAAAAGGCGGATACATTAACAGTGCATTACTTCATAATCCTTATGTAAATACAGCCTTTTATGGGGCCGGTCTGTCAGTTGGAATACTTATCGGTAACCTGATTGTAGCTATCTGGCTCTTTTTATTACATAAAGCCTTTTGTAACAGTATAAAAAACGGAACGATTGAAGCATATGGCAGAAACAGTGAGAGTATTTCTGAACAATTTCGTTCGCTTATCGCTTCTCTTGGATTTCCGTTAATAAAATATGTTGTTTTGCTATTTCCGTTTTTGTTATGCATTTTTTTTACCTGTTTTAAAAATACGGTAGTTGATTATCAGGATGTTTTACATCCGGTTAATTATTTTGCCGTTCTGTTTATCCAGGCTATCCTTCATTTTTTTATTCCGCTTTATTTTGCCAGACTTCTGGCTGTTCATTCAGAAGAAGCACTGAAAAAATCCATGGCAAAGCAGGATAGGTATCACGGAGGTATGCGGTTGCTTGCGAGTGTAAAACAATTTATCTGCTTTATCTTACCGATTCTCTCTGCAGTTTCTCCATGTACTGCCGATATAACGGAGAAATTATTAGGAACATCGATTCCCAATTTGGCTTTCTGGCTTTTATTTATGATGACTTTTTTGACACTTTCGCAGCTTTTTTATGCTTTTTTACAAGGCTTTGAAAAAGGGACACTGCATCTATTAAGTACGTTAATCGGTCTTGTAGGTATATTTGTATATTTTTATTTTGTTATCAAAGATACCATCAATGCTTGTGATCCGATTATTGCACTTACTATTGGTTTTGCATTAATTTGTCTTATGGACTTTTTCTTTTTACATAAGTATTTTGTTTACAAGAAACAACTCTTAAGACATCTCGGTTTCCCAATCATTGCATTTATTGCTTTTGCTGTTGTATATTTTTTAACCTTATTCCTAAAAAATACGATTGGCATTCTGCTTAGTGTAATGCTTGCTTTTATACTTGCCTGTCTGGTACAAACTTTAATTCTTGTTCTAACAGGTTCCATTAAGGAGCATGAATTGGTTGATTTTCCCCAAAAACCACTCTTATTGTTTCTTGGAAAAATAGCCGGAATCTATGAATAAACTGTATATTTAAAAGAAAACTGCTGATACTGATAAAAAGGAGTCATTTTTATGAAACTATTTTATCGTATCAGCATTTTTTGTGCATTCATTATGCTGTCTTGTTTTCTTACATGGGCAATTACCAGTTGGTTTTATAGCAATCAAAACAAAGAATTATCGCAAAAGGGTAATGATACCAACCAGATGATTGCAGTTACGCAGGCACAGACACGTACCACCTGTGATACAGAATATATTATGATTGAACAAAATCTAAACAATGACAGTTATGAAACTCTTCTGGAAAAAATACCGGATCAATATATTGATAAAACAAGAGAACAATTAATCGACATCTTAAAACATGAAGAACAATCCCCGGTACTTTCCGAAAGAGAAAAAGGCATTTGCCATATCCAGTTATCAACTTTTTCACCGGAACGGATTGTTGTTATTCGTCAGTATAATTTGGAGAAAAGTAATAAAGACTATCAAAATTATGAAAATGATATAGAAGCAAAAAATAATTTTGACGGAAATCATAATTTAGATGATACCATTGATTTGGATGAAAATGATGAATTGGATGAAAACAGTGATAATAATACAATAAAAAGCTTTGATAGAGCTAAAGCTAATCGGAATGAAGGATTTTATTTGGTTGCTTATGATGATAAAGTGTATGTTTATCACAGCGATATGAAGCATGTTTATCTGGTAACCAACATTTCCATCCATGATTTACCGGAACAGGTTACACAGGAAATCCTGGATAAAAAATATATAAAAGACGAAGCGGAACTCTACAATTTTCTTGAGTCTTATTCGAGTTAGTTGTATAATTTATATATCTATGCGAAGAGGAAAATTGTATGAAAAAGAGAGTACTGGTTATTGGTGGTGGTGCCTCCGGTATTGTGGCTGCAATCATTGCTGCACGCCATGGAGCATCCGTTTCCATTTTAGAACATCAGGATAAAATCGGCAAAAAATTATTACTGACAGGAAACGGTAAATGCAATTTAACCAATTTAAATTTAGAATCATCCAATTATGTTACCACCAATCATGAGGATATGGATTTTATCAATCATGCCTTGAATGCATGTTCACCACAACATGTGATATCATTTTTCCATTCCATAGGTCTTCGGACGACTGTTTTACGAGATAGCTATGTTTATCCCGAAACAGAGGCTTCGGCTAGTGTTGTCAGTGTATTATTACGGGAACTACAAAAACTTCATATTGAAATTTTGACAAACCAGCATGTTTCTTCCTTAAGCAAAAAAGATAAACGTATCTGTATTATATCCAATAAACAAACATTTTTTGCAGATTCTGTTATTGTTGCCTGCGGAGGAAAGTCTTATCCCAAAACAGGTTCTGACGGTTCCGGCTTTGATTTTTTAAGACGGATGAATTTACAGTATGTGGAACCGTATCCGGCTCTGACATCGCTTATATGCAATCAAAATGGTTGTAAAATCTTGTCCGGAATGAGAAATCAGGCTAGTGTTTCAATCTTTGATTCTAAGCACTCTATGATAGCAAGTGATCAAGGGCAAATTCAATTTACGGATTATGGGATTTCAGGAATTCCGGTTTTCCAGGTTAGCTCCAAAATATATCCATATCTTTTGAAGCATAATCATGCACGCCTTACTGATTTGACAGCAAGAATTGATTTATTTCCGTATGAGGAAGAAGAAAAACTCTTTTTGCAATTAGAAAGGCAGTTAAACGAATACTATTCATTTTCATTTGAAGAAGCCCTGAGTGGCTTTTTACATAAAAAGTGGATTCAGTTTTTTTCAAGCCAATATAGCCTTTCAAATAAAACAGGTAAAGAAATCAAGAAATCAACCATAAAACATTTAGCACATGATATGAAGAACCTTGATTTTCCAATTAAGGAACTGAAGGGCTTTGACTTTTGTCAGGTTACGGGCGGTGGATTAGAGTTGTCTGAGCTTAACCATAATTTTGAATTGAAAAAGTATCCCTCCGTTTTTATTACCGGAGAGTTATTAAATATTACAGGGGATTGTGGCGGTTACAATCTTCACTGGGCTTTTTTAAGCGGCATGATTGCCGGTAAAGAAGCTGCAAATTAGCAGGATAATTTTGTTATGTTTAAATATAATCAGTTAAAATGTAAGCCACGATATCAAAAAGAAGATATCAGAAGAGCTTTATCAGAAAAATTACATATTCCCACTCATTCGATTGCGGATATTAAAATACTACGTGAATCATTGGATGCCAGAAAGAAACCGAATTTGTTTTATAGTCTTTGCGTCGCATTTGAATGTTCCTCAGAGGAAGTGTTGTTAAAAAAGATGAAAACAGACCCTAATTTAACAACATACCAGGAAACACCTTTTCTTTTACCATCGCTTCACGGCTATGTTCCTGCGCTTCGCCCGATTGTTATCGGTGCCGGACCGGCAGGTTTGTTTTGTGCCTATTATTTGGCAAAAGCCGGCTTAAAGCCTTTGGTTTTTGAGCGTGGAAAAGCGGTAGAATACAGGATGGAGGATGTGAAAGCTTTTTGGAAAACCGGTATCCTAAATCCTTCCTCTAATGTGCAATTTGGAGAAGGCGGAGCAGGAACCTTTTCCGATGGAAAGCTCAATACACTAAACAAGGATCCTTTTGGTTATCAAAAAGAAGTCCTACGTTTGTTTGTATCCATGGGAGCAAAAGAAAGTATTCTCTACGAACAGAAACCTCACATCGGAACAGATTGTCTGATAAATATCGTGAAAAATTTGCGTTTGTCCATTGAAAAGATGGGTGGAGAAATTCACTTTTCATCTCAGGTGACGGATTTTGTTTTTACAGAATGCAATTCTGACAGGCACAATGATACAGACAATATCACAGATTTTGATACGAATCAAGATTTTGAATATCACAGATTTGTGAAAGGTATTATAGTTAATAACAAAGATTATTATGAGACCAATCAAATTGTCTTAGCAATCGGACATAGTGCAAGAGATACATTTCGGCTTTTATATGAAAAAGAAGTCCCAATGGAGGCCAAATCTTTTGCAGTAGGCTATCGGGTACAGCATGCGCAGAATATGATTGACGAAGCGCAGTATGGCAAAGAAAATGTCGGTCATTTTCCGGTCGCATCCTATAAATTAACCGCGCAGGCAGCAAATGGACGAAGCGTCTATAGTTTTTGTATGTGTCCGGGAGGTTACGTTGTAAATGCATCCAGTGAAGAAAACCATCTGTGTGTGAATGGAATGAGTTATAGTGACAGAGGAAGTCTTAATGCCAACAGTGCCATTATCGTTTCCGTTACACCAAGTGATTACCCCGGAAATTCACCACTTTCCGGTGTGGATTTTCAGGAAGAAATTGAAAGACGTGCTTATGCTGTTTGTTCAGGAAAAATCCCTGTTCAAAAGTATTCGGATTATAAGTTAAATCAGATAAGCTTCTGTTTTGATGACATTCAACCCAAAATAAAGGGGCAATACGCTTTCGGTAATCTCAGGGGAATTTATCAGACTGAAATTGAACAGGCTTTTATGGATGGCATGCAATCTTTTGGACGGAAAATTCATGGATTTGATGCAGACAATGTATTAGTAACCGGTGTGGAACCCCGTACTTCGTCACCGGTACGCATACACAGAGATGCAAGCTGTCAGTCCCCTGACATCAAGGGCCTATATCCATGCGGAGAAGGCGCCGGCTATGCGGGCGGAATTACCAGTGCCGCATGTGACGGATTAAAGATTGCACAAAAGATCATAACTTCTTTAGGAGGAAAATCATGAATATCAGAGATTGTGTCAAGGATAAGAAGAGAATTGTCATAAAAGTCGGTTCCTCTTCTTTACAACATAAAGAAACAGGTGGATTAGATTATATTAAACTGGAAGTGCTGGTTCGGGAAATCTGTAATTTAAGAAACATGGGAAAAGAAGTGGTGCTGGTTTCATCCGGTGCGATTGCAGTCGGAAAAAGAGCCGTTCATCTGGGAAAGGATGACGATCCGATTGCTGTAAAACAGGCTTGTGCCGCAATCGGTCAGGCACGTTTAATGATGACCTATCAGAAAATATTTTCCGAATACAATCATGTCTGTGCACAGGTATTGATGACAAAAAATACCATTGTCGATCCGCTTAACCGTTTTAATGCCCACAACACCTTTTCAGAACTTTTAAAATTAGGTGTTGTACCGATTGTAAACGAAAATGATACCGTTGCTACCTATGAAATTAAATTTGGTGATAATGATACGCTTTCGGCAATTGTTGCTGCCTTAATTGATGCAGATTTATTAATTCTGTTATCTGATATTGACGGCTTGTATACGGATGATCCAAACCAGAATAAGGATGCAAAATTTATCAGTGTTGTGGATGAATTAACCGATGATTTGATGCAGATGGGTAAAAAAAGTACCGGTAGTGATGTCGGAACCGGTGGAATGAACACCAAATTGCAGGCGGCAAAAATTGCCACAGTTGCAGGTGCTGATATGATTATTGCCAACTCGGATGATATGCGTATTATACACCGGATTATGGATGGAAGGGAATATGGTACTTTTTTTAAAGCGCATAAAGATGATAACTTCTATCTGGCTGATTATGTAGAAAAAATGGAATATTAAAAAAGGAAATTATGATGGCTGATTTAAAAATTGACAGAATTAATGAACTATACCACAAATCCCAAAAAGAAGGACTTACGGAAGAAGAAAAAAAGGAACAGGCTGAACTAAGACGTAATTATGTAAATGCGGTTAAGGCAAATTTACGTGGACAATTGAACAATATCAATATTCAGGAAAAAGATGGTAGTATCACCAATTTAGGAGAAAAATTTGGACAAAAAAATTCTGAGAAATAAAATGTTAAGCTTGCGCAATCAATTATCTGTAAAAGAGTGTGCAAAGAGAAGTGAACAAATTACATATCATCTGCTAAACACAGATTCTTATCAGAGAGCAGAATATCTTTTGATTTATATGCATTATCAAAAAGAAGTCATGACGGATCAAATCATTACACATGCATTAAATGCCGGAAAGCATGTATTTGTTCCACGAGTTAGCGGAAAAGACATGGAATTTTATGAAATCCATTCTTTTGAGGAATGTGAATGTGGTTTTCATGGCATTTTAGAGCCGTTCGAAACATGTGTCAGTTTTCCTGAAGTCTTCTGTAACATGCTCTCATCGCCTTCAAGAAAGAATACTCTTATGATTCTTCCCGGACTGGCATTTGATGTAACCGGTCACCGATTAGGCTATGGCGGAGGATATTATGACAGATATTTGTCAAAGACAGGTATTGAATGTACAAAAACAGCGGTTGCATATTCTTTTCAGGTGATAGAGAATGTCCCTTATGAAGAGCATGATATTCTGGTTGATGATGTAATAACGGACTGATTAATGAATTAGAGGAGATACAAAGTATTATGACAAATTTAGAAATACTTGGACAAAATGCAGTATCTGCAAAATATAAAATGCAGATATTAAGTACGGAAATAAAAAATAAAAGTTTAATTTATATTGCACAATGTCTCCGAGAACATTGTGATGAAATTCTTTGTGAAAATCAAAAAGATATCAATCAGGCTGTTGCAAACGGAATGCATCAGGGGTTGGTTGACAGATTAAAGCTTAACAAAGAACGTGTTTTTGCAATGGCGGAAGGATTGGAACAGATTGTTTCACTTCCTGATCCAATTGGGGAGGTACTTTCTACCAATACGAGACCGAACGGACTGATTGTTAATAAAGTTCGTGTCCCGTTAGGCGTTATCGGTATTATTTATGAATCCCGTCCCAATGTGACTGCAGATGCATTCGGATTGTGTTTTAAATCCGGAAATGCCGTCATTTTAAAAGGCGGTTCCGATGCCATTCATTCCAACATTGCCATTACAACAGTAATCCGGAATGCTTTGAAGGATATGAAGTGTGATGAAAACGCCATTCAGTTAATTGAAGATACCAACCGTGAAACAACCAAAAAATTTATGCAGTTAAATCAATATGTGGATGTTTTGATTCCCCGCGGAAGTGCAGGTCTTATTCGCAGTGTCGTACAAAACAGCACCATTCCCGTCATTGAAACGGGAAGCGGAAACTGTCATATTTATGTCGATAAGGATGCCGATTTTAACAAGGCTGTTTCCATTATCCTGAATGCGAAAACACAGCGGATTGGTGTATGTAATGCCTGTGAATCTCTGGTTGTACACAAAGATATCGAAAAAGAGTTTCTTCCGCTTCTGGAAAAAGCCTTAAAACAAAAAGATGTGGAAATTCGTGCGGATGAACAGGCCGGTCTGTTTTTTAGCGATTATAAACCTGCTACCACAGAAGATTTTGCAACGGAATATCTGGATTATATTATTTCCGTTAAAACGGTAGAAAATGTAGAAGAAGCCATTTGTCATATCAATGCCAACAACACAAAACATTCAGAAGCCATTATTACTGAAAATAAAGAAGCTGCTGATAAATTTTTGGCAGGTATTGATGCGGCATGTGTATATGTAAATGCATCCACCAGGTTTACGGACGGTTTTGAATTCGGCTTTGGTGCAGAAATTGGTATCAGCACGCAGAAACTGCATGCACGTGGGCCGATGGGATTACCGGAACTGACATCCTATCAATATCGCATTTTAGGAGATGGACAGATACGCCCGTAATTATTTGAAAGGAAAAATGAAAAGAATGAATGAAGAAGCAACACTTCAATATCAATATATCGAAAAAGCAAAATTAATCATTGCACAAAAAACACAGGAAAAAGGGGCACCTTTAACCTGTTGTGTTCAAACTTTCGGTTGTCAGATGAATGCCCGTGATTCGGAAAAATTATCCGGTATTCTGAAAGCAGTCGGATTCGTTGAAATAGAAGATGAAAATGCAGATTTAGTCATTTATAATACCTGTACCGTCAGAGATAACGCTAATCAGCGTGTCTATGGTCGTTTAGGTGTATTAAACGGTTATAAAAAGAAAAATCCCCTTATGAAAATATGTCTTTGTGGATGTATGATGCAGGAAAATACGGTTTTGGATAAAATCCGTTCAAGTTATCGGTTTGTCGATCTGATTTTCGGAACACACAATATTTTTAAATTTGCTGAATTACTGGTTCGTATGTATGAATCGGATGAAATGATTATTGACATCTGGAAAGACACCGACCAGATTGTGGAAGATCTGCCGGTTGAAAGAAAATTTCATTTTAAATCCGGCATCAATATTATGTTTGGCTGTAATAATTTTTGCTCCTACTGTATTGTTCCTTATGTCAGAGGACGCGAGAGAAGCCGAAAACCGGAGGAAATCATTTCCGAAATAGAAGGACTCGTAGCAGATGGTGTTGTTGAAATTATGCTTTTGGGTCAAAATGTGAATTCCTACGGTAAAAAACTTGAAAATCCGATTTCATTTGCAGAATTGCTTCGTCGTATTGAGAAAATTGAAGGTCTGAAAAGAATTCGTTTTATGACATCGCATCCCAAGGATTTATCGGACGAGTTAATTGAAGTGATGAAAAACTCAGAAAAGATTTGCAAACACCTGCACCTGCCTTTACAGGCCGGCGCTAATCGTATTTTAAAAGCAATGAACCGGTGTTATACCAAAGAACAATTTATTGAGCTGGCATTAAAAATCAAACGTGAAATCCCCGATATTGCCATTACCACAGATATCATTGTCGGATTCCCCGGTGAAACGCATGAGGATGTGTTAGAAACCATTGATGTGATTAAAACCGTAAAGTTTGATAATGCGTTTACATTCCAGTATTCAAAACGAACCGGAACACCGGCTGCAGCTATGGAAAATCAGGTACCGCAGGAAGAGGTCACTCGTAATTTTGATGAATTGCTTGCTGTTGTACAGCAAACGGCCAGAGAGCAGGCATCTCGTTATGAACATCAAACACTTGATGCTTTAGTGGAAGGTATCAACGAGCACGATTCTTCCCTTGTAACCGGAAGATTGTCCAACAACATGATTGTGCATTTTAAGGGATGTTCGGATTTAATCGGGAAAATAGTTCCGGTTTATTTAAAGGAATGCAAGGGATTTTATTATTTAGGCGAAATGAAATGATGTGAGTGCTAAAAATTAGTACCATAGTTTTATCAAGAAGAGAGTAATTAAGCATGCAAGACATAAAAATGGCAGATCTTACGCCAATGATGCAACAATATATGGAGACGAAAAAGCAATACGAAGATTGCATTTTATTTTATCGTCTCGGTGATTTTTATGAAATGTTTTTTGATGATGCATTAAAAGCATCCAAAGCATTGGAAATAACCTTAACTGGCAAAAGCTGTGGATTGGAAGAACGGGCACCAATGTGTGGAATACCTTACCATGCAGTTGACGGATATTTGACCAAATTAGTCAGCAAGGGGTATAAGGTTGCCATCTGCGAACAGGTGGAAGATCCCAAGCTTGCAAAAGGTATTGTAAAACGGGAAGTTGTCAGGATTGTTACACCGGGTACCAATCTGAATATGCAGTCCCTGGAAGAGACGAAAAATAATTATCTGATGTGTATCGCTTATTCGGATAACATCGGTGTTTCTGTGATTGATGTAACAACCGGAGATTTTTTCGCAACTCAGGTTGACGATTCCAAAAATTTATTTGATGAAATTATCAAATTTTCTCCTGCCGAAATCATTTGTAACGATGCTTTTATGGTCAGCGGTTTTGATTTGGAAGATTTGCGTGCCAGATTGGGAATTACGGTATATCAGCTTGATTCCTGGTATTTTGATGATGAAACCTGTCAAAATCGGATGAAAAAACATTTCCATGTTCAGACCATGACCTCTTTAGGGATGGATTCGTTTCCTATGGGCACGATTGCTGCGGGGGCAGTATTAAATTATCTGTATGAAACGCAAAAAACGACCTTAAGTCATATTACCCATATCAATCCATATATAACCAGCAAATATATGTTATTGGACAGTTCGACAAGAAGAAATCTGGAGTTATGTGAAACCTTACGTGAGAAACAAAAACGTGGTTCCCTGTTATGGATTTTAGATAAAACAAAAACGGCTATGGGTGCCCGCACATTAAGAAGTTACATAGAACAGCCTTTAATTGATAAAGAGGAGATTACAAAACGTCTGGATGCCGTAGATGCCTTTTGTATGAATGCCATCGGAAGGGAAGAAATCAGAGAATACTTAAATCCCATCTATGATCTGGAGCGTTTACTTGGAAAAGTTAGCTATAAATCAGCAAATCCAAGGGATTTAATTGCTTTTTCAAAATCATTGGAAATGTTACCTTCTATTCGTACGGTTTTAGAAGATTTTAAAGATAGCAGTTTATTACAAAATATCTATGATGATATAGATCCTTTGGAAGATATCTGCAGTCTGATTGAACAGGCAATTGAGGAGGAGCCTCCAATCTCCATAAGAGAGGGTGGCATCATTAAAACCGGATTTCATGAAGACGTGGATCATTTCCGCAATGCTAAAACCGAGGGTAAAAACTGGCTGGCAGAACTGGAATTGCAGGAAAAAGAGCGAACCGGAATCAAGAATTTAAAAATCGGATATAATAAAGTGTTCGGTTATTATTTCGAAGTAACCAATTCCTACAAAGAACTGGTTCCGGATGACTGGATTCGAAAACAGACTTTAACCGGTGGCGAGCGTTATATGATGCCGAAATTAAAAGAACTGGAAGATACCATTTTAAACGCCGAGGACAAGCTTTGCGGTATTGAATATGATTTGTTCTGTGAAATCAGAGAGCATATTGCCGACAACATGGACCGGATACAAAAAACAGCAAAAGCCGTTGCTGCACTGGATGTTTTTACATCCTTATCCTTTGTTGCCGAACGTAATCATTATGTGAGACCGAAGCTGAATACTAAGGGAACGATAAAGATTAAAAACGGCAGACATCCGGTTGTGGAAAAGATGATTGAACATGACATGTTTGTATCCAATGATACTTATCTGGATAACAATAAAAATCTGATTTCTATCATAACCGGACCGAATATGGCGGGTAAATCCACCTATATGAGACAGACGGCATTAATTGTTTTGATGGCACAGATTGGCAGCTTTGTCCCGGCCGATCAGGCAGACATTGGTCTTGTAGACCGTATTTTCACACGTGTCGGAGCTTCTGATGATTTAGCAAGCGGACAATCCACCTTTATGGTTGAAATGAATGAAGTGGCTAATATTTTGCGCAATGCCACCTCGGACAGTCTTTTGATTTTAGATGAAATCGGAAGAGGAACCTCCACGTTTGATGGTCTTGCCATCGCATGGGCGGTTATTGAGCATATCAGCAATAAAAAACTGCTTGGAGCCAAAACCTTATTTGCAACGCATTATCATGAACTGACCGAATTAGAAGGCAAGATGAACAATGTCAATAATTATTATATTGCCGTCAAAGAACAAGGCGACGATATTGTATTTCTCAGAAAGATCTTAAAAGGCGGCGCCGATAAAAGTTATGGTATTCAGGTGGCAAAACTGGCAGGTGTCCCGGATATGGTGATTGACCGTGCCAAAATCATTGTAGAGCAATTGATGGACAATGATATCACCGAACGTGTCCAGAATATTGCAGTTGATGCAAAAAGTGAGCCCAAAAAGGTTAAACACTATGATCAGGTTGACTTAGATCAAATCTCTCTTTTTGATACTGTAAAAGATGAGGATATTTTAAAAGAGCTGGATGAACTTGATATTTCCAATCTGACACCTCTGGATGCATTAAATACCTTGTACCGATTACAGAATTTACGAAAAAATCGTTGGCATATGTAAGGAGATAAAATGGCCGGAATTATTCATGTACTGGACAGTGAAACAATTGATAAAATAGCAGCCGGAGAAGTTGTAGAAAAACCTGCAAGTGTTGTAAAAGAACTGGTGGAAAACGCCATTGATGCCGGTGCAGATAAAATTGCCGTTGAAATCAAAGAAGGTGGCATATCCCTTATTCGCGTAACGGATAACGGATGCGGAATTGCAAAAGAAGATTTAGAACCTGCTTTTATGCGTCATGCAACCAGTAAAATTACCAATGCAGAGGATTTAAATGCCATTTCCAGTCTGGGATTTCGCGGTGAAGCCTTATCGAGTATCAGTGCTGTATCTCAAGTAGAAATGATTACGAAAAAAAGAGAGGATTTTCTTGGAATTAAAGTTTGTTGTAACGGTGGCATCATGGGAGATATGGAAGAAATCGGTGCTCCGGATGGAACCACAATTTTAGTTCGAAATCTATTTTATAATACACCTGTCCGAAAGAAGTTTTTACACACATCAACAACAGAAGGTTCCTATGTATTTGAATTAATGCAGCATATTGCTTTATCTCATCCTGAGATTGCAATTTCCTTTATTCAGAACGGACAAACCCGCTTTTTTACATCCGGAAACGGAAATCTGTCAGATGTGATATACCGGATATACGGAAAAGATGTTGCCAATCATATTATTCCGGTACAAGCCTGTCAAAATGGAATTCAAATACGGGGATTTATCGGAAAAACCATATTGGGAAGAGCAAACCGCAATTATGAGACTTTCTTTGTAAACGGAAGATATATTAAAAGTAAAATCATATCGGCGGCAGTCGAAGAAGGATATAAGACTTTTTTGATGCAGCATAAATATCCTTTTGCCATTCTTCATTTTACTGTGAATGGAGAAGATATTGATGTCAATGTCCATCCTACAAAAATGGAAATCCGGATTATGGATCCGGTTCCCTTTTGTGAATTTGTAAAAGAAACTGTCAAGAACGCTCTAAATGAGACGGTTTTAATTCGTGAATATCAGGAGGAGAATCCTTCCAAAGATAGCGAAACAGAAGAAAATTCCGATTCTCAAAAAGAAAAGGAACGGGCACCGGAACCTTTTGAAGAAAAACGAATTCAAAGGGAAACGCAACCGATTAATTTAGTCCGTGAAACAGCGGATTATCAAATGAATAAAATACTGGGAAATGCAAAACAAAGCCAGACATTTCTTTCAAAACCCTATAAAACCGGTGATAATATCATTAAACAGGATACAAAACCAATTATAAAAAAAGTCGAGCAGATGGAGCTTTTTTCAACGGCTCTAGAAGATGATGACAACAACCGTCTAACCGGTTTAAAGATTATAGGTCAGGTTTTTGATACCTATTGGATTGTAGAATTTGAAGATTCTATATACTTTGTTGACCAGCATGCTGCGCATGAAAAGGTCAATTATGAATCCTTTGTTGAAAATCTCAAGAAAAAGAAAAATACAACACAATTACTGATGCCTCCAATCATTGTATCTCTCAGTTCGCTTGAAATGTATGCATATCAAAACTATCAATCTTATTTTTCCGAACTGGGTTTTGAGATTGAACCATTCGGTGGAGACGAACTGTCCATCAGAGGCATACCAATGGATTTATACGGAAATAATGCAAAAGATTTGTTTTTAACTGTACTGGATGAATTAATTGACACACCGGTACGCGGAACACCCGATGTCATTTTATTAAAAATCGCTTCCATGTCATGTAAGGCATCGGTAAAAGGAAATCAGAAAATGTCTTATGAAGAAGCAAAAGCATTATTAAAGCAGTTGTTTGCATTGGATAATCCTTATCATTGTCCTCACGGAAGACCTACCATGTTTTCCATGAGCAGGCAGGAACTGGAAAAGAAGTTTAAAAGAATCGTATGATACCATAAAAAACAGATCAATCCGTGGTATCTTTATTAAATTTGTATTTTTTAAAGGAAAGTAACATGAATAAACTGGTTATATTAACAGGACCGACTGCAGTTGGAAAAACAGCCCTATCCATTGCATTGGCCAAAAAAATAGGCGGCGAAATAATCAGTGCGGATTCTATGCAGGTATATAAGCATATGGATATCGGTTCTGCTAAAATCAGACCTGATGAGATGGAAGGTATTCCACATCATTTGATTGATATCCTGGATCCCCGTGAAGATTTTAATGTATTTTTGTTTCAAAAATATGCAAAAGAAGCAATGGAAAGCATCTATGCAAATGGTCATATTCCAATTCTGGTCGGGGGAACCGGATTTTATATTCAGTCTGTTTTATATGATATTGACTTTACCGAAAACAATGCTGACGAAAACTATCGTGCCCAATTAGAAGAGATAGCCGCAATGAAAGGTGTTTTGTATCTTCATGATATGTTAAAAGAAGTGGATGAAAAATCTGCCGATTCCATTCATCCCAATAATGTTAAACGCATTATCCGTGCACTCGAATATCATCATTTAACCGGTCAGAAGATTTCAGAGCATAATATGGAAGAACGGCAAAAAAAATCTCCTTATGACTTTTCCTATTTTGTTTTAAATGATGAACGAAGTCTTTTATACCATAACATTGATTTACGTGTTGATCAGATGATGCAAAATGGTCTGGTAGAAGAAGTAAACAAATTAAAAGATATGGGATTAAAACGTGAAAACGTATCAATGCAGGGACTTGGTTATAAAGAAATCCTGGATTATCTGGATGGAAAAACCGATTTGGATTGTGCTGTTTACTTAATCAAAAGAGATACAAGGCATTTTGCTAAACGCCAGCTTACCTGGTTTCGACGCGAAAAAGATGTCATCATGATAGAAAAACAGGATTTTCATTATGACAATCAGGCGATTTTGGATTATATGCTTTCTATTATCAATAAATCAAAGCAATAAATCCTGGTATCATAGAATTATAAAGTAATAACAGAAAAGAGAATTAATGATATGTCAGAAACAAAAGAAATGTATAAAAATCTTGGAATTGATGAAGATGTTTATCTGTTGGGAGAAACGATCTGCAGTCATTTGAAAGAACGCTTCGATTCCATTGACAAAATAGCTGAGTACAATCAGTTGAAAGTACTTCAGGCCATGCAGAAGGCAAAGGTATCTGAAGCATGTTTATACGGAACAACCGGATATGGTTATAATGACATCGGAAGAGATACTTTAGAAGAAGTATATGCCAATGTATTTCACACAGAGGCTGCGCTGGTGCGTCCACAGATTACCTGCGGCACACATGCACTGGCTTTGGCGCTTATGTCCAATTTAAGACCCGGTGATGAAGTTCTTTCACCGGTCGGAAAGCCCTATGACACACTCGAAGAAGTCATCGGTATCAGGCCATCAAAAGGAAGTCTGGCAGAATATGGAATTACGTATTCCCAGGTGGATCTATTAAGTGATGGTTCCTTTGATTATGACAAAATCAAAGCAACTATAAATAAAAAAACGAAGCTCGTTACTATCCAGCGTTCCAAAGGATATGAGCCCCGAAAAACATTATCTGTTGAGCAAATTGGTCAATTGATTGCATTTATCAAAGGCATCCGTCCGGACATTATCTGTATGGTGGATAACTGTTATGGTGAATTCGTGGAAACCATAGAGCCGAGTGATGTCGGTGCAGATATGGTTGTAGGTTCCCTGATAAAAAATCCCGGAGGCGGCTTAGCGCCGATAGGAGGCTATATTGCCGGAAAGAAAGAATGTATTGAAAATGCAGCATATCGTCTGACTTCTCCGGGATTGGGCAAAGAAGTCGGTGCATCTTTAGGTGTATTGCCATCCTTTTTCCAAGGTCTTTTCCTTGCCCCGACGGTTGTAAGCAGTGCACTAAAAGGTGCTGTTTTTGCGGCCAATATGATGGAACATTTTGGCTTTTCTGTCATACCTGACGGAAAAGAATCACGACACGATATCATTCAGGCCGTTACGTTCGGTTCCAAAGAGGGTGTTATTGCATTTTGTAAAGGAATACAGGCTGCTGCACCGGTTGACAGTTTTGTAGTTCCCGAACCATGGGATATGCCGGGATACGACAGTCAGGTTATTATGGCTGCCGGTGCATTTGTATCGGGAAGTTCCATTGAATTATCTGCAGATGGCCCAATTAAACCGCCATATGCCGTATATTTTCAAGGTGGACTGACATTTCCACATGCAAAATTCGGTATTCTGAAAGCCGTTCAGGAACTGAAAAATTCCAAGGTTATTCGACTTTAATCCAATCAAAGAGTCGAAAAAAAAACATGAAAAGAAGTATACACTATTTTGCTTATGTGGTAAGATACAATAGTAAAAACACAAGATATAGTTTTTACTGATTTTATTACAAAAAGTTTTGTAAAGTACAAAAAACGTACAAAAGAAACAGGAGGTTTTATGAAAAGCAAAAACAGCTGGGCCTGCTTTTTGTTAATTCTTGCAGGCATTGTAATCGGTGGTTTTATCGGCCATCTTTTTCCGAATACCTTCTTAAATTTCGGTCAGACGTTTGGTTTGACTTCTCCCGTGGTTTTAGATTTGGGGATTATGGTTTTAACATTTGGTTTAACCATTAATATTACCATTGGGAGTATTATTGGTGTTATGATTGCGATTATCATTTATCGCTTCATTTAAGATGTGTCTTTGCGCGGAGAGATATGCGTGAGGATTTTTATGAAACAAATAAATAGCAGTGAAAAATTTTCCGAAAGGCCTTATGACCGCTTTTTGTATGCCGGTGCACAGGCCTTGTCTGATGCAGAATTACTGGCGGTTATACTAAGAACCGGACGAAAGGGTGCTGATGCCATCACTTTGGCAAAAGAGGTTCTTGACTTAGCCGGTCCATATGGTCTGTCAGGTCTGTATCATTTATCCCTAAAGGATATTATGCAGGTAAATGGTATTGGAGAAGTAAAAGCAATTAAGCTAAAATGTATTGCTGAACTGTCCAGACGTATTGTTATGAGCAATCGTAATAACAAGGTTTCTTTTCGTTCGCCACAGGAATTTGCCACTTACTATATGGAAAGCTTGCGGCACGAAGAAAAAGAAAACTGTCTTTGCATCTTTTTGGATGGTTCCATGAATCTGATCCGTGATGTTACCATCAGCATCGGTAGTGTCAATGCCTCCATTGTTTCAAGTCGTGAAATTTTTATGGAAGCATTAAATGCCAAAGCGGTTTATCTGGTTTTACTGCATAATCATCCCAGTGGTAATGCGTCTCCAAGTGGTGCTGATATGGAAGTGACGGAGCGTATTTTTCAGGCATCCAAACTGATGGATATACCGTTATTAGATCATATCATTATCGGAGATAATTGTTACTATAGTTTTAAGGAAAATAATTTAATTACATGATTTTACCGGAGAAAGGAGTACGGGAATATGGCTTCTTGTGCTTATGGTATTGATTTAGGTACCAACAACATTAAAATTTATGCAAAAGGAAATAAGGGTATTTTTACCGCTAAAAATATGATTGCCATTGAAAGAAAAGATATCTTATTTGCATATGGTGATCCTGCTTTTGAAATGTATGAAAAAGCACCGGAATTTATTCAGATTTCTTACCCTCTGAATAATGGTGTGATTGCTGATATTAACAATATGCAGACATTGGTAAAATGCTTTATCAGTGATCTCTCAGATGGAAATATTAAGCCTGCCGATTACTATATTGCGGTTCCGCATGATGTAACAGAAGTAGAAAAAAAGGCTTTTCATGACCTGATTAAAAACGCCAATATCAAAGCGAAAAATATTATGGTTGTAAAAAAAGCCATTGCAGATGGACTCGGAATGGATATTGATGTCAAAAATTCCCAGGGTGTATTAGTTGTTGATATAGGTTTTCACACAACCGAGATTTCCATTTTGTCTTTAGGCGGTATTGTTTTAAGTAAAATGATAAAAATTGGCGGGCAGAAATTCGATGATGCCATCCGTAATGCTGTTCGTACAGAATTCAATTTGCTAATTGGTCAAAAAACTGCAGAAAAAGTGAAAATTTCTTTAAAAACACTCGAAGAAGAAAATAGCAATGCAGTTGTATACGGCAGGGATATTGTAACCGGTCTGCCTGTGGAGCGTGAAATTCCGACAACACTCGTTACAAATGCTTTACTTGAGCACATGAATACCATCATCGAACAGGTTAAAGTGATATTGGAAAAAACGCCTCCGGAACTTGGTGCTGATATTTTCCGACGCGGAATTTATCTTACAGGCGGTTCCAGCCAGTTATCACATTTAGATGAACTCATGGCTAAGGGAACCGGATTAAAGGTTAACCTTGCCGATGATCCGATTGGCAGTGTGGCATGCGGTCTTTCAAGAGTCATTAATGAGCCGAAATTCCAGTCGGTTGCATATACTTACGATGCACAAAACGGAGGGAAATAATGAATAGAAGGCGGAATCATTTTACTATTCAAAGTAAATATCTGCTTCTGATCCTAACTGGGCTGTGTGTGTTATTGATGGCAATTACCTTTACGACGGACTTATTTACCGGAACATTGGCTGACATTTCCGGTTACATTACCATCCCGTTCCAGAAGGGAATATCAGAAGCCGGAAGTTATCTTTCCGATCGTTCGGAAGAATTGGTTCAGATTCGAGATTTGTTGCAGAAAAACAAAGAATTACAGGAACAAATCGATAAGCTTACCATTGAAAACAATAACTTAACACAGGAAAAATATGAATTAAATAATTTAAGATCCCTGTACTTACTGGATCAGGAATATTCGGAATATCAAAAAGTCGGTGCAAAAGTCATTGGTAAAAATTCCGGCAACTGGTTTCATTCTTTTACGGTTGATAAAGGAAAGAATGACGGAATTGAAGTCGATATGAATGTGATGTCCGGAAGCGGACTTGTTGGCATTGTTACGGAAGTAGGGACAAATTGGGCCCGTGTTACATCTATTATTGATGACAGCAGCAATGTCAGCGGAATGACTTTAGCCTCCGGCGATAATATGATTGTATCCGGCAATCTGGAACTTATGAATCAGAATAAAATCAGTTTCAGTAAACTGATTGATTCGGAAGGAAAAGTAAAAGAGGGCGATAAAATTGTCACATCAAATATCAGTGACAAATATCTTCCCGGTTTATTAATCGGTTATATTACTTCCATTGAATCAGATTCCAATAATCTGACACATTCCGGAACCTTAACACCGGCTGTCGATTTTGAACATATGGACGAAGTGTTGATTATATTGGATTTAAAACAGAAAACAGAGAATGAAGAATAAAGAATAACATCCATGAAAAATATTATTTTTTCCGCAATCATTGTAATTGCAAGTTTTATCCTACAAAATACCATATGCCGTTATATTTCTTTTGGTAATATTGTTCCTAACTTGTTATTGATTACCGTTTCATCCTTCGGTTTCATAAAAGGTAAAAAAGCCGGAGTTTTAACCGGTTTTTTTGCGGGCCTTTTAGTCGATATTTTCTTTTCCGCCATTCTTGGTTTTCATGCCTTATTATATATGTACATCGGCTACTTTAATGGATTTTTCAAAAGATTATTTTATAAAGATGAATTAAAATTACAGATCCTGCTGGTTGGATGCAGTGATTTTGTTTACGGATTGATTTACTATCTGCTTACATTTTTATTGCGTGGCAGATTTCATTTTACATATTATCTGTTAAATATTATTATTCCGGAAACAGTTTATACCATTTTATTAACAATTGTATTTTTCCTTACAAGAACGTTATTTGATAAACTTTTTGTAAGTAATGAAAGAAAGAGCAGAAGCGAAATTGTTTAAAAAAATCAGAGATTCTATCATTAATTTCATAACTTCCAGGTATTTTATTTTAATTCTGATGTTTTGCGTTTTAGGTTTCGTTTTGATATACCGTATTTTTAATCTTCAGATTGTAAATGGTGAATCTTATCTGAATGAATTTACACTGAAAATCAAAAAAGAACGAAATATTCCCAGTACACGTGGGAAAATATATGACCGCAAAGGAGAATTGCTTGCATATAATGAACTTGCCTATTCTGTTACCATTGAAGATGTATACGAATCCGGCAGTAATAAAAACGAACGTCTGAATAAGACCATTGCTACTTTGATTGAAATGATTGAAGAAAACGGCGATTCCATTGTCACGGATTTTAATATCATTATTGGTGATAACGGAGAATATCAATTTGCGGTCAGCGGATCACAACAGCAGCGTTTTTTGGCAGATGTCTATGGTAAAAAATATATTGATGACATGAAGTATGCCGAAAAAACTTCAACAGCAGATGATGTTATAAATTATCTCGCCGGTAAAAGTAAATTTGCAATCGGCGAATATACTGTTCCTAACAATCACAAGAGTACTTTTCAAGTTGGTAAAGGATATAGCAAGGAAATGTTGTTGAAAATCATCAGCATTCGTTATGCCATGAGTTTGAACAGTTTCCAGAAATACATTGCAACAACCGTAGCAACTGATGTATCAGACGAAACCGTTGCTGTGGTTATGGAAAATGCCGCAAACTTAGATGGAGTATCCATTGCTGAAGATACGATCCGCAAATATGTAGATGGCGTATATTTTTCACATGTCATCGGTTATACCGGTAAGATATCGCAAACAGAACTGGAAGAACTCTCAACTGAAAATGATTCCTATATTTCAACGGATATCATCGGAAAAGCCGGTGTCGAATCCTATATGGAATCATACTTACAGGGTAAAAAAGGTTCTGAAACCGTATATGTTAATAACATGGGAAAGGTTATTGAAACCAGTAACCGAAAGGAACCAAGCGCCGGAAATGATGTCTATCTGACAATTGATAAAGATTTACAGAAAGCAGTTTATAACTTACTTGAGCAAAAAATTGCAGGTATCTTAGTTTCAAAAATTCGAAATATTAAAGAATATACGCCACCTGAAAATGCATCGGCCAGCAGTATTGTCATTCCGATTGATGATGTATATTTTGCATTGATTAACAATAGTATCATTGATATCGAGCATTTTTCTCATGATGATGCTACTGATTTGGAAAAAAGTGTTTATGCTTCATTTGAAATAAAACAAAATCAGGTTATATCCACTTTAAAATCATTGTTAAATGAAAATCCGCAGCCATATGATCAGCTTTCAAAAGAATATCAGGTATATCAATTGTATATTACCTCTTTACTTTCCGAAAAAGGGATTATTCTCTCAAGTGAAATTGATAAAAACGATCCGGTATATATTGCATGGCACACAGACGAATCCATCAGTTTAAAAGAGTATTTATTACATCTGATAGCCATGAACTGGATTGATATTTCAAAGCTTGAATTAGAAAATCAATATTCCGATTCAGAGGAAATCTATCAGGCTGTACAAAATGAATTATTTGATTCCTTAATAACAAGCAATGCTTTTCATAAAAAGCTGTATAAATATATGATTGCAGATAATTCCGTATCCGGGAAATCCATTTGTCTATTGTTATATGATCAGGGAATCTTAACCGGTACCGCTGCAGAAAGAGCAACCGTTGAAAACGGAACCATCAGTCCATACAACTTTATTCTCGGTAAGATTTCTAACCTGGAGATCACACCGGCTCAGCTGGCATTAGATCCTTGTTCCGGTTCCGTCGTGATTACCAACGTCAACAACGGAGAGATTTTAGCTTTGGTTTCTTATCCGGGATATGACAATAATCGTATCAACAACTCGGAATACTATGCACGTTTAAATTCGGATTTATCCCGTCCATTATGGGATTATGCGACCCAGCAGACTTCGGCACCCGGTTCTACCTTTAAAATGGTAACTGCGGCTGCATCTTTAGAAGAAGGCGTTGTAACAAACGGAGAAACAATAACATGTCATGGTATTTGGGACACCATATCACCGGCTGCAAAATGCTGGATTTATCCTTCAGCACACGGTTCTCTGACTGTATCCGGTGCCATTGAACATTCCTGTAACTATTTCTTTTATGAAATGGGTTACCGCCTAGGTTTTTCAAATGGTGTTTACAATTCCGAACTTGGTCTTCAGAGACTGGCTTATTATGCGGATCAATTCGGTTTATCTGATAAATCCGGTGTTGAAATCACGGAAGAAGCGCCAAAAGTATCCGATACTGACTCAATCCGTTCTGCAATCGGACAGGGCACCAACAACTATACAACCGTTGGACTTGCCAGGTATGTTACTACAGTAGCAAACAGTGGGACATGCTATAATCTCAGTCTTTTGGATAAGGTAACCGATTCAAGCGAAAATGTAATTGAAGATTTCAATCCAACGGTTCGAAACACAGTTTCTTTTGATTTATCAACGTGGAATGCAATTCATGCCGGCATGCGCAGAGTTGTAGAATCAAAAAGCTATTACGAAGGTATGAAAATACGTGTAGCAGGAAAAACAGGTACTGCCCAGGAAAATAAAAGCAGACCAAACCATGCACTTTTTGTCAGCTATGCTCCTTATGAAAGTCCGGAAATCAGTGTAACCACACGTATCGCTTTCGGATATGCATCCGATTTTGCTGCGCAGCTGACACAGGACATTTACAAGTATTATTATCGTCTTGAAAATGTTGATGAACTGATTGACGGAACAGCAACAGATACTAACACTAATATTTCAAATACAGATTAGGAGGTTTGTAATGAACGGAAATGTAGTTATCAAAAGCTTTCCAAATGGTATTTCCGTAAAACTGTCTGATGAACCTGATTTTGAAAAAATTCTGCAAGATACAAAAAATAGTTTTGAAAAAACCGCATCCTTTTTCAAAAATGCGTCTATTGTACTTCGTTTTGAAGGGCGCAGTTTAAAGGATGCGGAAATCGAAGCTCTGACAGAGGTAATAACTAAAGTCAGTCAGATAAACATCATTTGTGTGGTATGTACAAATAAAAATGATGATATCTATTTTTCCAAATTGCTGGAAGAGATAGAAAAGAAACCGGTCGAAGAACCCCCAAAACCCAAAGGCGGATGTTTTCAGTTTTATAAAGGAAGCTTAAAAGACGGCTTTTCTTTGGAAACGGAAGGCAATGTCATCGTTTTAGGAGATGTCCTAAAAGGTGCCGCTGTCTTTGCCAAAGGCAATGTGATTGTTTTGGGCACGATTTACGGTACTGTTTTTGCCGGCAGAAAAGAAGATAATAACCGCTTTATTGCGGCATTGGAATTTTCGCCCGAAAACTTAAAGATTGGAAAGGTAAAATACCAGAAAGATAAAAAAGAATTATTTACATTAAATAGAAAACAGCCGAAAATTGCCTACATAAAAAAAGACAAATTTACATTTTCGGAACTGGACTTTACCAAAGAATTACCGGAATATAATTTTAATTAAATTCCGGGGGACGATGATGAAAATCGGAGGTTTCTATGAGTGAAGTAATTGTCGTCACATCAGGTAAAGGTGGTGTAGGAAAAACCACAACAAGTGCAAACATCGGAACGGGTCTTGCCGTTTTAGGAAAAAAGGTTGTATTAATCGATACAGACATCGGATTACGCAACTTAGATGTTGTATTAGGACTGGAAAATCGGATTGTTTACAATCTGGTTGATGTCATTGAGGGAAACTGCAGAATTAAACAGGCCTTAATCAAGGACAAGCGTTATCCCGGTTTGAGTTTACTGCCAAGTGCACAAACCAGAGAAAAAGATGCAGTTAATCCTGAACAAATGAAAAAGCTAACAAAACAATTAAAAGAACAGTTTGATTACATTATCTTAGACTGTCCCGCAGGAATTGAACAAGGCTTTAAAAATGCAATAGCAGGTGCAGACAGAGCCATTGTAGTAACAACACCGGAGGTATCTGCCATCCGGGATGCAGACCGTATCATCGGTTTATTAAATGCCTATGAAATGGGACAAGTTGATTTAGTCATCAATCGGTTGCGTCCGGAAATGATAAAACGTGGTGATATGATGAGTATTGATGATGTTGTTGATATTTTATCCATACATTTAATCGGTGCCATCTACGATGATGAAAATATTGTCATTTCAACCAATCACGGAGAACCATTAGTCTGCACGGATACACCGGCAGGCAAAGCATACATGAATATATGCAAACGAATACTTGGCGAAGATGTACCTTTGTATTCTCCCGAAAAAGAGAAATCGATCTGGTTTCGGTTAAACGGTATTTTTCAAAAAGTCTAAATGTCAGGGAGGTATTCATTATGCGTAATTTGTGGTCTTTCAAAAAGAAAAAATCAAGCCAGATTGCAAAAGATCGGTTGAAAATACTTTTGATTTCGGATCGTATCGATTGTTCTCCTGAAGTCATGGAAATGATAAAGAAAGAAATTGCTAAAGTACTATGTAAATATATGCAGATTGATACCAGTACATTGGAATTAGAATTTTCAAAAAGAAAAATTAATGTATTTTGGTAAAGAAACTGTAGGAGAGAAACTGTGTTTAAAAGATATCGCGTAATTGATTACAATTTCAAATTGGTAGTCATGCTGATTGCTATTTCCATTATTGGAATTTTAGCAATCGGCAGCGCTAATTCCGAGGTTCAGTCAAAACAGATGATGGGACTGATTGTCGGTGTTTTTTTAATGGTAGTTTTATCTTTGTTTGATTATCACATTTTTTTAAGATTCTATTGGATTATTTATTTTTTCAATTTCGGATTATTGTTACTGGTTAATTTTATCGGTGATTCTTCCAATAATGCCCAGCGTTGGATTACCATTGCCGGTGTTCGTTTTCAGCCTTCCGAGACTGCCAAAATTTTATTGATTTTATTTTATGCACAGTATATTATGAAACATAAGGAACACTTTAATACTTTTAAAAATCTACTTTTTATGGTATTATTATTTATTCCGCAATGGTATCTGATATACAAGCAGCCGGACTTATCCACAAGTATCATGCTGATTATTATTTTCTGTATTCTGTTGTATGCCGGTGGGCTGAATTATAAAATTATATTCGGAGCACTTGCCATAATTATACCTATTGGTGTCATATTATTATCCTTGATTTTGCAGGAAGATCAGAAAATCATCAAAGACTATCAGCAAAATCGTATCATGGCATGGCTGCATCCGGATGAATATGTAAATACGGAAGGGTACCAGCAGAACAATTCCAAAATTGCTATTGGTTCCGGAAGATTGACCGGAAAAGGCTTAAATAACAACGAAATTGCATCAGTTAAAAACGGTAATTTTATTTCCGAACCACAGACAGACTTTATTTTTGCTGTAATAGGTGAAGAATTGGGATTTATTGGCGGATGTGTTGTTATTATTATATTAATGCTAATTGCCATAGAATGCGTTTTAGTGGCGAAAAGGGCACCTGATATAGAAGGTGCCGTCATATGTATCGGCATGGCAACCATTATCGGTTTTCAAAGCTTTATGAACATTGCTGTAGCAACAGGATTAATGCCAAATACCGGTCTGCCATTACCGTTTGTCAGCTATGGTCTTACCTCCCTGTTGAGTTTGTATATCGGAATGGGGTTTGTATTAAATATCCGGTTACAGGGAGTACGTAAATACAGTTAGGAGAGGGTTATTTTATGAACATTGCATTGATCGCACATGATGCAAAGAAAAAACTTATGCAGAATTTTTGTATTGCATATCGTGGTATTTTAAGTAAGAATGAGTTGTATGCGACCGGTACAACCGGAAGATTAATCGAGGAAGTAACAAATCTGACGATTCACAAATATCTTGCCGGACATTTAGGCGGCGAACAACAAATCGGAGCACAGATTGAACATAATCAAATTGACCTGGTTATCTTTTTAAGAGATCCGCTTACTCCCAAAAGTCATGAACCGGATGTCAATAACGTTGTAAAATTATGTGATATGCACAACATTCCCCTTGCCACAAATTTGGCATCAGCAGAACTATTGATAAAATCACTTGACAGAGGAGATCTCGAGTGGCGTGAAATGTACAAATAAAATTACATGCATGATACTTTGCATGACAATTCTAATTTCATCCGTATTAACCGGATGTGAAAAAACAAAGCCATATAGTATGGCTTATGACTTAAACAGTTCCGTGTCCGCATACCGGTTTAACGGTGCGGATAAAGGAGATCGTGCTGCATTTTTTGCAGAGGATTTATGTGTCATTACCGATTCGGTTTCAAACAATGAACTGGTTGATACATCGCAATCCGAAGCAGTTCTTTTATGTGATTTAAACAATCACGAAGTTCTCTATAATAAAAATGGTACAGAACAACTCAATCCTGCCAGTCTGACCAAAGTCATGACTGCCATTATTGCCTTAAAATATGGCAATTTGGATGATATTTTGACTGCGTCTTCCAATGTTACCATTCAGGAATCGGGTGCAAGTCTTGTGGGCATCGAACCTGGTGATACAATGACACTGGATCAGGCGCTTCATGCATTGTTAATTGCATCCGGAAATGATGCTGCTGTAATGATTGCCGAATATATTTCCGGAAGTGTCGACCAATTTGTGGAATTAATGAATCAGGAAGCACTTGCTCTTGGCGCCACCAATTGTCATTTTATGAATCCCCATGGCTTAACACAGGATGCTCATTATGTTACAGCATACGACATGTATCTGATTTTTAATGAAGCAATTAAATACGATGAATTTATTCAAATTATTTCATCAAATGAATATACCGGCGTTTATCACGACGCACTCGGTGAACCAAAAGAATTGTCATTCCAGTCCACAAATTATTTTATCAACGGCAATCACAGTGTACCCGGTGGTGTTGTTGTAATCGGTGGAAAAACCGGCACAACCAGTGCGGCCGGTAATTGTCTTGTACTTTTATCAAAGGATTCTTACGGTAATCCTTATATTTCGGTAATATTGAAATGTTCACAAAGAGATTATTTATATGATGAGATGTATCAATTGATCTCAACCATTAATCAATCGTAACATATTTTGAATTCCTAAAACAGGAGTGTTCGTTTTGGCAAAAAAAAAGAAAAAAAAGAAAAATAATAATCTTATCAATCTTAATCAGAGACGAAGATTTTCAAATATAAACATTGGGGTAATCATTTTTGCCGTCATGTTTATCTATATTGTTATTTGTGTTGTTCTATTTTTTACGAAAGGACATGTCAACAGATATGAGGTAAAAAAGGGATCACTTAGCCTGTCAAATGTCTATACCGGACTTATTTTGCGTGATGAAGAAATTGTTTCTGCAAATGCTTCCGGATATATTAACTATTTTGCACATGAAGGTGAACATGTAGCTTGCGGAGATTTGATTTATTCCTTAGACCAGACGGGACATATGGCAGATATTATGCAGGACACGACTTCAAGCGAAATGCTTTCTGCCAATGATTTAAAAGAATTACGCAATGATTTCATCGATTTTTCTCATAATTATTCCGATCAGAAGTTTAATGTAACATATGATTTTTCCTATGATGCCCTTGGCAGCGTATTAAAACTGACCAATTACAATATGTTAAGTAATTTAAAGAGTACGGATTATAAAGGTAATGTTGATTTCTTCTATGCTCCCAAAAGTGGAGTTGTTGTATATAACATTGACGGCTATGAAAACAAAACACCGGATACGATTACAATCGATGAAATAAATGCAATTGACGATAGCACAAAAACACAGCTAAACGATAACGAACTGATTGGAGATAAGGATCCGGTATATAAAATCATACATTCTGAAAAATGGTCTATTATTGTTTTGGTGGAAACCAGTCGTATTGCCCAATTGGAAGAAGAAGGCTATGTGGAAGTGAAATTTTTGAAAAATCAGAATATTTCCTGGGCCAAAGTTAATGTATTAGAGCGAGGTGCTGAGCAATCCCTGGTTGAATTACAGTTAAATAATTCCATGATTTCCTTTGCCAAAGATCGGCTTTTAGATATTGAAATCATACTGGAAAATGAAAACGGATTAAAAATTCCAAACAGTGCCATTGTAGAAAAAGAATTTTATCTGATTCCCAAAGAATATGCAGCGACAGATGAAAAGGGAAATGTGGAATACTTCATGCGTGAAACAGTTGATGAAAACGGAGCCGTTATCACTGAAAAACTTGACATTCCCATATATTCCGAAAGTGAAACGGATTATTATGTTGATACTTATTCTTTACGTGTCGGTGACAATATTTGTAAACCCGACTCGATGGATAAATATCCAATCAGCAAAATAGGAACCTTAATCGGTGTTTACAATATCAATAAGGGATTTGCAGATTTTAAAGAAATTACAATTCTTTATTCTAATGACGAATATTCGATTGTTAAGTCCAATACCAATTACGGTTTACTGGAATATGATTATATTGTTCTGGATGCTGAAAGTATTAATGAAGATGATTTTATTAATGAATAAGCCGAGAGAAGGTAGAATATGCTAACAAATAATTATGACGTGGTTATGAATAACATCGAAAGAGCCTGCAAAAAGGCCGGGCGGACGCCTGAAGATGTTACATTAATTGCAGTAAGCAAAACAAAACCTGTTACTATGCTGCAGGAGATCTATGATCATGGATGTAGGGATTTTGGTGAGAATAAAGTGCAGGAGCTGCTTGACAAATATGAGGTTCTTCCAAAGGATATCAAATGGCATATGATTGGTCATCTGCAGAGAAACAAAGTGAAATATATTGTTGATAAGGTTTCTTTGATTCACAGCGTTGACAGTTTACGACTTGCTGAAGAAATTAGTAAAGAAGCTCTTAAAAAAAATGTAGAAGTCAATATTTTGGTTGAGGTTAATGTTGCAAATGAAGAAACAAAATTTGGAACAACCTCACAAGAAGCCATTGAATTGGTTGATGCAATCTCCAAATTACCCGGTATACATATCAAAGGATTGATGACAATTGCACCATATGTAGAAGATTCAGAACAAAATCGACAATATTTTGCGCAATTAAAGCAATTATCTGTTGACATAATTACCAAAAACATTGATAATGTATCTATGGACATTCTTTCTATGGGAATGTCGGGAGATTATGAAGTCGCCGTAGAAGAAGGGGCCACTTATGTAAGAGTCGGTACCGGAATATTTGGTGAAAGAGATTATAGTATAAAGCAATAAAAGTAATAGGAGAAAAGACATGAGTGTAATGGATAAATTTTTATCATCTATTAAATTTGGTGATGATGATATGGACGATGATGATTTTGATGGATATGACGATGATGAGGATGAAATCGAAGAAGTGCCGCGTAAAAGAGCTTCTGTAAAAGCGGACAATGACTTAGAGGATGAAAAACCTAAGTCAAAACCCATTTCCAAGGTTACGCCTCTGAAACAAGTGAGAAAGACAGGTGCAAACGGTATGGAAGTATGTGTGATCAAACCCACATCGGTTGACGATGCGCGTGAAATTACAGAAACATTGTTACAAAACAGAACTGTGGTTTTAAATCTGGAAGGTCTTGATGTAGATATTGCTCAGAGAATTATTGATTTTACATCAGGTTCTTGTTTTGCAATCGGCGGCAACTTACAAAAGATTTCACATTTTATCTTAATTATTACTCCGCCAAGTGTTGATATTTCAGGAGATTTTCAGGAACTTCTTTCCGGATCATTTGAAGTTCCCGGATTAAATCCCGGATTATAATGTAGATGATGAAATGAATGTAAAGGAGTATTGTATGTAATTACAATACTCCTTTTTAACGAATAAAGGAGATTAAATCATGAGCCAGAGATTACCCGTCAATAAAAACAATAAATTTTGCTACGATATCGTATATGAGCATGATTTTTCCCGTTTGCTTGAAGAGTTCGATCAAATGGAATTCAATATCCGGGACAAAAAAATCTGTATTATTACAGACAGTAATGTTGAAAAATTATATTTAAATGAATTGATGAATATCTTAACACCTAACTGTGTTAAGGTAATATCTTTTACATTTGGAGCAGGTGAAGAAAGTAAAAATCTGGATACTGTACAAAAAGCTTATGAATTTCTGATTCAAAATAAAATCAACCGTCAGGATTTTTTGATTGCTTTAGGTGGTGGTGTTGTCGGTGATTTAACAGGTTTTTGTGCCGCAACATATTTAAGAGGTATTGATTTCATTCAAATACCGACAACTTTACTTGCACAAGTGGACAGCAGTATCGGTGGAAAAACAGGAGTGGATTTTTCCCAGTATAAAAATATGGTGGGAGCTTTCCATATGCCCAGACTGGTTTATATGAATCTTTCTGTTTTAAAAGACTTGCCGGGAAGACAGTATTTTTCCGGTATGGCAGAGGTTTTAAAATCCGCTTTAATTAAAGACGGCAAATTCTATGAGTGGCTCATTAATAATTTCTATGAAATATGCCAGCGTGAACCGGAAATTATTGAAGAAATGATTTTTCGCACCAATGAAATCAAAAAATCCATCGTTGAAAAAGATCCATTTGAAAAAGGTGACAGAGCGCTCTTAAACTTTGGTCATACATTAGGACATGCTATTGAGAAATACAAAAATTTTGAAATGTTGCATGGTGAATGCGTTGCTTTAGGCTGTATTTGCGCTGCTTTTATTTCATGGAAAAGAGATCTGATCACATCCGATGATTATTATGAAATTCGTGATATGTTTGTTCCTTTCTGCCTGCCGATTACTATCGAAGACATAGATCCTGAGCAAATCGTTTCCTTAACACATTCCGATAAAAAAGCGGATAACCACTGTATTAAATTTATTCTACTGAAGAAAGTCGGAAAAGGAATCATCGATACAACAGTCACTGATGAAGAAATGCTTGCTGCATTAAACGAAATTCACTTTACAGAAGAGGATATGAAAGCGTAATGAAAAAAAATGTTGCCATAACCATTGATATATTAGCTATGTGTCTTCTGGTTCTGATTGATCAGTTTACCAAAAGACTGGCAGTCATCAATCTGAAAGATCAGAATCCGATTATACTAATTGACAATATATTGCAATTCCGTTATTTAGAAAACCGTGGTGCCGCATTTGGTATGCTTCAAAACAAAAAATTGCTATTTGTGTTCATTACCATTGTTATGCTGACAGCAATATTTTATGCTTTATTCAAGCTTCCTTTGACCAAAAAGTATCTGATATGGCATGTATTTCTTTGTTTTATTGCTGCAGGCGGCATCGGTAATATGATCGACCGTGTTATGCATGATTATGTCATTGACTTTATTTATTTTATTCTTATTGATTTTCCGATTTTTAATTTTGCAGATATCTTAGTTACCATCGGAACCATTCTTCTTTTTATTGATATATTGTTTTTAAAAAAAGAAGAAGACTTAGCATTTTTAAAACTGGAGATTCATAAAAATGACCGATGAAATCATCACGTTTACGGCCTCAATAGAAGATGAAGATGAACGTATTGATAAGGTATTAACCAATTATTTTGAAAATATTTCGCGTTCTTATGTCCAAAAAATGATTAAAGACGGAAATGCATATGCGAATAATAAAGTAATAAAAGCCAATTACCGGTTAAAAGAGGGCGATATCATCCGTTGTTGTATTCCATCCTGTACGGAACCTGAGATAGAACCGGAAGATATTCCTTTGGACATTCTGTATGAAGATGAGGATATTCTCATTGTAAATAAGCCAAAAAATATGGTTGTTCATCCTTCAGCCGGTCATTATTCCCATACACTGGTGAATGGTCTTTTATTTCATTGTCAGGGGAAACTTTCCGGTATCAATGGTGTTTTTCGTCCCGGCATCGTACATCGAATTGATAAAGATACCACCGGTTCTCTCATTGTATGTAAAAATGAAACGGCTCACAACTGTATTGCCGAACAATTAAAAGAGCATTCCATCACAAGGAAATACCGCGCCATCGTATATGGAAATTTTGATCAAACGGAAGGTACTATTGATGCACCAATCGGCAGAGACGAAAAAGACCGGAAGAAAATGGCTGTAAATTATAAAAATGGAAAAAACGCCATTACGCATTATAAAGTATTAAAACAGTTTCAAGGCTATTCTTATGTTGAATGTCAATTGGAAACCGGCAGAACGCATCAAATTCGCGTTCATATGACATCCATCGGGCATCCATTATTGGGTGATACTACTTATGGAGTACGTTCTTCCAAATTTCATCTGCAGGGACAGTGTCTTCATGCAATGACGATAGGTTTTATACACCCGTCAACGAAGCAGTATATGGAATTTGAAGCACCATTACCGGAGTATTTTTTGCATCTGCTTGATATACTTGAATAAAATTAGGGTTTTATTTTGCATATTTTGATTATATTAGTTAAAAAAATTGAATAAAATTGTAAGAAATAGTAAAAAAAACTTGAAAGTACTATTTTGAAAGTTTATAATTTATGAGGTTGATTTATGCAGAATAAAGGAGATTTCCGTTTTGAATTATACGCGCGAATCGGCAATTGACAGATTGCTCGACAGTTATGCAGCCTATTATAATGTAAATGTGTTCGAAGGAGAGCATGGTCTTATCACAGCTCGCTGTGATTTTTTTGAGCATTCACAAAAATATGTTTTGGTTCAGAAAGCTGAATTATGGTCAGCAGACAGTGAAGAATTTTTATACATAATTAATGTTCCGCATCTTACGAAAGAAATATTTGAAGAATATCGGGATATTGTGCTTGATGACGGTCAAAGCCGTATGCATGTCGGTCCTGGACATATGTACACTTTTATTACACCGGTTTTTATTACGGATAAAGCCGATGATGATGCGATTAAAGCATTAAAAAAGTGTCATATTTACAAAAGTTTTCATTTTTCACTGCATGGATGGTTGGATTACCGTACTGCTTTATTAATTGTTGAGGGAGATAAGATGTATTCCAACAATAGTGGAAGAAGTGTAGTGAAAATTTTGAAAAAGGTACTATATTCAAAAAAGAGGAAGGAGAGACTAAAATGAATTCATTAGTACTTTTACTGATTTGTATAGCAGTTCTCGTTTGTGGATATATTTTCTACGGCGGATGGCTTTGCAAACAATGGGGCGTTGGTGATGGAACACTGAAAGAAACACCCGCCCACAGCATGGAAGATGGTGTTGACTATGTTCCTGCAAAAGCACCCGTTTTAATGGGACATCATTTCTCATCTATCGCAGGTGCTGGTCCTATCACCGGACCTATTGGTGCAGCTATGTTTGGATGGTTGCCTGTTACACTTTGGATCCTGATCGGAGGTATTTTCTTCGGTGGTGTTCATGACTTTGGTGCATTATTTGCATCTATTCGTCATAAAGGACAATCTATCGGTGAAATCATTTCCGCAAATATGAGTAAGAGAGCAAAAAGACTTTTCCTTATTTTCTCATATTTGACATTAATCCTTGTTGTTGCTGCTTTTGCTTCAATCGTTGCTTCAACATTCGGTGCTGTATATGATGAAAGCGGTGCATTAGACATGGCTAAGTCAGCAACACCTGCTTCTGTAGCTATGATTTCTTTGTTATTTATCGTTGTAGCTATTGCATTCGGTTTCCTTGTATACCGTCGTAATGCACCGATGTTGGTTGCATCTATCGTTGGTATTATTGCAATTATCGCAGTTATGGCAATCGGTATGAATTTCCATCCGATTTATCTTTCAACAAAAACATGGATGTGGATTGTTGGTGCATATATTGCTATCGCTTCCGTTACACCAGTTTGGATTTTATTACAGCCTCGTGACTATTTAAGTTCATTCTTACTTTATGCAATGTTAATCGTTGCTATATTTGGTGTTGTTGTTGCACATCCTTCATTTACTGATTTCAATGCATTCTCAGGTTTTGCTGTAGATAACGGAAACGGTGTACAGTATCTGTTCCCTGTATTATTTACAACAGTTGCCTGCGGTGCTATTTCCGGTTTCCACTCACTGGTTTCTTCAGGTACAACTTCAAAACAGCTGGATAAAGAAACTGATGCAAAACCGATTGCATACGGTGGAATGTTACTGGAATGTGTACTTGCTGTATTAACTCTTTGTGCTATCGGATATGCTTTCCATTGGAATGCAACAAATCCCGATGCTCCTTTAACCGGTGCTACAGCAATCTTCGGTGGTGGTATTGCACATATGATCGATGATGTAATTCCCGGAAGCTACCAGATTTTATACTCATTATTAGTATTAACATACTCAGCTTTCTGTTTAACATCACTCGATACAGCTACCAGACTTGCTCGTTTCATGTTCCAGGAATTCTGGCTTGAACCCGGACAGACACCCAAAGATGTAAAAGAAGGTTGGAAAAAAGTAATGGTTAATCCTTATTTTGCAACAATAATAACCGTTGTACTTGGTGTTTTACTTGGTATGACAGGTTACCTTAAAATTTGGGGATTATTCGGTGCTGCAAACCAGTTACTTGCAGGTATCGGATTATTAGCTGTTGCAACATGGTTAGGCAATATCGGAAAGAACAACAAGATGTTCTTAATTCCTATGGGATTCATGGTAATCGTAACCATCTGCTCATTAGCTCTTACAATCAAAAACCAGATTGGTATCATCTCAGCAGGTGGAGCAGACTGGGGTCCTTACGCACAGGTTATTTTAGGTGCTTTACTTATCGTTCTTGCTGTTGTACTTGTCATTGAAGGTATTCAGACACTTTCAAAAGCTAAGAAAGAAAAAGCAGCTTAATCTATTCTTATATAAGATTAAAATAAACGTGCAAAAACGTCATGCATGGTCAAAAAGACTGTGTATGACGTTTTTTAATTTCTTGCATCAAATTCTGAATTTAGCTATAATAAATAATATAAATTATGAACAACTTTTATATAGAAATGGAGGTATTTTTATGAATACAGTCATTACAATCGGCAGACAATTTGGTTCCGGCGGGAGAGAAATCGGAGCAAAGCTGGCAAACGAATTGGGAATTCCATTTTATGATAAAGAACTGTTGACAAGAGCCGCAAAGGAGAGTGGCTATTGTGAAGAAATGATTCAGATGCATGATGAAAGACCAACCAACAGTTTTCTCTATAATTTGGTAATGGATACCTATTCTTTTGGCTATAATTCTGCAGCCATGGTTGATATGCCGATCAGTCAAAAAGTCTTTTTAGCCCAATTTGATGCAATTAAGAAAATTGCAGACGAGGGTCCCTGTGTTATTGTTGGAAGATGTGCAGATTATGCACTATCCGAATATAAAAACTGCTTGAATATCTTTATTCACGGTGATGAAAAGTGTAAAATCAATCGTATCATGGATAAATACAATCTCAGCGAAACAAAAGCCAAGGATATGATGATTAAAAAAGACAAACAAAGACAAAGTTATTATAATTATTATTCATCCAAAAAATGGGGTAGAGCTGATTCTTATGATTTATCCATTAATAGTTCTATTTTAGGTATTGAAGGTTCAGTTAATCTGATCAAACAGTTTATCTCTGATTTTGAAAATAAATAAAATATAATCTATGCTGTTTAATCAGCATCAGAACGTAACTTGACAGCATTACGTGCCATTCTGCGTCTTGAATCAGATTGTGCAGCGTAATGCTTTCTTGTTGTATCAACATTTTTGTGACCTAATACATCTGCAACCAGATAAATATCTCCGGTTTCCTGATATAAACTGGTGCCATATGTACTGCGCAATTTATGAGGCGTTATTTTTTTTAGTGTTGTTACTTTTTCAGCATATTTTTTCACCATTTTTTCAACAGCACGAACCGTCATTCTTTTATTCTGCATGGATAAAAACAATGCATCTTCATGTCCGGAAATTGGAATAATCTCATTCCTTTGCAAAAGATAGGCCTGTAGTGCATCTTCAACCTCATCACCGAAATATACAACTGCTTCATAACCACCTTTTCTTTGAATTTTGATACCGCAATTATCAAAATCTACATTATTCAGATTTAAACCTACGCATTCTGAAACACGAATACCGGTACCTAAAAGAAGAGTAAGGATGGCTAAATCCCTTATCTTTGTTTTATTATGATAACGTTTTTCATTTTCTGTCAAATTGTCGCCGTTTTCAACCGCTTCCAACAATATTGCAACCTCATTCGGATCTAACCGGATGATTTCTTTTTCATGAATTTTTGGTGATTTTACCATTGATGCAGGATTTTTGGTGATTTTTTCTGCAGTATAATAGAAATTGTAAAAACTTTTTAATGATGCAATCTTACGTGCTTTTCCCTGTTCATCATTCGTATAAGCTTTTCCATTTTTTTCATAATAGGTTAAATATTCCATATATTCTTCAATGTCATCCTTTGTGACCTGGTCCAATATTTCTATTTTAAAATCACGTACATCCTGTGTTTTTAAGGTAGGATTATTATCATGTAAAAAATCAAAAAATATACGTAAATCAAGTGCGTAGCCAAGTTTTGTCCTGGCAGACATTGTACTATCCATACCAAGAAAAAATGATTTGCAAAATGTCGGAAGAGTTTCCATGACTTCACGCAATTTTTTTGTCTGATTGATTTTTACCTGCTCATGATAATTCATTTCATTATTATTCATTTTTCTGATTACTCCTTAAATTATATGTATTAATTTTTTTCATTGTTCTGCTAAAAAAGATGTTCATTTGCAAAAAAGAATTTATATTGTTTCGTAGAATTTTAAAAATGCTTATGTTATAATTTATTTACATCATGGTCAGGAGGCATCATAACTTTGAAATTTCAATGGGATAAAAAATATCTATACTGGGGTATAACAGCTTTTTGTGTTATCGCGTTATCAATTGTATTTTATTATGTCCTTTTTCACCCAACCAGATTTTTACAGATATTCTCATCTATATCCAAAACATGTGCTCCCATTATTTCGGGACTTGTTTTGGCTTATTTATTAACGCCAATCTGTTCGTTTTTTGAAAATTATCTTTTAATTCCTGTATACAAAAAATGCAACTTAAATATAAAAGATATGAAATCCAAAAAACGAATTCGTGGTTTAGCTATTTTACTTACCTTATTTGTCGTAATATATCTGCTTTATATTTTCTTTTCCATTGTGTTAAAAGAAATCATATCCAGTATTCAGAGTATTGTACTGCAATTCCCCATTTACATTAAAAATCTTGAAAAATGGATTGATTCGACGTTGTCATTAAATCAGGAAATCGAATCATTTGCCAACAATATGCTGGATAAGTATTATGTTGAATTAAACGACTGGTTGAACAACAGCTTACTTCCACAGGTAAATGTAATTGTAAAAGAAGTATCCTTAAGCTTAATCAGTGTTGTCAAAGGCTTATGGAACCTAATCATAGGTTTAATTGTATCGGTCTATGTACTCTTTAGTAAAGAGCAGTTTGCCGGACAGAGCAAGAAAATAATATATGCCTTTTTCCCAAAAAAGAAAGCAAATGAAATTATCGGTGATATACGCTATGCCAATAAAACTTTTGGAGCTTATGTCAGCGGAAAAATCATAGATTCCATTATTATCGGTTTTTTGTGCTTCTTTTTAATGAAACTGTTAAAAATCAATTATCCGATTTTAATCAGTGTAATTATCGGAATAACCAATGTCATACCATTTTTTGGACCTTTTATCGGTGCAATTCCAAGTATTTTATTGATATTGTTAATCAATCCGTTTAACGGTATTAAATTCTTAATTCTCATTATTTTATTACAGACTTTTGACGGTAATATTCTTGGTCCTAAGATACTTGGTGATTCAACCGGATTATCCAGTTTCTGGGTTATTTTCTCTATTACCATATTTGGTGCTTATTTTGGTATCGTTGGAATGGCAATCGGAGTACCGATTTTTGCCCTTATTTATGCAGCCTTTAAGCGAAAAGTCAACCGTAATTTGATTTCAAAACATCTTCCGATAAATACGCTTGAATATCATTATCTGAGTAAGGTTTCAGAAGATGATAATACTTTAATCCCGTTAACAGAAGAAGAGAAGCGTAATTCAAGAAAAGCTGTTAACAAAAATACGAAATCAAAAAGTATATTTAAATTAGGTGAGAAAACGAATCATTCCGACAATGATCACTAAATCATTAATTATTGATATTGATTTGTATATTTATATTAACAAATCAAATTACAAAAAATAACAAAATACAAAACAAGGATATTAGAAAAAATAAAAACAGCAACTTTGTTATTTATTTAACAAAACGTTTTTTGTTACTTAAAGTGATTTCTATTTTATAATTTATGGCTTACAATTATTTGTTATTAAAGGATTAGTTTCAATGAAATTTATAATTCAAAACGTATTAAATGCTTCGGTATCTGTTGACCAAAAAATTGTTGGACAAATTAATCAAGGTTACGTTGTATTCATCGGAATATCAAACGATGACAATGAAGAAACGGCCAATAAAATGATACAAAAAATGCTAAATCTGCGAATTTTTCAAGATGAAAACGGTAAAACCAATTTATCATTAGAACAAATTTCCGGAGAGTTATTATTAATTTCTCAATTTACATTATATGCAGATTGTAAGCATGGAAATCGACCGTCATTTATTAAAGCCGGTAAACCGGAACATGCCCAAAAACTATATAATTACATTATAGAACAATGTAAAATGAAAGTTGCTAATGTCCAAACAGGCATATTTGGCGCCGATATGAAAGTCAGCCTGATCAATGACGGACCATTTACCATTGTATTGGATTCTGCTGAGATTTTCGGCATATAGCAACAATATGTGCATTGTGCTCAAAAATACGCTAACTGTTCGTTAAACTGTCCTTTTGCGAATAGTTCTAGATCTATATACATACCATACTACATTACTTTTTATTTTGCAAGAACTCTTTTCTCTTTGATCTTTTATGTAGATAAAATATTTTTTAACATAAAAAATACCTCCTAATTTTAGAAGATATTTTAAATAAAAAAAGTGAAGATTTTTTCAAAAGTATGTGTATAAAATGTGAAATATTTCCATTTTTGGAAAATGTATAAGTCATTAAAAAAACACCCTTTTCGGTTTTGTGTCTACGAAAAGGGTAAAAAATTACTTCAATTCATCCGAATAATACGGCAGCATAATATAGGTTCCGTTTGTGATATGCTCACCATTGATTTTATTAATCTGCTGGATTTCTTTTGCATATTCTTTCACAGAATTGTAATGATCATAGTCAATATTTGCTTCAGCAATATTCCACAAGGTATCTCCCGGAACAATGCAGTAGTTGGCATAATATTTGTAATCGTCAGCTCCTTTGGAGGAATTAGCTTTCGCGTTCATGGAAAAAACGGAACCGGTAAAAACAATAACAAATAATGCAGTCATAACTGAAAAAACAAATTTTCTCTTCAATTCCTGTCTTTTTCTTTTCTGATATGAAATCTTTTTAACATATAAACAATCTTTCTCTCTCATTTCATTTCTCATATCGATCTCTCCTCTTTTGATCTTGCAAAACAATCAATATCGAACATTTGTTGTGAACATTTGTTCTACATTTTGTATTATAAGAACATTTGTTTGTTTTGTCAAGCATAATTCGAACAAATTTTCGGAATATATGTTTGCTTTTTTCTTTTGACAATGTTATACTAGTTATAGTTTTAATGATACATACCATTACATGATATAGATGTTGATCATGATTGTTACAATTTATAATTTTTATTTCTGGAGGTTCTGCTTATGAGTCAGGGAAAAATTTCTACCAAACAACAACAAATTCTGGAATTTATGAAGGATGAGATTTTGGCTAAAGGATATCCGCCTTCAGTGCGTGAAATATGCGAAGCTGTTAATTTAAAATCGACATCATCCGTACATTCCCATTTAGAAACTTTGGAGAAAAACGGTTATATTCGTCGTGACCCTACCAAGCCCCGCGCTATTGAGATTGTCGATGATGGATTTCAGATGGTTCGCCGTGAGACATCAAGCATTCCGATTGTCGGAACGGTTGCTGCCGGTCAACCCATTTTTGCACAGCAGAATATTGAAGGCTATTTTCCTATCCCTGCAGACTTTATTCCTTCCGGAACAGGCGATACCTTTGTTTTAAAAGTAAAAGGTGAAAGCATGATTAATGTCGGCATTTTTGAAGGGGATCAGATTTTTGTGCAGCAATGTAATAATGTTAGAAATGGAGATATTGTTGTAGCTCTTGTTGAAGATTCGGCTACTGTCAAGACCTTTTATAAAGAAAACGGTCACATCCGCTTACAGCCGGAAAATGATACAATGGAACCCATTATAGTGGATGATTGTACAATATTAGGAAAAGTATTCGGGGTGTTCCGTTTGTGTTAATTTTCAAGTATATCAACATATATTATAGATTAAAAAGCGTCTGCAGATATGATATAGATCTGCAGACGCTTTTTATACAGAATGATTTCAATAGAGAATGATTTCAATACAATTTGATACAAATTTAATGTATTTATTATAAATCTGATTTATTTAGATACAGCAAAAAAACTGTCTTTTAAATTGCTAAAATCACTATTATCCCACTGTGCAAAGGTAATTGCGGCAATACGGGTTCCTTTCTTTACCGCATAAACTCTTTCATATACTTTATGTCCGGAAAAATCACCGGAAATAGAAATAGCTTTACGCTTTTTACCCATAAAGTTTTCTTCAATCACACTCATGTCTGTTACGGTAATACCCATTGATTCTAAGGATGCTTTTAAATCATCATTTGCAGCAGAATCAATATAATCATCTTCTGAAAACATAGACTGTGCTAATTCAAGTTTTTGAACATTAATATTAACGGTATCCATTCCATTAGAATGAACAGCCATCATATCAATATAATAGCTTTTTTCCGTAAAATACTTTTTATAATCTTCTCCAACCATATCTTTTGTCATATCATTGACTTCTAAAATCTGTTCTTCATTATAAAAATTCCAGTTTTTGTCCAGTTCACATCCAATTCCGATAAAACTGTTTTCATACACATTTCCGTTGACTGTTCCCAAAAGGAAATCCTTATCATCAGAATTTCCACATGCCACCATTGAAATCATGATTCCAATAATCATAATTAACGATAAAATTTTTTTCTTCATTTGTCTTTCTCCCTCATAAGTTAAAATTTTATTTAAAAGTTATATCCAATTTTCCATGGAACTAACTTTTATAACTGTGTAATATCCATTCTCTTTCCATCTCTCCAAATTCTTTCCAGATCATAGAAAAGACGGTTCTCTTTATCAAACATATGGATTACGACATCATGGTAATCCAATAAAATCCAGTTACCGCTCTCGTATCCTTCGCATTGTTTTTTATCAATTCCCATTCTTCCAAGCGTTTCTTCTACATTATCGCACAAAGTCTGAACGTGGTTGCGATTTGAACCGGATACCATAATAAAATAATCTGCAAGTGTTGATATTTCGGTAATATCAATCACACTGATGTCTTCTCCTTTTTTGTCCTCTAAAGCCTCAATCACAGCCTTTACCATTGTAAGAGATGTTATTTCCTGATTGCTCATACTTCCTCCTGTTTTGACAATAATTTTTTATAATAATGATAAGTTTCCTGTGTTTTTATATCAATTTCCGCATTTTTATCCTTTAAATACGAAAGTGTGCTTTCTAAAATTAATAAAATTGTTTGATCCAAATTATGGAATGCAAGTTTTCGAACTTCATCAAGCATTGGTAAGGGACGTCTGTTTGGTTCAATATAATCCGCAATATAAAGAATTTTATCCAGTACAGACATCTCTGGCTTACCGGTTGTGTGGCACGCAATGGCCGAAAAAATAGCTTCATCTTCAATATGAAAAACATCTTTAATGCGATAAGCTCCAAGTTTGGCATGAATTAATTCCGGATTTTTTTCCTCGGCTGTATTTAAAACAATTTGATACTTTTTACAAAGATTTCGTTTTTCGTCTGTAGGAATACACTTGGCATTATCATGTAATAATCCGGCCAAATAAGCCTTTTTCATATCAACGCCATATGACATAGCCAAACAAAGCGAAACGTCTGCTACGCCCTTTGTATGGACATATCGTTTACGGTCTAAATCTTTTTTTAACCTTTTTCTGATATTTTTATAAAGTTCGTCATCAGTATTAAATGATTCCAAATTATAATCTCCCGATGTTACTGTATAAATATTTTTAGCAAATTAACTTCTCTTAATAATATTTTCTGAATATAACTCTCTTGAAAATAATTATCTTAATTATAATTCGCTGAACATGAATAAAAATGTTCACAAACAGATATATAACTGTCTTTCTTGTATTATTTTATACACGTTTCCCGGCAACTTATCGGCAACTTCATCAGGCTGCATAATATGCTCCCGAATCCACGTAGATGAGATATTAACCTTATCCATATGCATGAGATATATCTTCGCCTGATATTTTTCTTCTAAATCAACTTTTTTATCATTAAGTGCATGTAAATTACAATCATCGCGCACCGCAACCAGTAAGCATACATGCTCAAAAATAATCTCCGGATGATACCATTTTTCGATTGAAAATAGAGAATCAGCACCCATAATAAAGAAATAGTCATGTTCCGGGTGTTCTTTACGGAGTTGTTGTACCGTATTACAGGTATAAGAGTTTCCTCCGGCTTCCATTTCAATATAAGATATCTCAAAACGTGGTTCATCCGCGATTGCAGCAAGGACCATATCCACACGATCCTGATCATCAGTAATCTTCCGTCCGCTTTTCATCCACGGGATATGATTAGGTATAAATAAAACCCGATCCAGCCCAAACTCTGTCAAAGCCTGTTTTGCCAATAAAAGATGACCGTTGTGAACCGGATCAAACGTTCCACCCATTAAACCGATTTTCGCCATATTAATTCCCCTTATCTGGGTAATTCAATTTTTTTATGATCTTTATTTTCTTTATATAAAACAATTTTCTTTCCGATTACTTGTACTACCTCGGAATGAGTTCGCTCAGCAAGAACCGCGGCAATCTCACGCGGATCATCCAGACAGTTTTTTAAAACTGCAATTTTAATCAATTCATGTGTGTTAAATGATTCGCTGACCGCATTAGTTACTTCCGGTGTCAGACTGGATTTCCCAACCTGAAATATCGGTTCAATATTCATTGCCAAACCTTTTAAATATGCTCTTTGTTTACTAGTCATAGTTTTATCCTCATTTACTATACTCAAAATCCACAAACACTGTATTCGATGTCCGATGTGTCAATTAATAGCATTTGTTTATTTGTGCAAACACATTCGCAAATTATACTTTTGACACTTACATCAAATTATTTATAATAATCAAATTTTAACCCATACATCCGGACGGTGTCGCCTTCTTTGATATCTAACGCTTCGAGCTTGTCCAGAATCTCATTTTCTTTCATAAAACGCTGGAAAAAAGCAAAACCTTTTTCACTATCCAGATTGGTATAACCAAGCATTTTTTCAATACGTGGTCCTTCTACCACGTACTCATTTTCTTCCTCGTCATAATATACTTCAAAAGGCTCATTTCCTGAAACAAACATTTCATCCGGATTGATTTCCGATTCAAACACAATCGGAGGCTCGTCAATTTCATCCAGCATTCCTTTTACTGCATATAACAGCTCATTTAAGCCCTGTCCGGTTACGCCTGATATTGGGAATACTTTGATTCCTTTCGGCTCAAATTCTGCTTTCAGTGCAGCAATCGGATCTTCTGTGCCCTCATAAATAGCATCAATTTTGTTGGCTGCAATGACCTGAGGACGATGAGCAATGTCCACATTATAAGCTTCCAATTCTTTGTTTATGGTATAAATATCCTCAATGGGATTTCTGCCTTCCGTTCCTGCGGCATCTACCATATGGATAATGACACGTGTTCTTTCAATATGACGTAAAAACTCATGTCCGAGGCCGACACCTTCCGATGCACCTTCAATCAGTCCCGGAATATCGGCAATTACAAAACCGCCGCCTTCTAAATCTACAACACCAAGATGGGGATTTAAGGTCGTAAAATGATAATTAGCAACTTTGGGACGTGCATTTGTTACGCGGCTTAATAACGTGGATTTTCCGACATTCGGATATCCAACCAGACCGACATCCGCGATTACTTTTAATTCCATCAGAATGTTTAATTCTTTTGCAGGTTGTCCCGGTTGAGCATATTTGGGAGCCTGCATGGTACTCGTAGCATAGTGTTGGTTTCCGTTACCGCCTTTTCCGCCGGTAAGTAAAACAATCCTTCTGTTTTCTCCGGACATATCAGCAATAATCTTACCGCTTTCTTCTTCTTTTAAAACAGTGCCTTCGGGTACCTTTATGACAATATCCTTACCGTTTTTTCCTCTGCAATTTCTTTTTCCACCCTGTTCACCATGCTCTGCACAGTATTTTCTGATGTGCCTGAAATCGGTCAGTGTATTTAATCCTTCATCGATTTCGACAATTACACTGCCTCCATCGCCTCCATCACCGCCGTCAGGACCGCCGTTTGGCACATATTTTTCACGACGGAACGACACATGTCCGTCTCCGCCTTTACCACTTCTGACATAGATTTTAGCTCTATCTGCAAACATAAAAAACTCCTCTTTTATGAGAATAAAAAGAGCCTCAAACCGCGTGGTTTGAAGCTCTCAGTTTCATCGAATTAGTCTTCTACCGGATATACGGAAGCCTGTTTTTTATCTCTTCCTTTTCTTTCGAATCTTAATACGCCATCAACTAAAGCGAATAATGTATCATCTCCGCCTTTTCCTACATTAACACCGGGATGAATTTTGGTTCCACGCTGTCTATATAAAATGTTTCCGGCTTTAACGAACTGTCCGTCAGCTCTTTTCGCACCTAATCTCTTAGATTCAGAATCTCTACCGTTCTTTGTAGAGCCCACACCTTTTTTATGAGCGAAAAATTGAAGGTTCATTTTTAACATGGGTATTACACCTCCTTGATTCTCAATGTAACAAAATTATCGTACTCTTCTGCGATACCCTCAAATCCCAAATATGCTGATGCCAAAAGCAGACTTGCATCATGTGATGGAGTATCTTTAATCAGAAATTTCATATAACCGGTTTCTTCATCACATTTCTGCTCAAAAGAATCCTGACAAAATTTCTCAATTGCATTTTGGGTATTCACTGCCAAAACAGAAACAGATGCACATACAATATCACTTCCGTATTCAGCGCTTTCGGCATGTCCGGATACCTCAAATCCTTTCACAACATGGGATGACTTATCGCAAAAAATCTTTATGGCTGTCATTTATGCCACCTTTAAATTAAGCATTAATTTTCTCAATTTTAACCTGAGTGTATGCTTGTCTATGACCATTTTTCTTGTGATAACCTGATTTTCTCTTATATTTGTAAACGATAACTTTTTTGCCTTTGCCCTGACCCATAACAGTTGCTGTAACTGTAGATGAAGCAACGTCAGCGCCAACCTTTAAGCCGTTATCACTTACTGCAAGAACCTGGTCAAATGTTACAGTACTGCCATCTTCAACATCTAATTTTTCAATTTTAACGATGTCACCTTCGGAAACTTTGTACTGCTTTCCACCTGTTGCAATAATTGCGTACATAAGGCACCTCCTACTAATTACTCGCTGACTTCGGTGATATCAGAAGACATACTTTTACCTCGTCATGCGGCATACCGTAGTATAATATCATGCATTCTCATGAATTGTCAAGCAGTTCAAATGCATTTTTTGTAAAGAAATATACCATAACCTGACAACGGGAGGAAAACTCTGCTGTATCCAGTAATTGTCTGCATTCTTCTTTTGTATAAAAGGCAGCCTGAATCTTTTCATTTTCCGAAGTATGATCCTCAATATTGCCTTCTGCTTCCAGTACAACAATCTGCGTTCGGATATCTGAAATGGACACAGCAGCAAAAGACGGATTTAAAATGTCAATAATCCGTTTCAACTGCAACCCCGTCTCTTCATACAATTCACGCCGGATACAATCTTCTATGGTTTCTCCGGTCTCAATCATGCCTGCACACAAGTTATAAATTTCTTTATTAATGCCCATCCGAAATTCTTTTAGCAGCAAAAGCTTTCCGTCTTTTAGCACGGCCATTGAAATACCGCTTGTCGAATTTCCCAAATCCGCAGGACTGTCGATCTCGTGATGGCTCACAATCTCATATTTCTTTTCTCTACCGCTTTTATTTTCATAGACCAGTTCATATTTTTTGAGATATCTTCCATCGTCTTTTTTGTCAATTCTCAATAATTTCATATAATTCTGCCTCTTTTATCTTGGACAAAAGTAAAACATCCTTCTTTTGTCTGGTAATTTCCACCAATCCCAGCTTTGTAACATCAACAACATCGGCTTTGTTACAATCTAAGGAAAGTCTTTTCTTTAACAACACCATAAACTCTTCTTCGTCCTTTTTTGATGCCACATTAATAAAATCAACCACAATAATGCCACTGATATTGTTGACAGAGAGAAGAAAAGGAATGATTTCAGCCGCTTCCAGGTTTGTTTTTCTGACAAGCTCTGACTTACTCATCTTTTGAATATTTTTGCCGGAATTCACATCGATTACCGTCAAAGCCTCGGTGGGTTCCACAACGAGATATCCACCGGATTTTAACCAGACTTTCTTAGAAATCATACTATGAAGCCGAGACTTTAATTCATAAAGCAACGAAAGTGGGAGCTTTTGTTTTTCATCGTGAAAAGCCAAAAAATCTGACACACAAGAAGGAAGAATGGATTTTAAATAGTCATATTCTTCTGCCGAATCGGTAACAATTCTGTCTGTCTTTAAGAAATCAATTTTTGACAAAGACCGAATCACAAAATCTGATTTATCATAGATACAACTAAAGCAAGTCCTGCTTTTTGCTTTTAAAACAATTTGATGCATTTCTTCCGATAAACTGCAAAGTTCATCCTTAAGAAGATCCAGTTCGACTTCCGAAAGAGCAGCCGCATTGGAGCGAATGATGTAAGAAAATGCTTCGTCACCCACATCGGTTAATGCCTGTTTTATGACTTTTTTTTGCGTATCTTTGATTTTTTTCGAAAAATGGATGCCACCGGGTGTATTGGTCACCACACAATAAATGCCGGGAAGTGATAACTCTACAGATAACATTGCTTCTTTTGTTTTTAAAGGAGCCGTCTTTAACTGCACCGGTAATACCATACCGTTTTTGATTTCAATCTCCTGAATCCGATGCTTATTGGGATTTGGCAAAAAGCCCTGTTTTCCTTTTTCATATTCTACAAAGGAAGCATCCAGATTCCGTACTGTATTTGCCACACGTCCGACATATATTTTCCCGGTAATCATGGAACTTTCCGTACAAAAATCTGCCAGTCTGAGCATATTATCCTGAATTGCGAAAAAACCTCTCGTATTTCCGATCTTAGTAAATACAACCTGTTCTCCCATTATAAATCCTCACCAACTGCATCAAGTGAAATCAATTGACCATTGTGGTCACGCGTGTAGGTTTCTTCTCTGGTAATGACAAATTCAAATGCTTCCGGTTCCATTTGCAAAAACTGATAGTATGCTTCCATGACAAGTCCCGGTTTAATATTCCCACTACTGCTGGCATCAACTAAAAGATATATCGAATCTGCATCTGCTTTATAATCAAATATAAACTCTTTCAGATTAAGAACCTTGGAACTTTTCTTCGTTTCCTTTTCAATCAAAATTTCATTCTGTGACATGAACCGATCAAAATCTTTCGTAAACGAAAAACCTTCCCTCTCATGTCCTTTTCTGATTTTAACTGTATAAGAAGCTGCCGCAACACTAGCCATGGCATTTCCGGCATCCTTTGGAAGTACTTTCACCGAAAGAATATCGACACCTTCCACCATCACGGACTGCAGGCGCTTTTTGCATTCTGCCGTTTTAACCTCTGTTGTAAATTCCAAATCGGCATATTCGCCGTTACTAAACAATCCAACTCCCAACGGCGCGGCAAAGGATAAAATCTGATGCGGACTAAAACCGGTCGAATAAGCAATCGGCAACCCCGCACGACGGATGGCTTTTTGAAAATACCGCATCATATCCAGATGACCGATAAAAACCATGGAACTGTATTTTGAAAATTTAATTCTGTATTTCATATGGTAATCAATCTTTCTGCAAAATTCATTTTTTATCTTATATCTTTTTTATCTTATTTGTGTTATATTCGCATTTCTTCTGACAAAATTTATACATATATCAACACTTAATGAACATTATATTGCGAATTAAGTAATGGCACTTAATTCTTCTTATCAAAACAGATACCTGTTTTAAAACGTGCAGCACCGCATCCCTGACACTGCATCTTACAATTGGGTGTCACGGTTTCTGCTTTGGCTCTTTCCCATTCCCGAATAAAGAAAGCTTTCTCAACGCCGCAACTGATAAAATCCCACGGAAGAACTTCCTCCACAGACCTTTCTCTTGTCGTATAGAAATCAACATTGAGACCACATTCCTCAAATGCCTCATCCCACAGCTCCTGCTTAAAAAATTCACTCCACGCATCATAAATACAACCTTTTTGGTATGCTTTATAGATGACATCACTCATCCGGCGGTCACCACGTGCAAAGGCACCTTCTAACACCGATACATCCGCCTCATGATAAATATAACGGATACTTTTCTTGTTTAATTGCTCTAAAACCGTATCCTTTAGTGTATGCGCCTTATCCAGAAATTCCTGTGCATATCCCATAGGAGCCCACTGGAACGGTGTAAACGGTTTAGGAATAAAAAAGGATGTGCTGATGGTAATCTGAACCTTACCGTTACGCTTTTCTTTCGGAACCGTCTCATAATATACCTTAGCAACTTCGTTTGCCAACTCCGCTATCCCTTTGACATCTGCAATGGTTTCCGTCGGCAGACCAAGCATAAAATATAATTTTACCTTATTCCATCCGCCTTCAAACGCCAATCTTGCACCGTTTATAATGACTTCTTCGGTCAATCCTTTGTTGATGACATTTCGCATACGCTGTGTTCCGGCTTCCGGAGCAAATGTCAGACTGCTTTTTTTTACATCCTGCACCTTGCTCATGACATCTAAAGAAAAGGCATCAATTCGCAAAGAAGGAAGGGAAATATTTACATGCTTGTCCTTACATTTTTCAATCAGAAAATCCATGAATTCCGGTAGATGGGAATAATCGCTGGAACTTAGCGAACTTAAGGATATTTCTTCGTGTCCGGTATTGTCAAGCATATCTATGGCATACTCTTTCAGAAAGTCCAGAGAACGTTCGCGAACCGGACGATAGAGCTGCCCCGCCTGGCAAAATCTGCATCCACGGATACATCCACGCTGAATTTCCAAAACAACACGGTCCTGTGTCACTTTGATAAAAGGAACTACCGGTTTCTTGGGATAAGGAACCTGATTCACATCCGTTACCAGTTCTTTCATGATGGTCTTTGGAATATCATCATAAATAGGATAAAATTCTTTTATCGTGCCATCAGCGTTATAATTTACCTCATAGAGCATCGGACAATAGATTCCCGGAATTTTGGCAGCCTCATGCAGAAAATCCATCCGGTCATATCCATTTTTTTGACAATTTTTGTACAAGTCCAATAATGCGCGGTACTGTGTCTCTCCTTCGCCAATATAAAAAAGATCAAAAAATGCCGCAATCGGTTCCGGATTGTATGCGCAGGGACCACCACCGATTACAATCGGATGCTCATTGGTTCTTTCCTTAGCAAAAATCGGAATATTTGATAAATCCAAAATCTGCAGGATATTGGTGTAACACATCTCATATTGAAGTGTGATACCGATAAAATCAAAATCCGAAACAGGATCCTGACTTTCTAATGCAAATAAAGGAATCTGTTCCTTTCTCATGATTGCATCCAGATCCATCCAGGGTGAATAAACACGCTCACACCACACATCTTCATAAGAATTCAGTAAATCATATAAAATCTGAATGCCAAGATGTGACATTCCGATTTCATAAACATCCGGAAAACACATTACAAAACGAATCAACTCTTCCTTGTTCTCCTTCATAACGGAGTTGACTTCGCCGCCAATGTAACGCGCCGGTTTTTCAATTGTTAATAATATTTCATCATTTAATGCCAGTTTTCTCATAATCTAAAGTATACGGTATATCCTTTATAAAATCAATTACGGACACAGAATAATCAATTTGTATTTCTTTATCAAATTTCTGATAAAAGCTTTGCGGCAATTGAAAAAAAACATATCGGTCCAGTAAAACCGCAGCAAATAGAAAAACACAAAAAATCAGACGAGCTTTCAATCCATACTTTTCATCTCTCGTCTGATTCTTTCTTTTCATATAATCTGCATCTTCCGAATACATGTTTTCTTCCAAAAACATATTGTTATTATGATGTTCAAAAATATCATGTTCGGAATACTTTCCATATCCCATAATATCCGACAGTGCGTTCATATGCACCTTATTATTTTTTTCAAATTCTTTTAGCCGAAGAATTTTTTCAGTCCGGTTTTCTGCTGTTTTTGCATCATTCATGATTTCCATTCCCTCCAACCATACAAACCTGAAATACTTCACAAACAGGCAATGCTGTTTCTATAATACAAACATATTCAGACAGGTTGAAAATATGAGAATGATATGAGAATGGATTTTCCAAAAAACTTTTATTCTGCAACAAGACTGCGGTAAAAGCATGAAAAATTGCCGGTATGACAGGCAGCACCGATTTGTTTTACCCTTGCCAAAATCGTATCGTTATCACAATCAATCATGATACTCCGGATATATTGAAAATGACCGCTTGTCATGCCTTTTATCCACAATTCATTCCGGCTTCTGCTGTAATACGTCATGCGTCCGGTTTCACAGGTCATGTTATAGGCTTCTTCATTCATGTAGGCTACCATAAGCACCTGATTGGTTTCATCATCCTGTACGACAACGCACACAAGTCCGTCGGCACCTTTTTTTAATTCCGAAAAAGGCATAATCGGCTGAAATTTACCAATTCCGGGTTCTGTTTTTGCTTTGATTTTTTGTTCCATATCATTTATTCCTTATTCTAACGCACCTTTGGTACTGGGCACATCCTTACAACGGGGTTCCAATGCAACAGCCATATCCAGAGCCTTTCCAAAAGCCTTAAACATGGCCTCACAAATATGATGGTCATTCGCACCAAACAAAAGTTTAAAATGCAAATTCATGCCTGCCGCATATGAGACGGAGTAGAAAAATTCTTTGATTAACTGGGTATCCAGATCTCCCATCTTCTCTCCCCGGAATACAACATCGGAAGAATAATAAGGTCTTCCGCATAAGTCAACCGCACAAATCACAAGAGCTTCATCCATGGGAAGCACAAAATATCCATAGCGGTTAATTCCTTTTTTATCACCAACCGCTTTTGCGATGGCATTTCCTAAAACAATTCCACAGTCTTCCACTGTATGGTGACCGTCCACTTCCAAATCACCCTGTGCTTTTAAGTCCAGATCAAAATATCCATGCTTTGCAAAACCGGATAACATATGATCAAAAAATCCGATTCCCGTAGATATCTCAAAATCTCCCGTACCATCCAAATTCAGGGAAAGGGAGATATCGGTTTCTTTTGTTGTGCGTTTGATACTTGCTGTTCTTTCCATATGTATATACCTCTTATAACTGTTCTTTTAAACGATGGATAATATCCTTGATACGTTCCGATTCCATTTTCATGCTGACCTGATTGACAATCATACGGGCAGATAGTGGACAAATCTCTTCTAAAACCACAAGCCCGTTTTCTTTTAATGTCGAACCGGTTTCCACAATATCTACAATGACATCCGATAATCCGACAATCGGACCAAGCTCAACAGAACCGTTTAATTTAATGATATCAACGGTCTGATGTTTTTTATTATAAAAATAATCCTTTGCAATTTTCGGATATTTACTTGCCACACGAATCATTTCATGGTGCTGTAGTAATTCTCTTGCGCTTTCCGGACCACAGACGCACATACGGCATTTTCCAAAGCCCAAATCCAATACCTCATATGCCCTTCTGCCTTCTTCCAATAAGGTGTCTTTTCCGACTACACCGATATCGGCAGCTCCATATTCTACATATGTTGGCACATCCGGACCTTTGGATAAGAAAAACTTTAATTTCAGTTCTTCGTTAACAAAAATCAGTTTTCTTGTATCCTTATCTTTCATCTCTTCACAATAAATGCCGATCTGCTCCAACAAAGCCAGTGTTTTATTAGCCAGCCTTCCTTTGCCAAGCGCAAAAGTTAAATATCTCATATCTTCACTCATAATCATTCTCCTAAGCCTTATATAGCTCTTTTATCCCTTTCGTGGATAATTTCACTACGGATGTATTGGGTCTTTTCTTTGCATATTCTACAAAATAAGTATCATCATGTTCTGTATCCAGTTGCAGTAGCTCACAATTTTTAGAAAGACTTCTCAACTCTCCTGCATAACGGATTACATCACTTTCACATCCCTTTTCGTAGATAATCAACGTCATCAAAGGATTAATATCAGGCAAAAGCTTACGCGATGCCATAGCCTGCATCAGACCATCTACGTTAATGACAAAACCGATGGAAGCAGAATTTTTACCAAAGTAAGACAACAAAGCATCATAACGTCCACCCGTAACAATAGCATCACCGGTTCCATAGGTATAGCCTTTAAAAATAATACCTGTATAATAATGATATTTGCTGACCAGTCCCAAATCAAAAGAAATATACTTTTCATCATGATAAACCTGCAAAAGTTCATAAAGACGCATCAGGCGGTCAATCGCGCATTTACTCTGGACATTATGAACCAGTTCTTTAGCTTCTGATAATATTTCTACAGAACCAAATAATTCCGTGATTTTTAAAATGGATTCAACCTGCTTTTGGGACAGATTTTTATCGGAAAGCAATTCTTCCGCACCAAAATAGTTTTTATTGGAAATATTTTCTCTTAAATCGGCTTCCGTATCCTCATCCAATTGCAATTCCCTGCAAATGCCTTTAAAAAATCCGATTTCACCGATACTGATCTGAAAGTCAGACAAACCGGCAGATTTTAAGGAAGAAACCGCAATGTGAATCATTTCCGCATCTGCCATAACGGAATCATCTCCAATTAATTCTACCCCCATCTGGGTGGTTTCTTTTAACTTTCCTTGCAGATTGGACGTGTTGGTAAAGGTATTGCCTAGATACGTCAATCTGACCGGAAGAGATTCTTCCATAAAATACTTCGCCGCACATCTTCCGATGGAAGGCGTAAAATCCGGTCTCAATACTAACGTATTGCCTTCTTTATCGAAAAATTTATATAATTCCTTACTGGCTGTTGTACCAATTTCCTTGCCGAAAACATCAAAAAATTCAAACGTCGGTGTTTCAATATCCTGATAGCCGAAACGCAAAATATTTTCATGTATTTTATCCTGCAAAAAATGTTTTCTCTGACATTCATTTCCATAAATATCTCTTACACCTTCCGGCGTATGTACCACTTTTTTCATAAAAACAATTAATCCTTCCTCATTTGCTTTATACTTTCGCAAATTAAAGTGCTAATTCGCTAATATACTGACGCGTTTTTTAGTATACTGAAATCCACATGATTTGTCAATCATTTTCAAAATCTGCCTGTAGCGGCTCACTCTGTCGAATCTTCATCGTTATCCAATACTTCCCGTTCGTTTAAGTCTTTTTGAAGTGTGTCCAGATAGGGAACAAAAAGTCCCGCTTTATGCTTCAGTTCATAAGATAAATCCAATTCATCCAAACGAAAGCTTTTTCTGCCACCTTTTTGCGCCCTTTCCCAGAAAACCTGCAGATGACGGAACGGCAGATAATACAACATATCCCGATGCGTAAAATGAATCAGGAAAAAGGCAATTCCATCCTGTTTTTCAAAATCCGCCATAAAAGCCACCTGATGCGGATGAATATTTTGCAGTTGAAAGGTATCGGAAGCACATTCTTTTGCATCAAAACAGATGGGAATTCCCTGTACTGCTCCAATATAATCAACCGTCGATTTCTGGTCAAAATAGGCTAACGTAATATGTCGGGTCTCTTTATCGATTTTCATCGGTGTAATCGGTGTCGGAACCTTTTGAATTAGGGCAAGACCTTTTTCCCTGTATTTCTCATTTGTCCGATTAATCAATTCTTCCAACGCGGAACCACGAAGTCCGCGGCTATTCCATGTTCCCATCTTTTAACAACCTTACTATTTTTTCATAATCCTCTGATAACTCAGCATAAAACCGCTTGTCTGCCAGATACAAAAAATTCTCATGTCGGATCTGACAGGCAGCCGGAAAACATATTTCAAAAGAGTGTAATAAATGATGTCTAATTGGAAACGGATTTGAGGCAACCCTGTTTCCATATTTCGTATCACCGATCAAAGGGTGTCCGATGCTTGCAAGATGCGCACGTATCTGATGTGTCTTTCCGGTAATCAGCTCTACCCTGACTTCCGTATATACTTTCCCCTGATAAGAAAAATACTCCAAAGGCTTGATTTTTGTTTTGATATAATCTCCGTCATCGCTTTTTTCATGTGATATCGAGACTTTATTTGTTTTTTCATTTTTCTTTAAATAGCCGTCTAAGAACAACGGCTCAGCAATTTTCCCCAAAACGATGGTCCGATAAAACTTATGCAAGGTTCTTTCTTTCAGTATTTCGGAAAGAAATTGCAGTCCGGCAAGCGATTTCCCACACAATACAGCTCCTGTTGTATTACGGTCAATCCGATTGGCAATGGATGGTTTAAAAGTTGTTAAATCTTCGGGATTTATCATGTGTTCCGTTAACATATAACCAATCAGATATTCATTTAAGGAAACATCCTCCGGGCGAGCCTTTTGTGAAAGCATTCCTGCCGGTTTATTAAAGATCAGAATATCATCATCTTCATAGATAATGGATAGGGACAGCGAAGATAACCCGCTCTTTACCAGGGTTGGATAGTTTTTTTCTGTGTTATCATTCTGATCGGGTCCCATGCTGCAAAACTTTGCAAAAGTAGCATCTGAAACAAAGAGTTTCACACTATCTCCCTGTTTTAAGATTTCTTTTCCGTCGGCCTTTTTTCCATTCAATGTAAAATTCTTTTTTCGAAGCATTTTATAAATAAATCCCATGGATGTATTAGAAAATACTTTGCCCAGATATTTATCAAAACGCTGTCCGGCTTCATTCCGGTTTATAATCAGTTCTTTCATAATTACAATGACAGTTGAAGCATCAGAGTTAATAACGCTTCATCATTTGCTCTGTCTTCATCATCCTTTTTTTCTAAATCCGATAATCGTTTTAAATACTCATCTTTATTTGTAAAGACACCGGCTGTACCTTTTAAGCCGTTTTGACGAATCATGTCGGATATATGTTTTTTTAATTCATCCGCATCATTTGGATGATTGGAAATACATGCGTAAACATAACCATTTTTTACGATACATGCACAAGCTTCAAAATTCTTTTTGTATGTTGTAAATACCAGACCATATGCATGGACAAACGAATCGACTTTTTCCTTTAACATCTCATAATCTTCGGTATTACAGCCGTGATATCGCAAATACATAACCATGGAAACCGCACTTTTACTTGCCGGAAGCATGCCAAGTACCGCAACAATGGTCAAAAGATTTTTATTACTGCCGGTCGTTACATACCCGATGACATAGAGACCGATGGCTAATGCAAAATAAAGAACGGTAAGAAACACGACCATTTTTTTCTTATAATTGTAATAGGCAAAATCTCCTTTTTGCACTTTTTTCATGATGAATTTCTCCTGTTGACTTTTAATTGTATTATTTCTATTTCTTTTGTTATTTCTTTTATTGTTACTTTTTCTTATATTGTTTTTATTTTCGCTTTTTTCGATTGACTGTATTCCTGTTTTTTTTACTATTTATTTTATTTTTCCTAGTATTTTCTGCTTTACTGTTATTTTTGCTATTAATAATGCTATTTTTGTTGCTATTACTATTATTGCTTTTACCACTTTTTCCGGTTTTATCGCCCTTGTCATTCTTGCGACCGTGATTTTGGAGGTTGCCCTTCTTTTCCATTTTCCTTGGTGGTATCAGACACTTAGGGCCAAATCCGATTAAATCTTCCCGGTGCATTTTTAATAAAGCTTCTTTTACCAGTTCATAATTTTCCGGATTTTTATATTGTATCAGTGCTCTCTGCATGGCTTTTTCATGTGGATTTTTCACAACATAAACCGGTTTCATATCCCGGGGATCAATACCGGTATAATACATCACCGTTGACATGGTAGATGGAGTTGGATAAAAATCCTGAACCTGCTGAGGCATATATCCGAGATCCCTGATATATTCCGCAAGTTCTATAGCTTCTTTTAGTGTAGAACCGGGATGCGAGGACATCAGATACGGAACCAGATACTGTTTTTTTCCGATCTTTTCATTGTAATCCTCATATTTTTTCATAAAGCGCTCATAAACAGCATTTTCAGGTTTACCCATGCGACAAAGCACCGCATCCGAAATATGCTCGGGAGCAACCTTTAACTGCCCACTGACATGATATTTCAACAATTCATGGAAGAAAGTATCATCTTTGTCACAGAGAAGATAATCAAAGCGAATTCCGGAACGGATAAAAACTTTTTTCACTTTCGGAAGCTTTCGAAGCTTACGAAGTAATGACACATAATCGCTGTGATCGGCTTTTAAATTGGTGCAAGGCTTGGGAAACAGGCATTGCTTGTTTTTACAAACTCCGTACTGCAATTGTTTTTCACAGGAAGGGGCCCTGAAATTGGCCGTCGGTCCGCCGACATCGTGAATATATCCTTTAAATTCCGAATCCTCTGTCATACCGATTGCCTCTTTGATAATCGATTCATGACTCCTTGTCTGCACAATTCTTCCCTGATGAAAGGTCAAAGCACAAAAATTACATCCTCCGAAACATCCCCGGTTACTGATTAAGGAAAACTGTATTTCTTTTGTAGCCGGAACTCCGCCCAAAGCATCGTAAGACGGATGTGAACGCCTCATATAAGGAAGATTATAAATATCATCCATTTCCGTTTCAGTCAATGGATAAGACGGTGGATTTTGTATCACATAAACATCATGTTCATAAGTTTCTATCAGTGTTTTGCCGGAATACGGGTCCGTATTTTCATATTGGATTGCAAAAGATTGTGCATATTGCTCCTTTTCTTTCTTCATCTCCATAAAAGATGGAAGCATCACACCATCGCATACATGATCCGTATTACGTGCTTTATATACGGTTCCGCGAATAAATGTCAAATCTTTTACATCCATACCGCTGTTTAGGGCATCTGCAATCTCCACAATTGATTTTTCACCCATTCCATAAGAAATCAGATCTGCACCGCTATCGAGCAAAATGGAACGTTTCAACGAATCAGACCAGTAATCGTAATGCGCCATCCTGCGAAGACTCGCTTCAATCCCACCTAAAATGATCGGTGTATCTTTATACTGACTGCGAACCAGATTACTATAAACTACCGCAGCATGATCGGGGCGTCTGTTACATGCTCCTCCGGGAGTATATGCATCAGTCGTCCTTCTTTTTTTACTTACATAATAATGATTCACCATCGAATCCATATTACCGGCCGTAATCAAAAACGCCAGGCGCGGTTTTCCAAGCACCTTAATGCTATCCGGATTCTTCCAGTCAGGCTGGGAGATTATGCCAACCGTATAACCAAAAGACTCTAAAACTCTGGAAATAATGGCATGTCCGAAAGACGGATGGTCCACATATGCATCCCCTATGATATAAACAAAATCCAATTGTTCAATATTCTGCTTTTGACATTCCTCTAATGTCATAGGTAAAAAAGGCATTTTATTTCTCTCTTTGATGATAATTTAATAATTCTAATTCTTTATCCGTAAGTGCCCGAAACTCCCCGGCAGACAAGTTATCATCCAGACGTATTTTTCCGATGGAAATACGTTTCAGATATGTAACCTCGACGCCAAGGACTTTCATCATGCGTTTTACTTGATGATATCTTCCTTCCGTAATGGATAATACCCCTTGTATCTGATCAGTCTCTGTCTGTAGTATTTTTAAGGTGGCAGGCTTCGTAGGCGTTTCGTCTCCGATATCCATACCGGAAGCCACCATATCGCAAGCCTCATCGCAAAGATGACCGCGTGCACAAAAGTAATAGGATTTTTCAACGTGTTTTTTGGGTGACATCAGATGATGGACAAATGCTCCGTCATCGGTCAAAAATAAAAGACCTTCCGTATCTTTATCCAATCGACCTACAATCAACAGACGCTTTTTTATATCAGACGGAAAATAATCTAAGACCGTCTTGTGCATCGAATCCGACAAAGCACAGACGCAACCCGCCGGTTTATGAAACATAAGATACAGTTGTCTTTCTAACTTAATAGGTTTTTGATCAAAAACAACTCTATCCTCTTCCCGGACATGAAATGCCTCATCCGTGATGAGAATATCATTTACCAAAACTCTGCCCTGTCTGATATATTTTTTGCATTTACTTCTTGTATCAATGCCACAATCGGACAAATATTTATCTAAACGCATATTTTACACGAAAATCCTAACCACTTATACTTTTGACACTTACATCATAGAATTAAGTATATACTATTTTGAAAGTTCGTGGGCTTTTTTATGAAATATTTTATAAAAAACTTTGTATTTGCATCGATGTTTACAATTCTTTTTGTGATTTTGCTCATTCATGCACAGGATACGAAATACTATGCATTTACCGGGCTGAATATCTGGTATCAGCATATGCTTCCGGCCTTACTGCCGTTTATGATTTTATCAGGACTGATGATTGATTTGAAACTGGATGGATATATCATCAAACCATTTAAATTTATTATCCGTCCTCTTTTTCAAATTTCGGATGCCGGAATCTACACCCTGTTTATGGGCTTTTTATGCGGGTTTCCAATGGGCGCAAAAATTGCCGCAATGGAATATAAAGAAGGAAACATCTCACAAAAAGAAGCAGAATATCTTTTATGTTTTTGCAACAATTTTGGTCCTGCTTACTTCTTTTCTTTTATCTGCAATAACATTTATTCCCAAAAACTTATGCTTTCGGGACTATTCGTTTTATATGGTTTACCTTTATTATACGGTTTGATTCTACGCCACAGCATTTATAAAAATGAAGATTTCTGTAGCCAAAATGACATTCGTAATAATAAAAAAAGCAAAATGGGAATTTCTATAAAAAATCTGATTACATATACAAATTCCAATATTATAAAAAGCTTAAGCCAGATTGGATTGCTTGGCGGATATATGATTCTTTGTAATATGCTGATGTCTGCCGTTACGGTTTTTATCAATCATCTTCCGTCCCTTATAACACCCGATTCTACAAAAAGACTGGAAACCTTGTTTTATTGTGTTTTGGAAATATCCGGAGGTATTCTTTCATTAAAATCCCTAAATCTTTCTGAAACAGTTTCTTTTATAACAGCACATGCAGCATTAGCCTTTAACGGATTATCCTGCCATCTGCAAACATTTCATTTAATCAGTGATTGTCCGTTTTCCAGAAAAAAATATATGCTGCATAAGATGATCCTATGCAGCATAACATGTATTCTGTTATTCATATTTATAAAAAACAAATAATAATTTATGATTCTTCATCAAAAACAGAAGTATCAATCGGTTCTGCAGGATATAATTCAGCACGGTTTGCAGTAACAATACTATAGCAGTCATTCAAAGAAGTAATCAGGCTCTCATATTTTGCAGTATTGATTTCAAGAGATGTACTGATGATTTTTTCCACATTACCAAGCAGACTATCCGTATACTGGATGGCAGCAGCTTTTACCTGATTCGCTTCATTGGTTGCTGCATCCACAATTTCCTGTGCCTGCTTAGTAGCAAGAGCAACGATTTCCTCCGCCTGACCATATGCCTGCTGTGTAACAGCTTCCTGATTAACCAGTTCGCTCGTTTTGGCAGTTGCATCATTAATCAGACCGGTTGCCTTTTTCTTAGCATCCTCTAAGATGGCTTCCTGATTACTGATAATCTTCTGACAACGTTTGATTTCTTCAGGTGTTGTCATACGAAGTTCTCTCAATAATTCATCAATTTCTTCTTTATTAACAACGATATTATTGCTGTTTAATAAAGTTGGTTTGCAACTATCAATATAATCTTCAATTTCATCAATTAACTGCTCGATTTTACTGGTCATCATTTTACTGCTCATAGCCGGTCTCCTTCATTACACTCTATTATTTTTCATGATATTTTTTGTATATTTCTTTTGCCACAAAATCGGGTACACAGGGTGAAACATCACCATGGAAATATGCAATCTCCTTAACAGAAGAAGAACTTAAATATGCATATTCCAATGCTGTTGTCAAAAACATGGTGTCCAGTTCACCGCCTGAAAGCTTATGATTTGTCTGTGCAATCTGCAATTCATATTCAAAGTCGGTAATAGCTCTTAAGCCACGTATAACAACATGAACATTCTTTTTCTTGGCATAGTCAATCGTCAGACCACTAAACGAATCAATCCGGACATTCGGCAAATCTTTTGTCGCTTCTTCTAGCATTTTAACACGTTCTTCGACAGAAAACAATGATGACTTCATGACATTGTGTGAGACACAAACCGTTAATTCATCAAAAATATTAGCAGCTCTCTTAATGACATCCAAATGACCGTACGTAACAGGATCAAAGCTACCCGGATAAATTGCACTCTTCATTTTAATGACTCCTTTTAACAAAAACATGCATATTGGTTTTATATTGTTTTATTTTTATAACTTCATAAGGCAGTCTGTCAAGAAATGAAAGATCTGTATCCAGTGCAGCCTCAAAAATAATTGTCGTATCCGCATCTATAACCGATGAAGTTCCCAGATACTCCAAAACACGTTGTTCCAATTCCTTATGATAAGGCGGGTCCATAAAAACAAGATCAAATTTTTTCTGGTATTCCATTCTTGATAAGGCAACAAACACATCCTGTTTATATACACTTGCTTTATCGATAAGCTTCGTATGCGTCAGATTACTTTTGATGCATTCTTCTGCTTTCGTAGAAGAATCTACAAAACAGGCATAGCTTGCTCCCCTGCTTAATGCCTCAATCCCGATTGCACCGCTTCCGGCAAATAAATCCAGAAAAGCTGCATCCTGAAGGTCAAACTGCAGCATATTAAACAATGTCTCCTTAATCCGGTCAGTAGTCGGTCTGGTATCTGTTCCTTCAGGGGTAACCAGTTTCAGACTTCTGGCCGTTCCGGCAATTACTCTCATATTTTTATCTCCGTTATTTCCATCTCCGATTATACACGAACCTTAATACCTTTTGAATCCCGCTTTCCAAGTTTCATTTTATTAAGTTCCAGCGTTTTTTCTTTATATTCTATGTTATGCTCAATAGCATTTTGTGTATAATATACATTTTCAATATAATCGGATGCCCCCAGTTTCATTCCACGTACACCAATTGCATTTTTCTTTTTCTCCGGAATTTCTTCTATGACAAATTTTAAGAAATATCCTTCTTTGGATTGTAACACAATATTTCTCTGACAAATCAAAGGCACAATGCTGACAACTTCATCATCATCCATCAACTTTGTTGCTGCAACGGTACGTTTTGCCACATCAAACTCACCACCGTCAACAACCTTACACATGGATAACTTTGTCACAAATAACATTCGGTATAAATTGGCATCGCTTTGAGAACATACAAAAACAATACGCTCTTTTCCGGTGTCAAAATTACTGATATTATCAACCACAACACCTTTATCACGGAATTTACCCATCGGAATATCTTTTACCTTGGCGGTATGCATCTGGCCTTCTGCTGTGAAAACACAGATTTTTCCGGTGTTTTTACATTTAATGATAAAGCGGTTCTCTGTTTCTGCCGTTTCTTTATTGCGTTCATAGGTAGCTTCATCAATACAGCGAACATATCCAAAACGATCCATCAAAACATATAAATCCATTTCTTCCTGTTCTTTTTCTACATAGACTGCTTCTTCGGCATTTGTAATCTGTGTTTTTCTTTTTTTACCAAATTTCTTTTTAAACTCATCCAGTTCCTGTATCAAAACCTGAATCATAGAAGAATGACTTGACAAAATATCCTCATATTTATAGATATTTGCCATAGTATCCTCATGCTCTTTGATTAAAGCGTTGATTTCCAAACCAATCAGGCGGTACAGACGCATTTCTAAGATGGCATTTGCCTGTTTTTCGGTAAACATTAGCTGAGCTGCCATTACTTTGGATTCTTTGGATTTAAATTTTATTCCGTCCGTCACCCCATTTACCAGACATTCCTTAGCCATGGCACGGTCTTTTGAACCACGTAAGATTTCAATAATTAAATCAATCAGATTGCATGCCTTAATCAGGCCTTCCTGAATCTCTCTCTTTTCCTGTTCTTTTGCCAGAAGAGTCTGATATTTTCTCGTAGCAACTTCAAATTGAAAATCTGCGCAATGCCTAAAAATTTCCTGCAGGCTCAATGTCTCCGGTCTTCCGTTAGCAACCGCTAACATGTTGACACCAAAGGTATCTTCCAGTTTAGTCTTTTTATAGAGCATATTAATAAACTGCTCGGTATCCGTATCGCGTTTACATTCAATCACAATACGAATACCTTCTTTACCGGACTGATTTGAAATATCAACAATATCATTTGTTTTCTTCGTTTCCGCCAAAGCGGCAACATCCATCAAAAATTTGGAAATTCCGGTTCCGATCATCGTATAAGGGATTTCAGAAATGACAATATTGACATGACCGCCTTTCCCTTTTTCCACATCTACTTTACCACGGACCTTGATTTTTCCGTTACCGGTTTCATATATGGAAAGTAGTTCATCCTGATTGCATACAATTCCGCCGGTCGGAAAATCCGGACCTTTTACATACTTCATCAACTGTCTCGTAGTCAGGGTCGGGTCCTGCATGTAAGCTTTTAAACCATCGATAACTTCAGATAAATTGTGAGTTGGTATACTCGTTGCCATACCAACGGCAATACCTTCGGCACCATTAATCAGAATATTGGGCACTTTAACCGGCAAAACAGACGGTTCCTGTTCCGTTTCATCAAAATTGGGGACAAAATCTACAACATCTTTGTCCAGATCGGCAAGATATGCTTCCTGTGTAATCTGAGCCAGTCTTGCTTCCGTATAACGCATGGCAGCGGCTGAATCACCCTCTATGGAGCCAAAATTACCATGTCCGTCAACAAGCGGAATTCCCTTTTTAAAATCCTGAGCGAGAACAACAAGCGCATCATAAATGGAGCTGTCCCCGTGCGGATGATATTTACCCATGGTATCACCGACAATACGGGCACATTTACGATAGGGACCATCATATTTAATGCGGAGTTCATGCATATCATATAAAGTCCTACGCTGTACCGGTTTCAAACCGTCTCTGACATCCGGAAGCGCACGTGCAATAATAACACTCATCGCATAATCAATATAGGATTGCTCCATTACCTCGGAATATTCTGTTCTGATAATTGATTCACTCATAATTTTATCTTTCTCTTTCTAAATAATAAGAAAACAACATCGTATAAAAAGAAGTTATCAGATATCCAATAATGCTTCCTTTGCATGATCGTAGATATATTTTTTACGTGGCGGAACCTCTGTTCCCATTAACATTTCCGTAATCCTGTCTGCCTGGAAATTATCATCGATTTCCACCAGTTTTAACTTTCTGGTCTCCGGATTTAATGTGGTTTCCCATAGCTGTTCCGCATCCATTTCACCAAGACCTTTATATCGTTGCAGGGTAAAAGAACCCTTATGCGTCTTTCGGTATTTTTCCAATGCCTTATCATCATAAAGATACTCTTCTTCTCCTTTTGAAGGCATGGCTTTATATAACGGCGGCATGGCTATATAAACATGTCCGGAACTGATTAACTCCGGCATAAACCGATAAAATAATGTCAAAAGCAACGTAGAAATATGAGCCCCGTCCACATCAGCATCCGCCATAATGATGATTTTGTCATAACGAAGCTTCGTGATATCAAAGTCATTTCCGTATCCTTCCGAAAAACCACATCCAAATGCATTAATCATGGTCTTTATTTCTGCATTGGCCAACACCTTGTCGATGCTGGCTTTTTCCACATTCAAAATTTTACCGCGGATTGGCAGAATGGCCTGATATTTTCGATTTCTGGCTGTCTTTGCGGAACCCCCTGCGGAATCACCTTCGACAATAAATATCTCACACAATTTAGGGTCTCTGGATTCACAATTGGCAAGTTTTCCATTGGAATCAAACGAATATTTCTGTTTGGAAAGCATGTTGGTTTTTGCTTTCTCTTCCGATTTGCGGATTTTGGCAGATTTTTCGGCACAACTGATAACTGCTTTTAAATTGTCCAGATTCCGGTCAAAATAGCGTACGACTTCATCTGATGTAATTTTACTGACTACTTTGGATGCATCCTGATTATCCAGTTTCGTCTTGGTCTGACCTTCAAAACGTGGATTGGGATGTTTAACGGAAATGACCGCCGTCATTCCGTTTCGAACATCGGCGCCTGTAAAATTCTGGTCTTTTTCTTTTAGAATATTCAATTCGCGGGCATAATTATTGATGACATTGGTAAATGCCGATTTAAAGCCCGTAATATGCGTACCACCTTCCGCATTATAAATATTATTACAAAAGCCCAATACATTTTCATGGAATTCATTTACATACTGAAAAGCACATTCGACTTCTATATTTTCCAGTTCAGATTTAAAATAAACAACATCACAGACCGCCTCTTTAGAACCATTCATGGCTTTTACAAAACCAACCAGACCTTCCGGCTCATGAAATACGGCATAATCTGTTTCTTCCCCTCTGCGGTCCTCAAATTCAATCGTCAAATTCGGATTTAAATAAGCTGTTTCATGGAGTCTGCTCTTGACATCCTCCGCCTTAAAATATGTTTTATCGAAAATCGTGTCATCCGGCAGGAAATTTATCGTCGTACCGGTTTCCTTTGTTTTTCCGACAACCGGCAACAAACCGTCAACCAGTTCCTGCACCGGAACCCCCTTTTCGTATTTATCTTCATAGATATGACCGTTACGCGAAATACGAACCGTCATATAATTGGACAATGCGTTTACTACCGAAGAACCGACACCATGCAGACCACCACTTGTTTTATAAGCAGAATCATCAAATTTACCGCCGGCATGCAGAGTCGTAAAAACAACACGTTCCGCACTGATTCCTTTTTCGTGCATCTCAACCGGAATACCACGTCCATTATCAATGATCGTCGCAGAACCGTCCTTTTCCAAATATACTTTAATAACAGTACAAAAACCCGCTAAATGTTCATCGACCGAATTGTCGACAATTTCATAAATCAGATGGTTTAAACCTTTTGTCGATACACTTCCGATATACATTCCGGGACGGACTCTGACCGCCTCTAAACCTTCTAAAACCTTTATACTCGAAGCACCATAATCTGTGGACTTTGCCATAGTAAGTGTTCCTCCCTGCAAATAGTAAACAAAATTATAACAATTCGTGCAGTTTTGCACATGAAAAAAAGGCATGTAAACATACACACCTTTATAATATACCATAATTTGAATATTTTTCAAATAAAAATACCAAATCTTGTGGTCATCTCAGAACTTTCTCGTTTTCACTATCCGGTTAAATCACTTTATATGGTTTTCAGATATCCGCTTTCAGAGACTTCATGCCAACGATTTCTCAAATTGGAAAGTTCTTCTCCCTCCATTAGTGGATTATCCACCATTAATTTAGAAACATCTTCGTTTGCCAGATATAACATATCTGCATCGTCATAAAGATCCGCGTAAACAAAACCTGCATCTCCGCTTTGCAGGGTACCGGAAAGTTCACCGGGGCCACGCATTTTCAAATCGGCATTGGCAATTTCAAAGCCATCATTTGTCTTTCCCAATATTTCAAGACGCTTCCGACTCTTATCATTGGAAGATGAGTCCACAAAAATACAATAAGACTGGCTTTTTCCCCTGCCGACACGTCCTCTTAACTGATGGAGAGTTGCAAGACCAAAGCGATCTGCATTTTCTATCATCATTACCGTTGCATTCGGAACATTGATTCCAACCTCTACAACCGTTGTTGAAACCAGAATATCAATTTCATGTCCGGCAAAGGCATTCAGAATCTGATTCTTGTCCACACCTTTCATTTTACCGTGCAGAATGGCAATTCGTACATTCGAATCAAAATATGGCTTAATCTTTTCGGCATACTCTTCTACATTTTCCAGGTTTTCAGATATTCCGGCTTCCACCATTGGACAAATAATATAAATCTGATGACCTTCCCGAATCTGTTGCTGCATAAAGTGATAAGCACTTTTGCGATATCCGATATCCACCACAGCATTTTTAATAGGAATACGCTCGGCAGGAAGTTCCGGTATTGTTGAAACAGACAATCCGCCATACAAAATCATTGCTAACGAACGAGGAATTGGTGTTGCAGACATAACAATGGTATGCACATCTTTTCCCTTCGCATTTAAAACGGCTCGTTGTCTTACTCCAAACCGATGCTGTTCATCCGTAACGACAAGCCCAAGATTTTGAAATCTGACTGCATCCTCTAAAAGCGCATGGGTACCGATTACCAGATTCACGGTTCCATTTGAGAGTTCTTCATAAATCTGCTTTTTCTCTTTTGCTTTCACACTTCCGGTTAATAAAGCAATCTGAAATGGCAGATTGTACTTTTGGCACATTTCTTGAATTGATTGATAATGCTGAACGGCAAGTACCTCCGTCGGTGCCATGAGTGCCCCCTGTTTATGATTGAGCACACAACAATATAATGCCAAAATTGCAATCATGGTTTTTCCGCATCCGACATCTCCCTGAACCAAACGATTACAAACAACACCACTATATAAATCCGACTGTATTTCGTCCCAGACCTTTTTTTGGGAATCGGTCAGTTGAAAAGGAAGACTTTCAATCAACTGATCCGTTTCCTGATATCTTTTAAAACAATTGAGTTGGGTTTGATACACCTGATGGCTCTCGTTTTGTTTGGAGGAAAGCAGAAAAAAGAAAAACTCTTCATAAGCCAGTCGTTTTTTTGCCCAATAGACTTCTTCCATGGAATCGGGATTATGCATAATCCGAATCATATCACGATAGATCGGAAAGCCTCTTCTTTTCATCAGTTCTTCAGGAAAAGAATCGATAATCTGATTCTCCAAAATTGCATAAGCCTGTTTGATATATTTGCTGATCGTTTCATTGGACAGACCTTTTGTACACTGATAAACAGGGAAGTATCCCTTTTGCATGGATTCATAATCCTCTTTTTTAAACAATCTGGGCTGATCCATTGTCAGTTGATCCTTCCCGGCAGAGAATTTTCCATAAAAAACAAAGTTTTGACCGGCATGTAGCGTTTTTTTCATATAAGGCATGTTAAAAATACGCACCAAAAAACGACCACCATTTTCATCCATTGCAATAAAATGGACAATTTGATAGCGTTTCACGCGGACAAGAGCCGGTTCTGATTTTATCGTTGCATAAACAGCTGATCTTTTTTCAGTATCGCAATGTGTTGCAAAAGACAAAGCCGGATAAGATTCATAGGCACGTGGATAATATGTTATCAGATCCTTTAAAGTATCAATATTCAGTTTATGAAAAAGGGCACCGTTTTTATCTCCGATGCCCTTAAGTTCTTTTATACTTGTTTGAAAATCCATAATCACTTTAACGCTCTAAACGAACCGGTAATACAAACAATCATTCTCTGCTATTCTGCAGAAACAATATAATAGTAAACAGGCTGACCACCATACTGCAGTTCCACATCACAATCACCATGTGCTTCGCTAACAAGGTCTGCCAAAGCTTCTGCAGCCTCTTTCGTCACATCAGCGCCATAATAAATACTAATGAGCTCTGCATCGGATTCCTCAATCATTTTATCAATCATTTCAACCGTCGTAGCATTCACTTCGGTTCCAACAGCCAGCATTTTATGATCACCAATTCCCATGATGTCATTTTCATGAATCACCATACCGTCAATCTCTGTATCACGAACGGCATATGTTACCTGTCCGGTCTGTACATTTTCGATTTCCGAATTCATGTTTTCTTCATTTTCTTCGGCACTCATTTCGGGCACATAACTGATGATGGCTGTAATTCCCTGCGGAATATTTTTGGTCGGAATGACAATTACTTTTTTATCTTCTACCATTGCCTGTGCCTGATTTGCGGCCATGATAATATTTTTGTTGTTCGGTAATACAAATACCGTATCCGCATTAACCTGGTCAATCGCATGGATAATATCATCCGTACTGGGATTCATCGTCTGTCCGCCTTCAATAATGCGGTCAACACCTAAATCTTTAAATATGGCATTGACACCTTCGCCGACAGAAACAGAGATAAATCCAACTTCTTTATGCTCCATAGCAACTTCACTGCTAATGGCTTCAGCTTTTTCCTGTTCTTTAAAAAGCTTTTCCTGATGCTCTAGGCGCATATTATCAATTTTCATATTGGAAAGCGGACCATAAGTCAAAGCTCTCTGGATGGCAAGACCGGGATCGTTGGTATGGACATGAACTTTAACAAGCTCTTCATCTGCAACAACCACAATCGAATCACCGATTGATTCCAAAAATGCTTTAAAATCTTTTTCCATTTTGGCACTGAACACTTTATCAAGCATGATAATAAATTCTGTACAATAGCCAAATTTAATATCCGAAGTATCTACAGACATGCTGTCAACACGGGGACTTTCACCTGAAGCAGTCGGCTGGATAGTAAAATCAATTTCTTCTCCGCGAAATGCCTTCTGTGCACCTGCAAGAAATGTAACCAAACCATATCCGCCGGAATCCACAACTCCTGCCTGTTTTAAAACAGGTAACATTTCCGGTGTCTTATCAAGAACCTCTTTGGCATATAAAATTGCCATGTCAATCAGGCTATCCATGTCAATTTCAGGATCTGCAGAAAGCTCAACCACCTTTTCACATACACCTTTTGCCACGGTCAGAATCGTACCTTCTTTTGGTTTCATAACCGCTTTGTATGCACTTTCAACAGCTTTTTCACAAGCTCTTGCAAGAATTTCTTTATCAATAACTTCTACTTCACCGATTATTTTTGCAAAACCTCTGCACAGCTGAGAAAGAATAACACCGGAATTTCCTCTTGCTCCACGTAAAGAACCTGAAGAAATTGCTTTGGCAATTACTTTCATCTCCGTCGTTTCATCCAGACCTGCCACTTCTTTTGCAGCTGACATGATTGTCATGGTCATATTGGTTCCCGTATCTCCATCCGGAACCGGAAAAACATTTAATTCATTAATATATTCTTTGTTGGCTTCCAGATTCTTTGCGCCTGCCAGAAACATTTTGCAAAGTAAACTGTTATCAATCGTATTCGCAGCCACAGTTATATCCTCCTCTTAATCGATTACTCGAACACCTTCCACAAAGATGTTGACTTTTTCTACTTTTAAACCTGTAAATTCCTCAACTTTATATTTAACAGTGCTCATTAAATTATCTGATACGGCAAGAATATTAACACCATAGGCAACAATTAAATGAAAATCAATGCTGATACCGGAATTCTTGATAACAACAGAAATACCGGTTGATAAACTTTCCTGCTTTAAAAGCTTTACTAATCCATCTTTTACATTTACATTAGCCATTCCGACAACGCCGAAACATTCATTAGCTACCGTTCCTGCATAATTAGCAATCACTTCACTATCGATGGAAATATTACCAAGATGTGTATTCATGGTACTCTTCATGCCAAATACCTCCTTAAAGTCATAATATAGTTATTATAACAACTTTTATAAAAAAATGGAATATATAATTCATGGAATAAAAATAAACATGTTGCTTATATTTTCAATAAATATAAAAAAAATCATTTTTTTGTTGCAAAATAATTATAAATCTGCTAGTATATGTTTGTTGTGAGTCAATTTTTGTTAGGAGGTGCAATTATGGCAAAATGTGATATCTGTGGTAAAGGCGCTCATTTTGGAAATAACGTCAGCCATTCTCATAGAAGATCTAATCGTATTTGGAATGCAAACATCAGAAATGTAAAATGTAAAGTCAAAGGTGCAACAAAGACTATGCATGTTTGCACATCTTGTTTAAAATCCGGATTAGTTGAAAGAGCTTAATTTCAAAGTTTAGATTAAAAATAAAAGGATCGTATTTGTACGGTCCTTTTATTTTGCCGATAGTTTTTCTTTCATAATTTCATATTCTTTATTAATGCATGCAACGGTAAACGAATCTCCGTATTTATTATCCGGATGATAAATCTTCAATAATTCTTTGTATCTTTTTCTCAATGAATTCATACCCGTTACACCACCAAAAAAACCCGGTCCCGTAAAGCCACTGAGTTTATCCAGATGATGGGAAGATTTTTCTTTTTCACATTCTTTTTCGCATTCTGCCTCATAACGCATGGCATTGATTTTTGCTTTTTCCTTTTTCATCTCAGCCATAAATGTCTCTTTATCGGCCGCGAGCTTTTTAAATCCTATTTCTAAAGCCTTTTTCTGCTGTTCAAAATTTCTTTTTTCTTCCTGAAGAACTTTCTCTTTGTGCTCCAGTTCATCAGACCATTTTCGCAATCTGATATTCTCCGAAAACAGCCATTCCTTGTCCTTATCCATAATTACTCCGGTTATCCGCAAAAAAGGTTATAACCAACCAATAATAATATTGCAATAAAAATTACCGCTATAAAATGATAATCCAAAAACAGCATAATAAACATGCCGACTGCAATCATAAAACAACTATATCCAATTATTTTTTTCACATATATCGAACCAAACTTACACTATTTATATTATTATATGATATCTGTGTCAAAAGTATAATTTGCGATAATTTGCGAATGTGCTTGCACAAATGAGCAAATTATTTTTATTGACACACCGAATACGGCATTTTATTCCTCAGGAAACGCTAAATCAACCGCCTCATCATCACTGACCGGAATATCTTCTTTAGGTGCCGTAAATTTATCAACAAGATCCGGGATCAAATCAATGATTTTGGTAACCATATCTTGATTTTTAATGTTTACCAGTTTAGTTTGTCCATTTCGAATAACTAAAACAGCACTGGGCATCATTTTTCCGGACATTCCACCACCACCTGCATTTTTTGCATCATTGGCATTTGCGCCTGCTCCGACACCGAATGTCACATCTACCAAAGGAAGAATAATGGTATCACCAACCTGTGTGGGCTCTCCTACAACCGTCTTTGTTGATAAAAAAGTCTCCATACCTTTCATAAGAGATGTAATTACATTTCCAAAATTATTTTCGTTCATTGCGTTTCCTCCATTATATTTTATAAAGAATCCACTTCTGCTTTTATTTTTCTTAAATATATCAGATCCGGATCAAAGAGCACTTTTAATCCAATCGAAACAAATGTAATCATACGTATATGGCCTTTTGCTTTCAATTCACCTTCAAAAACTTTATTTTCAAAATCAGGAAGGCAGGTAACATGATTTGCCAAAACGCCGATAAACATCCAGTAGTAACCCAGAATCTGTGCCGTAGATGCAGGATCATCCATTCCAAAATGAAAATATGCGCTCCATTTCCTTGGGAGAATCGTTTTTAACAGTTTTATCAGAATATCTTTACATTTCCCCAGAGCTGTTTTTGTCCTGTCTCTTTTTAAAACAGTCATCCATTTTCTGCCCTGCTCTTGTAAATCTATCTGCTTCTCACGGATAGCCCGGATTTTTCTTTGCAAAGACAAAACAGTTTCTTTGATTTTTGTAAAAAACATACTTATTTTTTCAAATAAACCTGATTCTTTTGGTGTATCATCTTCTGACGATGTCGGGTTATCATCCTGTTTTGCAGTTTCTATACTATCATTTGTCCCGGATTCAACCGCTTTCTCTTTTTCAATCTTTTCATTTTTCTCTACAGAAGAGTTATTATCATTCTGTTTCCCAATATCTGCTCCAGTTTCCGACGTTTGTATTGTTTGTTTTATTTGCTTTTTCTCTTTTATAACTGTATCAGATTTCTTCTTACGTTTCTTTTCTTTCCTGGGTTTAGGATGAAATAAATCCATGATACAAAGGCCTAAAACTTTTATCTGGCACTTTCTTTCCTGATCGGAAAAACGAAACTGGACAGATATCGCATGAAGCAACCAGGAAACCGATGCATGAATATCAGCTGTATCATAATAACTTGCATGAATGCGATATCGAAATGGTACAAACAGAATTATGAAAAGCGCTAAAAAAAACAAAGCCAATAATCCTAAAAGCACAATTCCTATAATTTTTAATATTAAAAACAAAATACCCATAAATATTATTTCCTGTTATATCCGGTAAAATTCATCTCTTTTTCCTGCATCAGAAAATCTTTAAATTGGTAAGTACCATATTTTTCAAAAAATACCCCAATCATTTTTATCACCAGTATAACGGCATTATCATATCCATCTGCAAGTCCCATGATATGCAAATCTTTTACGGGATATGCTTTTTGTTTCAATACATATCCGGGAATCAGATCAAAATAATCGTTTCCGTTCGCCAATGCAATGACATAAGTCGATGTCAGTCCGGCATGATATTTAATTTTACGTAATAATTTTTTGCGCTTATCCTGACAAATATCATCGCAAAACAAACTTTTATAAATATGCATATCTTTACCTGATCATACGGCTTCTATTGTAAGTATCACTATAATAATAAAATAAGGAAGGCCAAAGCCTTCCTTGTTGTAACGAAAATATTCTTATAAATATTTGTGTCCCCACAAGTTAGCCTTTTTTAATTCTAAATACTCGGCATATGCCTGCTCTAAAATTTGTTTTTCATTACTAAACTTTAGCAAATGATAAGCCTCATGAAATTTATAAAATCCAGAGTCGACAAAATGTTCTTCACGTTGTGGTTTGCTGTAATAACTGTCAGCCATCATTAAAAACCAATGAACATCCTTTGATACCATGTCTTCCGGAACACGAAAGGTATATTCGCTTTTATTGATATACTTAATAATGGTTGCTTTCGAACCGGTTTCTTCTAAAACTTCACGCAAAGCGGTTTGTTCATGTGTTTCACCCAATTCCACCGTTCCTTTCGGAAGAACCCATCCGTCATACTTATTTTTATAGCTTTTATAAAGAAGTAAAACTTTACCTCTGAAAATAACCACGCCGCCACAGCTCGTTGCTTCGATCATATGCAATTCCTCCTGTCGGGCGAATCTTAAAATATATTCATATATCCGGAAATTACGAAAGCTTATTGATGACTGAGATAATCTCTTCTTTATCAAACGGTTTTGTCAAAAATTCATTGGCTCCCAATTTGATACAATCAATCATTTTATTTTTCTGACCGGCTGCTGTAACCATAACTACTTTCATATCCGGTTTTAAAGCTTTAATCATCTTTAACGCTTCCATACCATCTAAAACCGGCATGGTAATATCCATGGTAACAATATCGGGTTTACAAGCCTGAAACTTCTGTACACCTTCCTGTCCGTTGGCAGCCTCATCTACAATTTCATGTCCGCCTTCTTCTAAAATACCTCTAAGTACCTTTCTGGATGTCCGAGAATCGTCTACGATTAATATTTTTGCCACTTTTCGTTCCTCCCTAAGCAATTTTCAATTCTGAATCGATACTCAGAATAAAATTAATTACATTATATCCGATTGTAATCGGGAATACACAAAATTGATTTCCGGAAATCGTAACCGGATGATCATAGAATTCCGGAGGAAGCATATCGATATCGACACCTTCCTTGCTTAATTCTGATGCAAACAGACCATTAATACAGTTTGTAAATTCGCCAACAGCATCCAGTGCATCAAAATCAACGGCATCAAACTCTTCTCCCGCAAAAGGATTTGCAATCGCAAGAAGGCTGTCCGCGCAACCGGCAAAACCGGATATCAGGGAATGATCCCCCTGCATTGCCTGCAAGGCAAAATTGTCTGCCACAATCTGATCCACCAAAAAAGCTTTGGAAACATATGCTCCCGAATTAACAAGACGGATCAGGGTACGAATGGCAATACCACACAGACGATCGTGCAAATCGGTATTAGCAGGAAGGAATAATTTGACAATCCGTTCAATATCCCCACTTACCAAATCGCTCATATCAGAATCCGTAAATCCCTGTGTGTCCTGATATTCTTTTAATGACTTCTCAATATCTTCCATTGTCATGATTTCCTGATCAATCAGAGTCTGAACAAAAATCATGTAGGCATTTCCCTGTTTCTTTAATAATTGACCTACTTGGTCATCCGTCAAATACCCCTTTTCAACGGCAATATCACCAAAGCGCTTGTCCATAACTGCCTGTAATTGATTAACCTCTTCAGCCTGTTTATCGGTCATTAACTTTTCGGCAACAGCAATTGTACCCAGTTTTACTCTGACAGAACTCTCATATTCAATCACTGCATCCAGTTTTTCCTGAGATAATTTACCTGCTTGTACCAAATAGTTTCCAAAAATCTGATCAAACATGCTATAACCCTCCTTAACTATATTAACACTATTTTACTATACAATTTCTAAAAAAGATAGTTGAAATTCGGATTTCAAATCTTTTTTTAATCCAGACCTTTAATCTGAAAATACGTATCAAAAATGCGTTTTGCCATTGGAACAGCATATTCACCGCCCGAACCGGCACCTTCCACAATAATTGTAACACAGACACGTGGATTTTCAACCGGTGCAAATCCCGTAAACCATGCATGACTGTCGGTTTTTACTGCATTATATTCTGCAGATCCGGTTTTGCCTGCAACAGTATACGACAAACCCTTTAACTTCGTTGCTGTTCCCTTTTCCACAACTCCGGTCATCAGCTCTTTTAAAAAATCAGCCTCATCTTCCGTCATAATCGTTTTATAATCTTCCGGAGAATAGGTTTTTACATTTGTACCATTGTAGCTTTCAATCCGATCAATCAGATAAGGCGTTTTAACTGTGCCCTTATTGGCTATGGCACATGTAATCATATTGAGTTGCAATGGTGTAATTTGTGTTTTTCCCTGTCCGATGGATGTCTGCATAACATCATAAGAGCCGGCATTTGTGCCAAGTACATACTTGCTTTGTCCGGTTGTAAATTTTAAATCCAGATCTTCATTAAACATCAGATCTTCACATGTTTTTTCCAATTCCCCCAAATCCAGGGACAAACCAATATTGGCATACGAAGAATTGCATGACTTTGCAAAGCTGGTTGCAAAATCAATGCTACCGTGATTAGAACCATGATAACAATTAATCCGGTCTCCGTTATAAGTAAAGGAACCATTACAATTAAAATGATAATTGGAAACATTTCCACCATTTTGTCTGTAATAAGCCAGCGAAGTAATGATTTTAAACGTCGAGCCGGGCGGATACAATCCCTGCGTTGCCCGATTCAACAACACACTGCTGGAATCGTCATTCACAAGACCATCCCACATTTCCACAATGTTGTTAGGATCAAAATCCGGCTTTGAAACCATTGCTAAAATCTTACCGGTAGACGGTTCCGAAACAATGATGGCACCATCATAAACACCAAGTGCCTCGTAAGCAACTTTTTGCAATTCCACATTTAAAGTCGTAACAACATTATCACCGATTGTTTTCTCGGCTGAAATTTCTTTTTGTATTTTTTCGCCCAAAGATGCATTGGACGTCAGCATATTCATATTTCCAAGATATTCGATACCGGTTTTTCCTTTCGTCGAAAATCCCACAACATGGGCAAAAAGATTAGAATATGGATACACTCTTTTCTCTGTGCCATCTTTTGCACGCACCGTTTGAGCCAATACTGTTTTATCATCAGCCAAAATGGAACCACGTACATTTTTCTGTGCAAGGATTTCCTGTCTCGGATTATAAGAATTATTGATTACGGTTTCACTGTCGGAATATACAAAACGAATCTCATTTCCAATAACAGCAAGCATCAGAAAGATAAAGATATAGGTAACTACCCAGAGTTCCCGATTCCGGTATTTTTCTTTTTTATTTACCTGCTTTTTTCTTTTTTTCTTTTTGGGAAGTGGTTCTTCATCATAAAATTCATCATCTTCAAATTCTCTAATCGTCCTCTTCGATCCTGACATGACGTCCTCCTTCCTCTGCGCGTATACAATACAAGCCCTGAATAATGCAAAACATGATAATCGTCGTCAGCACACTACTTCCGCCATAGCTGACAAGAGGCAGCGTAACACCGGTAAGAGGAATAAACTTCGTTCCTCCACCAATCGTTAAAAAGATTTGAAAAATATATGTAACAGCCAATCCCACCGCTACGTTCCGGTAAAATTCATTTTTCAGACGCATGGCAATATTGATAAAGCCAATAAAACAGCTTAAGCAGACTAAAACCAAACAGATACTGAAAATAACACCCATCTCTTCCGCTATGGCAGAAAAAATGAAATCCGCTTCCACATACGGAATTGCCGTCGGATCTCCCTGATACAGCCCCATGCCAAACCAGCCACCGGTTCCGATGGCAAACAAAGATTGGGTAATTTGATAGCCCTTTCCGTCAATATAAGACCATGGATCTCTCCATGCCTGTACACGAACCTGAACATGTGTAAACAATTTATATGCAACAATTCCGGCACCGCAACCGCATAAAGAACCAATAATCAGATAAAAATAATTGTGTGTCGCCACAAAAACCATAGCAACATAAACGACAAAGAAAATGAGCGCACTTCCTAAATCTTTGGATGCCACCAATATCATGACATGTACCGCCGCTACACAGGAAGTTATCACAATCTGCAGAAAACTTTTGGATTTTGCAAGCATGGCGGCAACAAAAAATACAAAAATAATTTTTACAAATTCTGACGGCTGAAACGTATATCCGGCAATCGTATAAGAAATTTTGGATCCATGAGTCAATGAGCCAAGGCAAAGCACAATTCCCAATGCCGCTATACCAATCAAAGCATACAACCATGAGAAACGATCCAGAAAACGGAACTTTTTCATGAGATATGGTATAACAATGCAAAGAACCAGAGAAATTGCAACAATCCGGAATTGTTTTAACGCTTTATCATAATCTAAACGGGTAAGAACCACAAAACCGATTGACAACAACATACACATATTGTTTAGCAGAAGCTTACTGACATCCTTATATAAGACACGATATATGGCAATCGTCGCAAATAGAAGAATCTGCTGAAAACCATAAAAAATAATATAGGATAAATCACTTGTTTCTAAACATATTGCTGCAAAGGAGACAAAGTGAACCAGAAACATACAAATCACCTGTCTGGTATAGATGCCTTCTTTCCGTTCCTCATCTTTTCCATTAAAAGCGACGAATGCTTCAAATGTATAAATTGCCATAAATACGGCAATGACATATTTTGACATGTCCGAAATAACCAATGCCATGATTACTCGATTCCTTTCTTAAAATGCCCCTTTGTATACTCATACAAAGCATCTTTGCGTTTCTTCATAAATAAATCCAAAACCTGAACCATCTGAATTTCATCTTCCATCGTAAATGAAATTCTCAAATAATCCGCCTCTATCTTATCTGTTTCACCATGTAACGAAAGCGGAATACTGTTATAAATCGTATTTTCACATACTTCACACTGATTAAAAACCGAAATTTCCTTTTGTGTCCTGTCCTTGATGGTAATCGCTTCGTTTTTATGGTTACATTTGCCAAATGTTTTTTTGATGCAGTTAGCAGTCCTCATAAAAGGAAGATATCCATAAACCAGATATTCTGAGCCAAAAGCTGAAGTGAATTTATACAGAACATTCTTTTTCATATCCAGCCATTCGTAATGTGTTAATTCATATGGTACAACCATCCCGGATATTCCATTTTGAGAAAGAAATTCCATTGCTTTTTCATTGAACACATACAAGCCATAATCAGCTATAATAACTTTCTCATCTTGTAACCTGCATTCCCGTAAAAAAGAAAGCGTATCAAGACTGTTGCAAAAAAATCCATCAAATAAATCCGATGCCATCAGACCCCGATACGGCAAAAACCAGTCGGCAGCTTTTTGTCTGAAGACCGGCGGAAAGACCAGATAACAATCAATTCCCTGATTTTTTGCCTCTTTCAATTTATTTATTATATCATCAGAAAATTCCTGCAACAAAAAAGCATTGATTTCGATTGCACCAATCTGCGGATATTGTGTTAAAAGCTGCAACAGAAAAATCAATTGTTCCATGCTCTGACAACAAATCCTGTACCGGGATGAAATCTTTTTTTGATGAATAGTCTCACCTTTTTTATCCGTTATTGCAGTCACACGGGATAAACTTTTATCCTGAACACTTTGAGACTGCATACGTGGATTCGCAAGGTCCACCAATTGTTTCTGAAACAGTGTGAGAACATTTCTCCTGATTTCTCCCAAAGTTTTCAAAGAAACAAAAACGTTATCATCCATTATAACAGAAATTGTTTCAAAATAAAACGGAGTATTTCCGGTCTTGTTTAATTGTTTTAAGACATCCTCTTTTAATACCGGGCGTTTTTGGGCAATCGAAACGGTTTCTTCCATGTATAGAGAGGTTGTATTTCCTTTTTCATCCCATATTGTTATAAAAAGTTTTTCTCCGATTTTTAACTTAATCTCAGCAAATAATTTTATTTTTCTATCACAATCCAGATACTTTTCTTTGATGGAAAGGAATTCTTTCTCATCTGCCGAATGATAACCGGGCTTGTGCATAGTTATCATTTCTCTGCCATTGTGTCTATGATAATATCCTTCTTGTAAATCAACACGAAGATAGAGTTTTTTCAACAGCTCCATATCCTTTTCAGATACCCGGACGGTACGATTTGAAGCATGATTGTCCTCGTATAAATCAATATATTTCCGATAAATGGATGTTACTCCCGCAACATAGTACGGATTTTTCATCCGTCCTTCAATTTTAAATGAATCAATTCCGGAATCAATCAATTGCGGAAGTATTGAAACCGTACACATATCTTTCAGACTCAGAGGGTAAACATCTTTTTTTCCATTTACCTCAAAAGGAAGTCTGCAAGGCCCTGCACAACGACCTCTGTTTCCACTTCTGCCGCCAAGAAAACTGCTGTATAAACAGTGACCGGAATAACAATAACACATCGCACCGTGAATAAAACTTTCAATATCAATACCGACACGTTGTTTCATGTCACAAATTTCTTCTAATGATAATTCCCTGGCAGGTACAACCCGGCATACTCCAAAATCCTTTAACAGCTTTGCTCCGTAAGAACCGGCAATTCCCATTTGGGTGCTGGCATGCAATTCCAGACCGGGAAAGCTTTCTTTGAGCTGTAACAGGACACCAAGATCCTGCACAATAACCCCATCCAAACCTTGTTCATAAAAGGGTTCAATAAAAGAAACCAGACGGTCAAACTCCCGTTCTTTTACCAACGTATTAACCGTCAGATATACCTTAACTCCAAATAAATGCGCATAAGAAACAGCCTCACACAATTCTTCTTTCGAAAAATTGGAGGCATATGCTCTTGCACCATATTCTTCTCCACCTAAATATATCGCATCAGCACCTGCATTGATTGCCGCCATAAAACATGACATGTCCCCTGCCGGTGCCAATAATTCCGGTTTTTTCAATTATTTACTCCTGCTTTTCATTCATAGAAAAAGGTTGTCGTACCAACACAACAACCCATAAAAATCCACCATTAATTAAGCATTAGCGCCTTTTATCTGTGCCTCTAAGCGAACAATCTTTTTGGTATTGTCGTTCACCTCAGACTGCAGGGACTTAACGCTCTTTTCTGCATTATCCAATTTGATCTGTGAAGAAATCAGCTCATGCTTTAAGTCATATAACTCCTTTTCCTTACGCTCTAATTCTTCTTCCAAATCAACAATTTTCTGTTTAGCTTTAAAAAGATCATCTGCAATATTTAATTCCAGCAAAATACTGCGAAATTCAGAGGATTGTTTCCGAAAACTTTCAATTTTATTATATTCTGACAATTTATTATTAATGTAAAAAGCGACACGCTGTAAATACTCCGCACTTTCATTGCCGCTTAATGTATAAGATTTTCCGCCGATAACTACTTCTGTTTCTGTCTTTATTGACATATCATTTTCTCCCTGATACAACACAAAATATCCATTAACACAATATATGCCCACAAAGCCACGGGTCATATACAAGATATATTATATCAGAATATTATGAGAAAACAACCGTTTTTCGATATTTTTCCTGAAATATTCAGCAGAAATATTCAAAAAATTCAAATTAAGATCAAATAAATCAAATAATTATTCGTATAAAAATTAAATAAGATGTTCCGGCAAATCCAGGCCAAAATGCAAATAGGCATTTTTGGTAACCATACGTCCTCTGGGGGTCCGATTAATCAATCCGTTTTTAATCAGATACGGCTCATTAACATCTTCTATTGTGCCTGCATCCTCTCCGGTAGCAGCAGCTAACGTATCAAGTCCAACCGGTCCACCGCTAAATTTATCAATCATAGTAAGCAGGAGGTTCCTGTCAACATGATCTAATCCAAGCTTATCTACATCCAGTAAATCCAATGCTTCTTTTGCAACCAGTTCTGTTATCACACCGTTATAACGAACCTGTGCAAAATCTCTTACTCTTTTTAAAAGACGATTGGCAATTCGGGGAGTTCCTCTGCTTCTTCTTGCCATTTCCACCGCACCGTTTGGTTCAATCTGAATATCAAAAACAGAAGCCGAACGCGTAATGATATCAACAAGTTCCTCAATACTGTAAAACTCCAGACGATTGATGACTCCAAAACGATCCCTGAGAGGTGCAGACAGTAATCCTGCTCTTGTTGTCGCACCAATTAATGTAAATTTGGGAAGATCCAGACGAATGGATTTTGCCGTCGGACCTTTTCCAATCATAATATCAATGCAATAATCCTCCATTGCAGGATATAAAACTTCTTCAACCTGTTTGTTTAATCGATGAATTTCATCCACAAACAGAACATCTCCATCTGAAAGTCCACTTAAAATCGCCGCCATATCCCCCGGCTTTTCAATTGCGGGTCCACTGGTCACTTTCAGATGCGCTCCCATTTCATTAGCTATAACACCGGCAAGCGTCGTCTTACCAAGACCGGGAGGCCCATAAAATAAAATATGATCCAGAGCATCTTCTCTTTGCTTTGCTGCTTCAATAAAGATTTTCAATGTTTCTTTTGCCTTGCTTTGACCAATATAGTCATCCATGGACTGCGGACGAAGCGTTGATTCTATTTTCTTGTCTTCTTCCAGAACGGAAGTCTCAATAATTCTCTGTGGCATAATTCATTCCTTTAAAATAGATATTTTAATGATTGCTTTAAAATTGCATCCGCGGTCATGCCTTCTGTCGTCTCAACTTTAGAAACTGCCTTGACCGCTTCGGAAGAACTATAACCAAGTGCAGTTAGGGCTTCAATTGCATCCCGCCTTTGTTCATCAAAACCGGTTAATGTTGCATCATTTCCCTTTAATAAAGTAGTCGGCATATCATGGTTGTCTGATAGCTTTATTTTATCCTTCAAATCCAAAATCACACGCTCTGCCGTCTTTTTACCAATGCCGTTTGCCTTGGCAATCGCACCGGAATCTTCATTATAAATTGCAAAACGAAGATTCGTCGTGCTCATACAAGACAAAATTGCAAGTGCACCTTTCGGGCCAATGCCATTTACCGTCAACAGCATTTTAAATAACGTAAGCTGTTCTTTATCTTCAAAACCAAATAAAGAAAAGGCATCTTCTTTCACGTTGGTATATGTATAAATCTTTACTTCTTGTCCAATGCTGTACTGATATCCTGAAGTAACAAAAACATTAAATCCCATTCCATTTGTTTCAATTACAACAGAATCCTCTGAAATATCCGTTATTTCACCAATAATATAAGCAATCATAACAATCTCCGTTTCAAAATAAATTCACCAATCCATCCGATTGCATATCCGGTAAGCGCACCACTTAAAAGCAAAACCGGAAAATAATAAAAAACTGTTGTATTTTGCACCAAAGCATAAGCAACAAAAAGCTGTGCAATATTATGAAAAATCCCACCAAACATACTGTTTCCGGGAACATCAATCCATTTCACCTTTTTGAGCAGATACATCATAAGCAGACTTATCCCCGCACCCGCCAAAGAAAAAAGACATCCAAACAGATTCCCAAATAAAATGGAACTAAGCAAAATGCGGCAGAGTTGAAACAGAATACAATATGTAACACCATAGGAATAAAGCAATAAAACGACCAGTGCATTGGACAAACCGATTTTTATTCCTGGAACCGTAGGAACCAATACAATCAACGTTTCTACATAAGAAAAAATCATGCCAAGACAGATAAAAAGTCCCATTTTTGCAATCTTATCAGTAGGCAATGGTATCAACCTCCTTATCCTGATCGGATACTACTTTTATAATCAGTCCATGCGGCAGGCAGGTGATAATCTGACCATTTTTATAAATCTGACCGGTCTGCACACAGATTTGATTCCCGCAATCAGCTTCCGTAACAGATACACTTCCATCCTGAACCGTAATAATATTATAGCCACCGGGGGTATCAATCCGTTTCACGCTATCCTCAAAAAGAGGAAGTCTGGCAACGATCTGTCCCTGTACAGAAACTTCACAAAAAGCTCCGGTATCACTCTTGTAAAAAAGCAGGAAGCCAACGGAAAGCATACATATGAAGATGAAGATCAAAAAACTGATAAGATGTCTGTTTTCTTTTTTCATAATTGCATTATATCACATCACCAGAAAAATGTGAACACATGTTTGTGTTTTTGTGCTATTTTTCCAGTACACCTGTCCAGTCAAGAATACCACCGATTTCAATAATATTGGTATATCCCATTTGAACAAGCTTATCTGCCGCTTCTTTACTTCTTCTTCCACTTCGACAGTAGACATATATGGTCTGTTCTAAATCCGGCAGCACTTCAGGTTTGTCTTGTAAAATATCCTCATTTGCATAATTGATTGCTCCCGGTATATGCCCCTCGGCAAACTCATCAGCTCTTCTAACATCCAGAATAATATAGTCACCACTATTTTGAAAAATATCCTTTGCCTCATCCATCGTAATCGATGTATATGTCATTTTTTTCTCTCCTCCCGGAAAATTACCGGCAATAAAAACTGCTGTCGGACCGTCTGAACCACTCATTGATATGGAAATACCATTGGAAGTAACTATCATATGATTTTTCAAAAATATAATTGCACCAACCAATATGAAAGCAATTATTCATGCCAATATTATTTTTGTTCGTTTTTTCATGTTCTATTCCTCTTCAAAATATTAACTATATATATGTTACTAGGGTCAAAATACCTTTTGCCCCCCCAACATCATATTATACTACTGCCAATATATATTTCCCGTCAACAATTGCAAGCATAAAGCCGGTGAAGCTTATTTATCAATATAAAACGCCCGGTTTCAACTGCCTGAAGACGAAGTCTGAGTTTTGAAACCGGACATTTAATAATACTTTGCGAGCATGCCGCTCTATTTGGCATTAATATAATTAACAAGACCTTCTGCATCAATGATTTTCTGCATAAATGGCGGAAATGCCTGACCCTGATATTCCGTCCCCTTTGTCAGATCATAAATCTTACCGGAATCAAAATCAACTTCCACTTCATCTCCTGCTTCAATCTCATTGGCAGCATCTGCACATTCGATAATCGGCAATCCAATGTTGATGGCGTTACGGTAAAAAATTCGTGCAAATGTATCTGCAATCACACAACTGATACCGGACGCTTTAATGGCAATCGGTGCATGTTCACGGGAAGAACCGCATCCAAAGTTTTTGGTCGCAACCATGATATCACCTTTTTTTACTTTTTTTACAAAATCTTTATCAATATCTTCCATGCAGTGTGTTGCAAGCTCTGCCGGATCGGAAGAATTCAAATATCTTGCCGGAATAATTACATCCGTATCTACATTATCACCATATTTAAATACAATACCTTTTGCGTTTTCCATGACAATCTCCTTATCTAATATAGAATCAAGCTATATTTGCACGGCCGGAAATATCTTTTCCCGACCTATTTGTATAAATAGCTACTGTTTATCACTCTCAATTTTATAAACGGCACGGGCAGGAAATCTTACCTGCAACTGCACTTGCTGCTGCGACTGCAGGAGACGCCAGATATATCTCCGAATCGACATGACCCATACGACCAACAAAATTACGATTTGTTGTAGCAACACATCTCTCACCGGCAGCCAAAATACCCATATATCCGCCTAAACAGGGACCGCAGGTCGGTGTGGAAACAACAGCACCGGCTTCAATAAAGGTTTTTAAAAGCCCTTCTTCCATTGCCTGCAGATAAATAGCCTGCGTTGCGGGAATAATAATGCAACGAATTCCGGGTGCCACTTTTTTATCTTTTAAGACCTTTGCCGCACATCTCAAATCGTCAATACGACCGTTTGTACATGAACCGATAACGACCTGATCGATTTTAATGTCTTCTGTAATTTCATCTATCGTCTTTGTGTTTTCCGGCAAATGAGGAAATGCAATAGTAGGGCGAAGTGTATTTAAATCAATGGTATATACTTCATCATAAACAGCATCGTCATCTGCTTCATATACCGTATATTGTTTTGTGGAATGCTCATCCATGTAAGCCTTTGCCAACTCATCAACAGGGAAAATACCATTTTTAGCACCTGCTTCAATTGCCATATTGGCAATGGTAAAACGATCATCCATGGAAAGGCTCTTAACACCTTCACCAACAAATTCCATAGATTTGTATAATGCTCCATCCACACCAATCATTCCGATAATATGAAGAATCAAATCTTTTCCGCTGACCCATTCCGGAAGTGAACCGGTTAATTGAAATTTGATTGCACCGGGAACTTTAAACCAGGCTTTACCCGTTGCCATACCAGCTGCCATATCTGTACTTCCTACACCGGTTGAAAATGCACCTAACGCACCATAGGTACAGGTATGTGAATCTGCACCGATAATCACATCGCCGGCAACGGTCAGCCCTTTTTCAGGTAATAAAGCATGCTCAATACCCATCTGACCCACTTCAAAATAATTAGTAATCTGATTACGATAAGCGAACTCTCTGACGCATTTACAATGCTCTGCGGATTTGATATCCTTATTCGGAACAAAATGATCCGGTACTAATGCAATTTTATCCTTATCAAAAACCCCATCAACTTTCATTTTATCCATTTCTTTAATGGCTACAGGGCTTGTTATATCATTTCCTAAAACAAGATCTAAATCTGCCTCAATCAGTTGTCCGGCTTCAACCTTATCAAGTCCGGCATGTGCAGCTAAAATCTTTTGTGTCATCGTCATTCCCATGATGTAAACCTCCTATTATTTGATAGTGACAGTATAGCACAACATATGAATATAAATAAAATACATAATATTCATGTTTACTATAATTTATGGTTATGGTAAAATTATTTTATCATTGTATTATGCAGCTCGATTAGGGCGGATTTCGAATGTTTTGCGGATCCCAAAATCATACTTTTTCATGCGAGCATGAAAAGTATGACCTTTTGACCCTGATATCATCATATCATTTAAATAGAAAGGTACATTCCATGGAGAACAATTTAAATCTTTATCACATTTTTTATACGGTAGCAAAAAACAAGAATATTTCCGGAGCCGCAAAAGAACTCTTCATCAGTCAACCGGCCATCAGCAAAGCCATTGCCAAACTCGAAAGCAATCTGGACACGAAACTTTTTATGCGCAGTTCCCGAGGTGTCACATTGACAAACGAAGGCGCAATCCTGTATGAGCAGGTAAAAAATGCCTTTATTGCTATACAGAGTGGTGAAGATCAGTTACACAAAATCGCAACCTTAGGCGTTTCCCATTTATCCATTGGTGTCAGCATAACTTTGTGCAAATATGTTCTTCTTCCCTATTTACAGGAATTTATCAAACAAAATCCTCATATTACAATATCTATAACCTGTCATCCTTCCATGGAAACCATCCAGGACATTGAGAAAGGTGTAACAGAAATCGGTCTGGTCGGCATCCCTTCCAATCCCGGACATTTACTATGTTATGAACCTATTAAAGAGATTCAGGATACCTTTATTGCAACTGACAATTACTTGAAAAATCTCCGTATACGAGAAGGTAACGGAAAAGCATCCTTATTATCCAGTGCTAACTTTATGATGCTAAACAAAGAAAATGTATCACGCATGTTTGTTGACCAATATCTTGCCGCACATCAGATCAGTATGACAAATATCTTAGAAATCAATACCATGGATCTTTTGATCGAATTGGCAAAAATTGATTTGGGAATTGCCTGTGTCATCCGCGATTTTGTAAAAGAAGACATAGAAAATGGCACGTTCAAAGAACTTACCTTTAAACGTACCATTCCAAAACGCAAAATTGGTTTTACTTATAGAGAAGATCTGCCTATGTCAGATTCTCTGAAAAAATTTATCGATTTTATACATTCGATCTCTGAGGAAGATAACCAAATGACGCAATAATCATTGCAAGTGTAATCATAGTCCGGATAAATGCCGGAATTGAAATAGTAACCGGCAGAACGGATATCAGACATGCAACCACCGTCATCAATACTTTCGCATATACACTTGCTTTAAACAATGTTCCGGCTTCTATATTTCTGTGGAAAATCTTCGCACAAAGCATTGCAATTAACATATAGATCATCGCACAGAAGAAATACCACAAGGTTCTTGCGACATAATAAATGATAAAGCAAATGGAAACAAATACAAACAGACCGGGAAGCATAGTATCGATAATCCAGTTTTTATCAAAAGAGAAAGAACCAAAATCTTTAAAGCTCAGTTGATTATATTCACCATCCGATTCCATCACAAGGTTCGTTCTTGAAATCAACATAACCGTATCATATCCCTCGCTATGCATCGTCTCTGCATCAGCCACAGAAAATGAATCATATTCATCCGACATAAAAACATATGCTTCTTTATTGGGATCGTCAAATTCAAATTCTTCTTCAATAAAAAATACACCATCTTCAACCGAAAAATACGGAAAAGCATCTATTACTTCATTAAATTCATCCATATTATTAAAAGAAATTGCAAAGCTGATATAAGGTATTAAAGTGCAGACGGCAAGAAGTAATACAACAAAACCAATCATAGCGCCAACCTTTACATTTGCTAAAACGCCATATTTCGTCGGATTAAATGAATAAGGAAACTGCATAAAAAAGCTCGGCTTTTTAGGTTCTTCATAGGGTTGGTACATATTATTGTTGTAATTGTAGTTGCTCTCATATCCCTCCCCGTATTGTGTCGGATTGGGATTGTAATTTGAATTATTGTATGTATTTTGTTGATAATCCTGATTGTTATTTCCTGAATTAAATTGATCCATGGAATTCTCCTTTTCAATTAAAAAGGCTTTTGCATAATCATATGATTCGATAAAACTACACAAAAGCCTGATTCTATAATTTATGTATAAAACAAATAGCCAACAGACTGGGAATTAGTTGTTGATTAATTTTTCATCATCATTGTTCCAGCTGTAAAGTTTACGAATTTCTTCACCAACAACTTCTGAAGGATGTTCTGCAGCTAATTTTCTCATAGCTTTGAAATGAACCTGTTTTCCTGCCGGAGACATATCCAATAAGAATTCTTTTGCAAAAGAACCATCCTGGATATCGGAAAGGATCTTCTTCATTGCTTTCTTGGTATCCTCTGTAATGATCTTCGGTCCTGTGATATAATCACCGTATTCTGCAGTATTAGAGATAGAATATCTCATTCCTGCAAATCCTGACTGATAAATCAAGTCAACAATCAATTTCATTTCATGGATACATTCGAAATAAGCATTACGAGGATCATATCCGGCTTCTACCAATGTTTCAAAACCAGCCTGCATTAATGCGCAAACACCACCGCAAAGAACTGCCTGCTCACCAAAAAGGTCTGTTTCTGTTTCTGTGCGGAATGTTGTCTCCAATACACCGGCTCTTGCTCCACCGATTGCCAATGCATAAGCTAATGCGATATCCTGAGCTTTTCCGGTTGCGTCCTGATGAACAGCGATCAGACAAGGAACACCTTTTCCAGCCTGATATTCACTACGAACGGTATGTCCGGGTCCTTTGGGTGCAATCATGGTAACGTCAACATCAGCCGGTGGTACAATACAACCAAAATGGATATTGAAACCATGTGCGAACATTAACATATTACCGGGCTCAAGATTGGGCTCGATATCATTTTTGTATAAATCAGCCTGTTTCTCATCGTTAATCAAAATCATAATGATATCAGCTTTTTTTGCAGCTTCTGCAGCAGTATAAACTTCAAATCCCTGCTTAACGGCTTTATCCCATGATTTAGAACCTTCATATAAACCAATGATAACATTGCAGCCTGATTCTTTTGCATTTAATGCATGTGCATGACCCTGGCTACCATAACCGATAACTGCGATTGTCTTTCCTTCCAATAAAGATAAATTACAATCTTCCTGATAAAAAATCTTTGCGTCCTGTGACATTTTAAAATCCTCCTAGAAAAATTAATATTTATATTTAGAAAGTTATTTCCTGCTAACATATCTTCGCGAAAGCGATAAAACGTATCAGAATTAACTTCTTAAACACTATGGTAAATATGTAACATTATCCGTGCCGCGACCAAGACCGATTAAACCGGTGCGGGCAAGCTCCAAAATCTCATAACCTTCCAGCAAATTGATAAAATTATCAATCTTGCTGTCGCTGATACCTTTTACTTCCATCTCAACTGTCAGACTTTCTTTAGAAACATCCACGATTCTCGCTTTAAAACTGTCTACTAAACCTATTACGGAAAGTCTGTTTTCGGAAGTTACCCTGATTTTAATTAAAACAAGTTCACGGTAAACGGATTCGTCCGGTTCCAACACCTTGATATCCCGTACATCGACAAGCTTACCAACCTGTTTTTCAATCTGATCCAGGATCTCATCGTCACCACTTGTGACAATGGTAATACGGGTATAATTAGGATCTGCCGTAACACCTGCCGTAATGCTTTCAATATTGTATCCACGACGGCTGAACAAACCGGAAATACGGCTTAATACACCGGAGGTATTATCTACTAACAACTGAAATACTTTCTTTTGCATAATTTCCATTCCTTTCATGCTGAATTTCATTTTATCAGCATATGATTTGCTTTGTCAACGTATGAACAGCCCTTATGTTTTCTATAACTTCAAGTTATAATAATCCCATCAACTATTCGTTTTCACTGCATTTGGGAAGAGCCAAGGTTCCGGTTCTTGCTACCTCTACAATGCTGACAGATGCAAACATATCGATTAACAGTTTGATTTTTTCGGGAACATCACAAATCTGGATAATCATATATGTCTTACTCATATCGACAATATCCGCCTTCATGATTTCACATATTTCCATAATATCGCGCCGGTTGTTTTTGTTGTATTTCACCTTCATTAACATCATTTCGCGGGAAATACTGTGACTTTCATCGAAGGTTTTAACTTTAATAATATCCAGCTTTTTATTTAACTGCTTTTCAATCTGCTGTAATGTCCGTTCATTTCCTGAACTGACAATGGTCATACAGGATATGGTAGGATCATCGGTTTCTCCCACTGCAAGAGAATCAATATTAAAACTTCTTCTTGAGAACAGACCGGATACTTTTGCAAGTACACCGGATCTGTTTTCTACTAAAACGGAATATATTTTTTTCATTTATCTGCACCTCTCAAACCATCTACTATACCAGATCCATGGGATCAATCAACACTTCCATCAGACATGCAGAATCATTATTTAAAAACTCATCCAGCATATCTTCCATCTCATCCATGGAAGTCAGTCTGAAAAACGGCATATTGTAAGCTGCCGATATGTGTTCCAAATCCGGACTGCCAGCCAAATCAACAACCGAATAATTATCTTTGTAAGTAAAATGCTGATATTGACGAACCATTCCAAGATAATTATTCTTTAGCACAATCACCTTGCTGTTAATGCCATGCTGACGCATGGTTGCAAGTTCCATCATGGACATCTGGAAAGAACCGTCACCACATACCGCAATAACCTGTTTGTCCTTTAATGCGTATTTGGCTCCCATGGCAGCAGGAATGGAATATCCCATAGTTCCCATACCACCTGATGTTAAAAATCTTCCGTTCTTTACCACATGATAAGCACAGGACCAAATCTGGTTTTGTCCGACATCCGCAACATAAATGGCATCATCTTCCATTTTCTCGGATAATCTGGTAATAAATTTTGCCGGATCCACAAAGCCGGGATGATCCGGACGTTTGGGTTCCATTTCTTCCCGGTATCCGTTTAAGGTTTCAACCCATGCATCCGAATCACAGTAAAAATCATGCTCCTCAAAATCCTTGAAAATGTGCTTTGCATCACCTACCAAAGGAATGGTAGGGCCAACATTTTTACCGATTTCCGCAGGATCCACATCCATATGTACCAAAACTTTATTATCAAAAATCAAATCCGGCTGGCTGATGGCTCTGTCTGCCACTCGCGCTCCGGCCATAATAATCAGATCAGCTTCATTCATGGCACGGTTTGCATACGGTTTTCCGTTATTACCAACCATTCCGAAGTATAACGGATGTTTTGTCGGCATAATACCGATTCCCATCATCGTGGATACAACCGGAATTCTATGATGCTCAGCAAACTCGATCAGTTCTTTATCTGCCTGCGATAAAGCAACACCACCGCCCACACAGATAATCGGACGTTTCACTTTCTGTAATTCCTTAATGACACGCTTAATCTGCTGGGAATGTCCCTTTACAGTCGGTTTATAAGTTCTTAATGAAATTTCTTCCGGATATTCAAAATTACTGATTTTTGCATTTTGAACATCAATCGGAACATCGATTAAAACCGGTCCTTTTCGTCCCGTTGTAGCAATATAAAATGCTTCTTTAAAAATACGTGGAATATCATTAACGTCTTTTACCAGATAACTATACTTTACAAAAGATTCTACAGCTCCGGTAATATCGGCTTCCTGAAACACATCACTTCCGAGCAATTCACTGTTTACCTGACCGGTAATACAGATCATCGGAATACTGTCTGCAAATGCGGTTGCTATTCCCGTAATCAAATTGGTTGCACCCGGACCGCTTGTGACCGCACAAACTCCGATTCCATCCGTAACCCTTGCCAGACCACTTGCCGCATGAGCCGCATTTTGTTCGGTTCTGACCAAAACGCTTTCAATCTCCGAATCCAAAATACTGTTATAAAAAGGACAAATGGCAACCCCCGGATAACCGAAAACAACTTTTACGCCCTCTTTTTCCAAGCATTTAACCATTGCATCTGCACCTATCATTTTTTCTGTTTCCTCCTGTATTTTATATAACTACACTATTCTCATAATAATTCTTCGAGATTGTTACTCGTCTTTATATAATATCCACAAATCTTTTCTAACAATATACTTGATAAATATGGATTGCTCCGTTAATACGCAATTCTTTCAATTCTGGAACATCTCATACGATCAATAATTGAAAACGATATGTTATGATTCACATAATTTCTGCGCCAGTTTGACGGCATCGGCAGCATCCTTGGAATAGCCGTCCGCACCTATTTCATCCGCATATTCCTGTGTAATGACCGCACCACCAATCATGACTTTTGCCGTAAGACCTTCTTCTTTGGCTAAATTAATGACATTTTTCATTTCCTGCATCGTTGTTGTCATCAAAGCAGAAAGCGCAATGATACTTGCGTGTTTTTCTCGCGCCACCTTAATAATTTCCTCTTTGGGAACATCTTTACCAAGATCAATTACCGTAAAACCATGATTTTTTAACATCAATGCTACCAGATTTTTACCAATATCATGAATATCGCCTTTGACTGTGGCAATCACAATGGTAGGCATATCTGCTTCCACGCCTTCCGATTTTAACATTGGTTCTAAGTAATCAATCGACTTTTTCATGGTCTCGGCACTTGCAATCAACTGGGGAAGAAAATACTTTCCCTGATCGAAAAGCTCACCCACCTCATTAATCGCAGGCATTAAAGCTTCATTCAAAATCTGTTGCGGGTCATAAGAAGCCGATACGGCCATTTCTGTAAGTTTGACAATATCTCGTTGTTTTCCTTTTAAAACAGCATCTTTTACATCTTTCAAAGCATCCGTGACTTGTACGGTCTGCTGTTCTTTATTAAGAGCTGTATCTTGCGATGCTTTTTTTGTTTCTTTATCAGCCGCCTGATTCATCGAAGGACTTGACACAGCAACCGGATTTGCTATCTCCGGATGATTCAGCATAAAAGCTTCTCTTGCCTCTTTAATGGCATTCATCCGATCAATATATAAAAGATCGGCTCCTTCTTTTGCCATTAAAATATCAGCTGAATATGCCGCATTTACCAGCATTTCCTGATTGGGATTGGCAATTGCCATGGTAAGACCTTCCTGAATCGCCATCGTTAAAAATGCGCTGTTGATATTCATACGTTCCGGCAGCCCAAAAGATATATTGGACAATCCACAGGTGGTTGCAATACCATTTTCTTTACAATATCGTATTGTCTGAAGCGTTTCTCTTGCTGCAAGAGGATTTGCCGCAACCGTTGCGACCAGTCCGTCAACAATAATATCATCCTTTGTCATTCCAAGCGCAAAAGCTTTGTCCATGACTTTATGGATAATTGTAATCTTTTCATCTGTATCTTTGGGTAGACCCTCATCTGATAAAGGCAAAAGAATAAACATAGCACCATATTTTTTTGCAATCGGCAGAAGTTTATCTACTTTTTCTTTTTCAAATGAAATGGAATTAATCAGAGCACGCCCCGGATATCTGCGAAGTGCTGCTTCAATTACATCAACATGAGAAGAATCAATCGATAATGGCAGCGAAGTAATGTTGGCAACTTCCTCTAACACGGTCAGCATCATGGATTTTTCATCAATGCCACTCATTCCCATATTGATATCCAGAATTTTTGCACCGCATTCTTCCTGTTCAATTGCAAACTGATCAACTAAATCCAGTTTGCCTTCCCGAATTTCAGCTTGTAGCTTTTTCTTACCGGTAGGATTGATTCTTTCTCCCACAACCATAAAGCAATCATTCAATCCAAATTCCAGGCTCTGTCTTTCCGAACAAAGAAAATGTCTTCCTGTTAAATCGCGTTTTTGCACAGACAAATTTCGCGTTTTTTCAACCAGTTTCTGAATATACTCAGGACTAGTACCACAACATCCGCCTAAAATAGAGGCTCCGGATTCTACGATTTCCATCATCTGAGAAGAAAACGTATCACTGTCCATATCGTATACGGTATTTCCTTCTCCATCCAATGACGGAAGTCCGGCATTAGGCTTTGCTATTAACGGAAGATTGGTTACCTCTGCCATCGCTTTTATGATTTTACACATCTGATCCGGACCGGTGGAACAATTGGCACCAATCGCATCCACATGCAAATGTGACAATGTGATGGCTACAGACTTAGCATCAGAACCAAACAGGGTTCTTTCATCACTTTCAAAAGTAAGTGTAGCCATGACAGGTAGACTACTGACTTCCATTGCAGCAATGACTGCCGCCCTGGTCTCCTGCAAACTCATCATGGTTTCAATAACAATTAAATCAGCTCCGGCTTTTTCCACATACCGGATCTGTTCTTTATAGATATCAATCAATTCTTCAAAATCCAGAGGTCCCATCGGCTTTAACTGCTTACCGGTCATGGTAAGATCGGCTGCAACCAGTGCCTTTTTACCTGCTGTTTTTTTGGAAAGCTGAATCAACCTGGTATTGATTCTTTCGATCTGATCTTCCAAATGATATTCTGCAAGTTTCACACGATTGGCAGTAAAAGTAGGGGCATATAAAATATTGGTTCCAGCTTCTATATAGGCTGTCTGCAAGTCAACCAATGCCTGCTCATGCTCTAATATCCATTTTTCAGGACACACTCCCATGGGCATTCCGGCCTTCATTAAATTAGAGCCGGTTGCTCCATCCAAATATATAATATTATTTTCACAAAGCTGTTGAAATTCCTGTTTTGTCACAATATTACCTCTGTCTCTTTATCTCATGCATAGCTTGACATATGTACTTGCCTTGTCAACTATAACATAATAAAACTCTGCATGTAAGCCACATACAGAGTTTTATTATATCATTTTTTAATTGTATACACAATACTCGGCTCACGCCTTGATATTGTTAAGTGTCTTTTGGTCTAGAATTTGCCTGCTGTAGCAGCTTCCTCGATGGAAACAGCTGTTGAAACAGTCATACCAACCATAGGGTTGTTACCTGCACCGATTAAGCCCATCATTTCTACATGAGCCGGTACAGAAGAAGAACCTGCAAACTGTGCATCAGAATGCATACGTCCCATCGTATCTGTCATACCATAAGATGCAGGACCTGCAGCCATGTTATCAGGATGTAATGTACGTCCTGTACCACCACCGGAAGCAACTGAGAAGTATTTCTTACCAGCTTCGATTCTTTCTTTCTTATAAGTACCTGCAACAGGGTGCTGGAATCTGGTAGGATTTGTAGAGTTACCTGTGATAGATACGTCTACGTTTTCTTTCCACATGATTGCTACACCTTCGCAAACATCGTTAGCGCCATAGCAGTTAACTTTTGCACGAGGGCTGTTTGCATCTTTAGAATAGCATTTTCTGGAAACTTCTTTTACTGTATTTGTATAAGGATCATATTCAGTTTCAACAAATGTAAATCCGTTGATACGAGAAATGATCTGAGCAGCATCTTTTCCAAGACCGTTTAAGATAACACGAAGAGGTGTTTTACGAACTTTGTTAGCTTTTTCTGCAATACCGATTGCACCTTCAGCAGCTGCGAAAGATTCATGACCTGCTAAGAAAGCGAAACATTCTGTTTCTTCTTCCAATAACATTTTTCCAAGGTTACCATGTCCAAGACCTACTTTACGTGTATCAGCAACTGATCCGGGGATACAGAAAGCCTGAAGACCTTCACCGATTGCTGCAGCAGCGTCAGCAGCTTTACGGCAGTTTTTCTTAATGGCAATTGCAGCGCCTACTGTATAAGCCCATTTTGCATTTTCGAAACAAATTGGCTGAATGCCTTCGATTAAGCTATATACATCGATACCGGCAGCCATTGTAATATCTTTACATTCCTCAATTGAATTAATGCCATACTGTTTTAATACAGCAAGAATCTGAGGTTCTCTTCTTTCATATGATTCAAATAAAGCCATGTGTTTTCTCCTCCTAATCCTTACTCTTTTCTAGGGTCAATTACACGTACAGCATCCTGTACACGACCATACTGACCAGAAGCTTTTTCAAGTGCTGTTGCAGCGTCATCACCGGCTTTGATGAAATCCATCATCTTACCGAAGTTAACGTATTTGTATCCGATGATCTGATCATCTTCATCAAGTGCAACACCTGTGATATAACCATCTGTAAGTTCAAGGTATCTGGGTCCCTTTGAAAGTGTACCATATGTAGTACCAACCATTGAACGAGATCCTTTACCTAAATCTTCAAGACCTGCGCCGATTGCAAGACCGCCTTCAGAGAAAGCTGACTGTGTACGACCATAAACGATCTGTAAGAATAATTCTCTCATTGCTGTATTGATAGCATCACAAACAAGGTCTGTATTTAATGCTTCCATAACGGTTAATCCGGGAAGAATTTCTGCAGCCATAGCAGCTGAATGAGTCATACCGGAACAACCGATTGTCTCAACTAATGCTTCCTGAATAATTCCTTCCTTAACATTTAAGGATAACTTGCAGGCACCCTGCTGAGGTGCACACCAGCCAATACCATGTGTATAACCGGAAATATCCTTAACTTCTTTTGCCTTAACCCATTTTGCTTCTTCCGGGATAGGAGCACAGCCGTGATGAACGCCCTGTGCTACCGGGCACATTTCTTCCACTTCTTTTGAATAAATCATGTGAAATCTCCTTTCAATTATGTAGAATAATATATTGACCAAGCGACCATATCTGATTGCTTGTCACATTCTTCGAATATTTTCTCACATTTCCTAAAAAAAATCTAGTCATTATATATAAAAGTTTCTATAAAACATTACAAGGTAATTATGCAAACAATTATAAATTTTCAATATAATGACATTTGGGATATCCTGAACAACCATAAAATTGTTTTCCTGCAAATTCACCTTTTTTAGAAATACGTAGCACTAATTTTTTTCCACATTTAGGACATTTTTTATCATTAATATCACTTTCTTTTATAAAATCATCCTTTTTCTTTTCTTTTTCAACTTTATCAAGCATTTCATTATATTTTTTTGAATAATCTGATTTATTTGGTCTAGACATTGATAAGAAAAACTGAGCATACTCTTTCATCTCAGTCTCTGAAAATGTCGTATATCTCTCATTATTATCAATTTCTTTTATATATCTGGTTAATTGATCTGCACGAATTACCTTATCTTTTATTTCTTTTTTTGCATATTTATCATTTAATATAGTCTTAGGATTTGCCAAACATACTATAGACTTATAATTATTCGAAAAATTCTTTTCAAATAAAGGCTTTAATAAAGCATTTTTAGTAGACATTCGTATATTTTTTATTACATTTAAATGTCTTTCATTCTGTGTAATAGGTGAATATATTCCTTCTTTTATTCTTTTTCCAAACATTTCGTATGAGCGTATAAAATTCCCATTATTATCAATATCAATATTTCCTATAAGATTTTTACATTCAATAACATATAGATGTCTTTTGGTAATAACAAAAAAATCAATTTGTGCAGATAAATCTTCAAATTCTAAATAAATATCATGAAGAATATACATATCAATACCACTATTTTTAAGTTCAAATGCAATATTTTTTTCACCTATTTCTCCATAAAATGCTAATTTAATCTGAAGTTCGATTTCTTTCTTTAAATCTCCTGTTGCCTTTTCAGAAAGCATTTTCATTTTTTCAATGAACTCAGAAGTATCACTATTTTCTTTTAAAAAAACAGGTCCCATTCCACCAAATAAACCCATTCTAAAATCCTCCCATAATGTTATAAGAACATAATTAAAAAAGCAAAAAAGAGCAAAACGAACGTTTTACCCTTTTTACATTCATTAGTTTGTCAACATCATACGGTCATTTGCGAATTCTCCGCCACTGACCTCTTCAAATTTCTTAAGCAGGTCAGAAACATGAAGATTTTTCTTTTCTTCACCACGAACATCATAGATAACACGTCCTTCATGCATCATAATCAGACGATTGCCATGGGCAATAGCATCCTTCATGTTGTGGGTAATCATCAAAGTAGTAAGATGGTCCCTGTTCACGATGACTTCTGTTGTTTCCAATACTTTAGCAGCTGTTTTCGGATCAAGGGCTGCAGTATGTTCATCCAATAACAAAAGCTTTGGTTTTACAAGTGTAGCCATTAAAAGGGTTAATGCCTGTCTCTGTCCACCGGACAAAAGTCCGACTTTAGATGTCAGACGATCTTCCAGTCCAAGACCTAATATTTTTAATAACTCTTTGTATTCTTCACGTTCTTTTTTAGAAGTACCGCCCTTTAAACTCCGAAACTTTCCGCGACGTTTTGCCAGTGCCAGATTTTCATCAATTCCCATGGTTGCGGCAGTTCCTGTCATTGGATCCTGAAAAACACGTCCAAGATATTTTGCTCTTTTATGTTCGGATAACTTAGTCACATCCACACCATCAATTAATATCTGACCGGCATCAACAGGCCAGACACCGGCAATGGCATTCATCATGGTGGATTTGCCTGCTCCGTTTCCTCCGATAACTGTTACGAAATCACCTTCTTCAAGAGTAAGGGAAAAATCATTTAACGCAACTTTTTCGTTTACAGTACCGGGATTAAATACTTTTGTAACATTTCTAATTTCCAGCATTCTGATTTTCTCCTTTCTTGATGGTAGGTTTTGTAAAATACTTTCCTTTCCAATAAGGGATTGCCAAAAATACGGCAACTACCAATGCAGAAAGCAGTTTCAGCAAGTCAGTATCAATACCCATCCAGATAACAACCTGAAGAACGATATAGTATAAAATAGAACCAAAAGCTACGCCTAATAACTTCAAAGCAAAATTCCGGAATATCTTACCAAAAATAGCCTCTCCGATAATAACGGCAGCTAAACCGATTACAATTGCACCACGTCCCATGTTGATATCCGCAAACCCCTGGTACTGTGATAACAATCCACCGGATAAGGCAACCAGTCCGTTAGAAATCACAAGTCCAAGGACTTTTGACATATTGGTATTAATACCCTGTGCTCTGGACATATTGGAATTACAACCTGTTGCTCTTAATGCACAACCAAGCTCTGTTCCAAAAAACCAATATAAAGCGGCAATCAATAAAACTATGATGATTGCAACAACAAAAATCGTATTTTTATAAAATGCGACATTTTTTATGTAACGAAGTGAAACCAATAAATCATATTTATCAACATTGATTGCCTGATTAGATTTTCCCATGATTTTTAGGTTCACAGAATATAAACCAAGCTGTGTCAGAATACCGGCAAGAATTGCTGGTATTCCCATAAATGTATGAAAAATTCCTGTCGCCAGTCCGGCAGCCATACCGGCAAGGGTGGCAACCAATAAAGAAACAAAGACATTCTGTCCTGATAACATCATCATGATACATACGGCACCGCCCGTACATAGCGAACCATCAACCGATAAGTCGGCAATATCCAAAATACGAAATGTAATATAAATTCCGATTGAAGTGATACCCCAAATCAATCCTTGGGCAACTGCACCCGGCATTGCCGCGAATAAATTCAAAATATTCATCGCAACCTCCTATTTTCTCTTTAAAGTCAACCTTTACTATCATAACATGTTTTTAATATTTGTAAAACTAAATTTTATAATGCTTATATATTTTGCTTATATATTTTGCTTATATATTTCATTTTACTTATATAATTTGTTTGTGTTATTATGCACTGATTTATTTTGCATTGATTTGTTTTGCTGCAATTTATTCTACACTGATTAATATTGCAAATTTTATTTAATTATTTTTGTAAATTTTTTTGATTATTTTGTTTGTTATATTTGATTTATTTTGTAATTATTGCTCACTATTATCATTCATAACTTTGAGGACACAGCAAATCGTCCCAATATGAATTTTATGTAAGTCTAAATCGTGAACTGATGTCGATTTGGAATGACGTGGCTGAACAAGTTGTAGGCCCAAACCGCATAACAGTGTCGATTTGGAATGACGTGGCTGAACAAGTTGTAGGCCCAAACCGCATAACGTTGTCGATTTGGAATGCGTGGCTGAACAAGTTGTAGGCCCAATTCGCATAACAGAGTTGATTTGGTATGACGTGCCGCAAGAAGTTATAGGTCCAAATCTCATATCAATGTCGATTTGGTATGACGTGCCTGAACAAGTTGTAGGTCCAAGCCGCATAACAGTGTCAATTTGGAATAACTTGTCGCAAGAAGTTGTAGGCCCAAAACAAAAAACAAATTAGATTTGGAATGATTAGTCATAAGAACATGCAGACACAGTACAAAAAATGATAATGGAGTAGTAATCATATAAACGAAGTGAGCATATACAGTAAAAAATGAAGAATCAAGTGATGATGCAACGGCATTATAAAAGGACATCCAAATAGAATGCCCTTTTATACTTAATAATCCTATTTAATTGCAATGCAGTTTGATAAAATTACTCTTCTGTTTCAATTGCAACGTAGTCAGAAGGAACTGTAATTCCTAAAGTTTCACAGTTAGATACATTGTATTCTTTTGTAAACTTAGGAGCATATTCGATCGGCATAGTAGCAATATCTTCACCATTTAATACTTTGATACCCATCTTACCTGTTGCATATCCTAAATCATAGTAATCAATGGATAATGTTGCAATACCGCATCCGGAGCAAATACCTTCTTCGCCTGCAACAACGGGAACACCTGCAGGAAGACAGATATTCTGGATGATTTCTGTATTTGATGCAACAGTGTTATCTGTGGGAACATAAATAACGTCTGATTCATTTGCTGCTGTTGTTACTACAGTTGCTAAATCGTTTGAATCAGAGAATGCATAATAAGTACATGTATATCCCATTTCTTCCAGATAGCCTTTGATTGTATCAACCTGGTACTGTGAGTTAGCTTCTGCAGAGCAGTATAATAATCCAACGTTTTTAGCATCCGGGCAAAGCTCATGTAACATATCAGCCTGACCATCTAAGGGTGCTAAATCTGAAGTACCGGAAATATTTCCGCCAACTGTTCCATCAAAGTCTGATAAATCAAGACCGGTTGCATAATCAGTTACAGAAGTACCAAGTACAGGAATTGTATCGGTACCGGCCTGAGCTGCCTGTAATGCAGGAGTTGCATTTGCTAAAATCAAATTAACATTGTTTGATACAAAGCTGTTGATGATAGTAGAACAGGTATTGGAATCACCCTGTGCATTTTGTTCATCAAATACGACTGCATCTCCGAATTCTTCTGTTAATGCATCTTTAAATCCCTGTGTAGCTGCATCTAAAGCAGGATGCTGAACCAACTGACAAATACCAACTGTATAAGTAGTACCTTCTGTTGTTTCTGTTGTTTCTGCTGTCTCTTCTACTTCTGCAGTTTCTTCTGTTTCAGTTACTTCTGTTGTTTCAGTAGATTCTGTAGAAGTTGTCTCTGTAGAACCACAACCAACCAGTAATGAAGCAGCCATAACACCTGCTAAAAGCATTGCTGTCAATTTTTTCATAACTTTTCCTCCATTTTTACTTTGTTAAAAAACTAGTCTGACAAAATCATATTTCGAAAAAAATATACAACACTTAACGTTCATCGTCAATAGTTTTTTCCGTAGGAAAATTTGAAAAAAATATGAAAAAATCAAGAAAAAACAATAATCATACTGAAAAATCAACCCTTTAAATTAACTGTGTAATCTTACTTTCATGCTTGTAAACAGAGTTTTCGTCAACCCATCCACGGATTGAATTTAACGGATAAATTCTGGTATTTTTACCAATTACTGTACCGGGATTCAATACGCAATTGCATCCCACCTGTACACCATCTCCGATAATGGCACCCAGTTTTCTCATATCGGTTTCCAAAGAACCTAAAGGAAAATGAATCTCAACGTTTCGCTTATCATTTTTGATGTTTGAAGTAATTGCACCGGCACCAAGATGGGACTTATAACCTAAAATACTGTCTCCTACATAATTAAAATGTGGTGCTTCTACTTCATCAAAAAGGAGACTGTTTTTGACTTCACAGGAATTACCAACAACGGTTCCCTTGCCAACAATTACATTTCCCCTAATAAAAGCACAATGTCTGATTTCAGCATTAGAATCAATGATGCAGGGTCCTGTAATACTTGCAGTCGGTGCAACCTTTGCTGATCTGGCAATCCAGACATTTTCTGATACCTGTTCAAATTCATCAGCCGGCAACATTGGTCCCAACACCTGAATAAACGATTCTAAGCGCGGAAGCACTTCCCACGGATAGTCAACCCCATCAAACAAAGGTGCAGCCAGTGTTTTATTGAGGTCAAAATATTTTTTGATACTAAACATTTCCAACATAACCTATTCTCCTTCTCATTTTTTATAATATTATGATACCTACGGATTGTATCGCTCTTTTGCTCCCACAATCTAAAAACTTGCAAGATTCGCCCTGATCCGGTTACTATCCGGCATCATATCATTTATTGGTTTTTGCTTTTCCACCCTTGCCTGATGTAGATGAATAAAAGCTTTTCACATAAGGCGTACATTGATTTAGATACGCCCTGTTATCATATTTTTTCACATAATCCGTCCGTCGGTTTATGAAGCCTTTGAGTTTATCCATATACTCCTCAGATGAAATCTCACCATTTGCAACCTGGGTCAGACCTTTTTCCCAACTGGCAGTCAAAGTAGGTTCTAACATGGATTTAATGGAACATTTTACCACTTCATAAATCAGTTCCCCCATACAGGTCGGCGTAATAATCTGCGTTTTTTTATTCAGATTTAAATAATCAATAGCAACCAGTTTTTTTAAAATCTCAGCTCTGGTGGCTGACGTACCGATTCCACTTCCTTTTATCAGTTCACGAAGTTCTTCTTCTTCAATCAGCTGACCTGCATTTTCCATTGCCAAAATCAGCGAACCGGAATTGTAACGCTTAGGAGGCGATGTTTCGCCTTCCTTAATCTCAAATTTTGTCACCGGAATTTCATCGCCTTTTTTCACTCCCGATAACAGAGCAAAAAATTCCGGCTCAATTTTTGTTTCCTTGTTTTCTTTTGAATCCGTATCATCACCTTTATCTGATATCGCATTTCCATCCTGTCCGCTCTTCTCAGCCGAAGCATCTTTTTTCTTTAAAAATGAATACTCCGTTACTGCAAGATATCCTTTGGATACCTGTACTTTAAAGTTGGAAAAGAAGGATTCGTTGAGACATTGCATTGTCAGAGAAATCTTCTCATATTCAGCCGGTGGATAAAAGATACTTAAAAATCTGCCACAAATCAACTCATATACCTTAGCCGATGTAGGATGAAGACCGGATAACACATTCAAGCCCTGTCCTGTCGGGATAATGGCATAGTGATCGGTAATCATCTTGTCATTAACATACTTTGTTTTGGCAATATTCACATAAGACTTCTTATCCAGTACATAAAGAGCTTTCTCTGCCATAGGTGCATAATTGGTAAGCCCTTTGATATTTTTATATATTTCCTTGGCTACGGCAGTAGATAAAACCCTCGCATCCGTACGTGGATATGTCGTCAATTTCTTTTCATATAATTCCTGCGCAATCCTTAAGGTCTCATCCGGACTGATTTTAAATAAACGGGAACAATCATTCTGCAATTCAGCCAGATTATATAATAAAGGCGGATTTTTCTTTTCTTTTTTCTTTTCGATCCGCTTTACGGTCATAGTATTACAAGGACTGCATTTTGCAATCAACTCACGGGCATTTTCTTCTTTTTTAAACCCATTTTCCTTGTACAAAAGCGGAGAATTGTAGTAATCGGAACCCTCAACCGCCTTCCACTCTCCTTCAAATTCCTTTTCGGAAAGATTTAAGGTGGCTACGACACGATAAAACGGTGTCTTATCAAAGTGTCTGATTTCACGTTCCCTGTCAACAACCATGCCAAGCACACAGGTCATAACTCTTCCGACCGAAATCACGGCATTTTTATCCATTGCCAACGCATGTTTTACAAAATCTCCGTATTTTAAAGTAAGCAAGCGGGAAAAATTGATTCCCATTAAATAATCTTCTTTTGCCCGTAAATATGCCGAATCACTTAAATGATCATATTCCGAAAGATCTTTTGCTTCCCGGATACCCCTTAAAATTTCTTCTTCCGTCTGCGAATCAATCCAAACTCTTTTTCGCGTTTTCCCCTGTACATGGGCTTCCTGTTCAACCAGACGATAAATATATTCTCCTTCGCGTCCGGAGTCGGTACAAACATAGATAGAGGAAACATCTTCTCTGTTTAATAAGCCACTGACAATAGAAAACTGAGCTTTTACATTATCAATTACATGATATTTAAACTGATCATTCGGTGGAAAAAAAGGCAGTGTTCCCATGGTCCACCGTTTCAAACTTTCATCGTATGCATCAGGATAGCTCATGGTAACCAGATGTCCGACACACCATGTCACAATACAATGCTCCGATTCCATATAGCCGTTCGTAGAACGCATCGGTTCTTTTAATGCTTTTGCAAATTCCTTTGCAACACTGGGTTTTTCCGCAATAAATAGATTTTTACCCATAAAACTTCCTTTCTTTAAAACTGCTCCAAAATATCTGCAAAAGAAAGTAAGTGTATATTCTTTTTCATACGTGCCTCCAACGTAAGCTTTTCATCAAAGTCTCGAAAAGACACAATATAATATTCTTTCTCTCTCATCTTTGCCTCATCGGCTGCCTGAATCAGACGTTCGTAATCCTCATATGTCATCATCATTTTCAGCTCATCACATAATACAACATGATAAACAGCATGTTTTTTCCACACGAACGGAATCTGATTCTTTTTCCCCAAAAAACAATCCGAAGATGTTTTATCCGCCGGATCTAAAATTCCCTGCAGATAAAAATATTCTTTAACAATCTCTTTTAAATATTTACCACAATATGCCAACAATTCATCTTTTATGATTTTATCATAAAAAGACTTTCCATCCATCTGTAAAAGGTAATCTTCATTGTAATAAATGAATTTAAACCAAAATGCAGTAAAATGACAGGAAATATCATAAATCCCCTTCTGACTGTTGTCATGACCAACACAGTCAATGGAATAAATCTTATTAATCTGTTCCTGCTCCATTAAGGTCTTCAGATAAACACTGATTTTCGCACGGGAAAATCCGGTAATACGAAACAAATCATTTAACTTCGTATTGCCATTCGCCATACACAATAAAATTGTATCATATACACCACTTTCACGCAAACCGGTCATACAATAAGAATAGCCGACCTGACGCAAATATGATTTGGAAGATAGAATATTTTCAATCATATTTTCTTCCACCGACAGCTCGGGATCAAAGTAATTCCACAATCCCGGAACACCACCAAATATGGCATACATAATAAATAAATTTGCACGATTATAGTTTTGATAGATCTGACATATATTCTGAAATGACAATGGCTTTATTTTATAAAATCCACTGATGGATGCGACACTACGACCAAAGGCCTTAACCATGGATGTTTCCACCCAATTAACTTCTGATGATACTAAAACAATTAAAACCTTTTCGTCTTTCAGCAATTGTAATAAAACCGGCATAAACTCATCACATTTTGCAAATTCCTGAAATTCATCAACAATCAAAATCTTTTTTGTTTCTGAAGCTTTATTCTTGAGTTTGTCAATTTCCTGAATAAACCCTTCCAGCATCCATTCTTTTACAATCGGTTTCACAAGAAAATAAGAATAGGTTCGATTTTTGCAAAAATCCAGCAAAAACGATGTTTTACCCATGAATTTCTGTCCGTAAAACACCACCATCTGACTGCCATCACGGTTCATATAGTCTTCAAAGTATGTATATTCCCGATTACGACCAACTAACATAAATACCTCTTAATCATCTGTACTATCCATTATGTTCCATCAACATAACCAGTTCATCTTCCGGCATAGGTTTACCCAGTAGAAATCCCTGAATATTATCGCATTCAATTTTTTTCAGATATTCAAATTGTTCTTTGGTTTCCACACCTTCGGCAACTGTTTCATAACCAAGTTTTTTTACCATGGAAACAATCGATTCTGTAATGACCTGTGTACTTTCATCATCGATAACCGTATCGATAAAGGATTTATCAATTTTTAAGGTATCAATTGGCAAGCCCTTCAAATAAGAAAGGGATGAAAAACCGGTTCCAAAATCATCTAATGAAATTTTGATTCCATAATCTTTAATCACATGCAGTTTTTCTACCACCTGATCAAAATCATCAATCAAAACACTTTCTGTGATTTCCAACTCAATATCCTTGGGATTAACCTGAAACTTTTCCAATAAATCAAATAAATTATTTACAAAATCCGGACGTTTGTACTGTAGCGCGGAAATATTTAAGGATAATACCATATTGCAATCATACTTTTTCCGCCATTCTGCATATTTTTTGATTCCTTCTTCCAAAACCCAGCTTCCGATTGGAATAATCAATCCGCTTTTTTCTGCCAGTGGGATAAAACAGCCGGGACTAATCATCTTCCCGTTTTCATCCTTCCAACGAATCAAGGCTTCCACGCCGCGCAAATCTCCGGATTTGGAATCATATTGAGGCTGATAATATAAAACAAACCGATTCATGGAAATCGCTTCTTTTAGTCTGTTTTCCAAATTCACATTATCCAGGAAATCTTTATAAATCGGAGCCTCGAAATATTTTAACTGGTTCGTTCCAAGTTCTTTGGCACGAAACATGACAACTTCTGCACAATTAATCAATTCCAGACTGTTTGTTGCCGTTTCCGGATACTCTGCAACACCCGCACACAAAGTGATATATATTTCATGTCCACCAAGCAGGCGGAAAGGCTTTTCCAGTCTCTTTAAAACCTGTGTAAAAATATAATCCACACTATGATTACCAATCGGATTTTTAATGGCCATATAAAAGGTATCATCATTGACATGTGCCGCAATCATTCTGTCATCCAGCATATCTCTTATGAATAGACCAAAAGACTGTACCAGTTCATCTCCGGCTACCAGCCCTAAGCCATCATTAATCTTTTTAAAATCATCAAAATCCAGACACATAACGGCAATGGATTCATTATCACTTTCCGCATTACGGATCCATTCACTTAATACGCGCACAAAATAATTGCGGTTAAATAAGCCGGTCAATGTATCATAATAGGCCATATACTGTAATTCTTCATTCTGTTTTTTCGATTTCGAAATATCCCTGATACGAACAACCTTTTCTATCGGACTTCCATCCTGATAAATAATGGTACATTCAAATTCCAGCCACTTATCTTTTCCTTCCAGCTTGCACTCTAAGGAATCATTCTCTTTATGAGTTCTTTCAAAAAACAAAAGCTTTTGTAAGTCATTTTTATAACCATCTTCCACTGTCTCGATGATTTTAATCAGTTCGCTTTCATTTGAAATAGTAAAATCAAAAAAACTTGACCAGTTGCCTAAAACACTAAGACTTTTCTTTAAAAAATCAACATAAATAAAAGCATTTCTGGAGGTAGAACAAACCAATTGATACATTTTCTCTTTGCTGTCTAAATGTTGGATAACAGACTGAGCCATGTCCAATTGAAACTGTAAATCGTTCATAAAATATACCCCCGAAATGCTTTTCTGATTAAATCAATTTAAGAATTCTACTTTTTATTAATAAAACCTTTTGCTTTTAATAATTCCGCACAAAGTACGGCACCGCCTGCAGCTCCTCTTACTGTATTATGGGAAAGGCCTACAAACTTGTAATCATAAATGGTATCTTCACGTAAACGTCCGATTGAGATTCCCATACCTTTTTCATAGTCTACATCAGCCTGAACCTGCGGTCTGTTATCTTCTTCCATATAGCGGATGAACTGCTTCGGTGCAGAAGGCAGCTCCAACTCCTGAGGAAGACCGCTGAAAGTTACTAACTTTTCAATCAACTGTTCCTTGGTCGGTTTCTTTCTGAATTTTACAAATACTGCAGCAGTATGTCCGTTTAATACAGGGACACGAATACACTGGCAGGAAATCTTAGGCTCAGTTGCCGGTACAATTTCACCATTTTCAACCTTACCATAAATTCTTAACGGCTCTTTTTCACTCTTTTCTTCCTCACCGCCGATGTAAGGAATGATATTTTCAACCATTTCCGGCCAGTCTTTAAAGGTCTTGCCGGCACCGGAAATTGCCTGATAAGTTGTTGCAATTACTTCATAAGGCTCAAACTCTCTCCATGCATATAATACAGGTGCATAACTCTGGATGGAGCAATTGGGTTTTACGGCAACAAAACCTTTGGTTGTTCCAAGACGTTTCTTTTGTGCTTCAATAACATCCGTGTGATCAGGGTTGATTTCCGGAATAATCATAGGAACATCCGGTGTCCATCTGTGTGCAGAGTTATTGGAAACAACAGGTGTTTCAGTCTTTGCATAAGCATCTTCGATTGCTCTAATTTCTTCTTTCGTCATGTCAACGGCAGAAAAAACAAAATCAACCTCAGCAGCAACTGCCTCAACCTCGTTTACATTTTTAACAATCAGCTTTTTCACAGCTTCCGGCATAGGTGTTGTCATTTTCCATCTGTCACCAACTGCCTCTTCATATGTCTTTCCGGCACTTCTCGGACTTGCCGCAATTGTTGTTACCTCAAACCATGGATGATTTTCCAACAGAGAAATAAATCTCTGACCAACCATACCGGTTCCACCTAAAATACCGACTTTTAATTTTTCACTCATTTTTTCTAATCTCCTCGTATCATATAATTATATTTTGGACAATTGCAAAATACTTTTACAGTAGATTCAAATAATCATGGATATCTATGCTACTGTTTTAGAAATGTGCAATTGTAAATAATAACAAAATCTTTAGTATATCCGTCCGCTGTCTTTCCAGTCACTTTCCAGATATTCCTTTTCCATGGCGATGACCTGATCCATGGCAGCTTTACCCGGTGCTCCGACAGTCAGACGTTTTTCCACACAGGTTTTTAAGCTGACCGCATCATAGATATCCGGTTCAAATACTTCACTGATTTCTTTAAACTCTTCCATGGTAAGATCCAGTATCGCTTTGTTTTTTTCAATACAGGTAAGCACCAGCTTACCGATAATGCTATGTGCATCACGGAACGGAACTCCGTGATTAACCAAATAATCAGCGGCATCAGTTGCATTTGTGAAACCGTTCATAGCACTCTTTTCCATGACATCTTTTCGGAATTTCATGGTAGTAATCATGCCGTTAAAAAGACTTAAGCAACCTTTTACCGTATCAATCGCATCAAAAGTAAGCTCCTTATCCTCCTGCATGTCTTTGTTGTATGCAAGCGGAATTCCCTTCAATGTTGTCAGCATGGAAATCAAAGCCCCGTAAACACGGCCGGTCTTTCCCCTGACTAATTCTGCAATATCCGGATTTTTCTTTTGTGGCATAATACTGCTTCCGGTTGAATATGCATCATCAATCTCCACAAACTGATATTCATTGGAATTCCAGATGATAATTTCCTCACAAAAACGGCTCAAATGCATCATTATCGTAGATAGTGCACTTAAAAATTCCACAACGTAATCCCTGTCTGCTACTGAATCCATACTGTTTAACGTCGGACCCTCAAATCCGAGCAAAGAAGCTGTATATACTCTGTCTAACGGATAGGTAGTTCCTGCTAACGCACCGGAGCCCAGAGGACAATAATTCATGCGATGGTAGATGTCCCTTAAACGCAGTCTGTCTCTTTTAAACATTTCAAAATAAGCTCCAAAATGATGTGCCAGTGTCACCGGCTGAGCTTTTTGCAAATGCGTAAATCCGGGCATATAGGTTTCCGTGTTTTCTTCCATGATTTTCAAAAGAGAATACAATAATTCCTTTAAAATATCATCAATATTTATAAGCTCTGACCGGATATACAGTTTCATATCCAAAGCAACCTGGTCATTGCGACTCCTGCCGGTATGAAGCTTTTTACCAACATCACCGATCCGGTCAATCAAATTTGCCTCTACAAAGGAATGAATATCTTCATATTTGTCTGTAATCGCAAGTTTGCCGCTTTCTACGTCGTCCCGAATCCCGGTAAGACCTTTTACAATGGCATCTTTCTCATCCTTAGTCAAAATGCCTTGTTTTTGCAGCATAACTACATGTGCAATACTTCCTTCAATATCCTGACTGAAAAATTTCTGATCAAAGGAAATTGACGCATTGAACCGATATACCAGTTCGTCTGTATCCTTTGTAAATCGTCCGCCCCAAAGCTGTGCCATGTCGTTCCTCCGATTCTATGTTAAAACTAAATTTGATAATATCATACAAGCCTTGTTTTTTCAAGATGATATGAACAAAGCCTTTATATTTCCATACATTAATAAAAAAAGAGGAAATGAAATATGGATACCATGATTCAATTAAAAAACATTTCCTTTTCCTATCACAGACAGGATGGAGAAATCAAAGCGCTTTCCGATATCTCTTTTACCGTAAAGAAAGGTGAATTTGTCTCCATTGTTGGTCCCAGCGGTTGCGGGAAATCTACAATTTTATCCATTTTAGCCGGTCTGCAGGAAAAAGAAAGCGGAGATTTGCAAATGAATTCCTCTGTCAAATTCGGCTATATGTTTCAACAGGATTTGTTATTACCATATCTGACTCTTTGGAAAAATGTCTGCCTTGGTCCATCCATTCACCATCAATTAACCGGTGAAGTTTGTAAATATATTGAAAACTTATTAAATAAATATGGATTAATAAATTTCAGGAATAAATTTCCATCCCAGTTATCCGGCGGAATGCGTCAAAGAGCGGCATTAATCCGCACACTGGCACTCAATCCGGATGTTCTGTTATTGGATGAGCCATTTAGTGCTTTGGATTATCAGACCAGGCTATTAGTCGCTGACGATATCGGAAGTATTATTCGAAAAGAAAATAAAACTGCCGTATTGGTTACACATGATTTATCGGAAGCAATCAGTTTATCTGACAAAATCATTATTTTATCCAAACGTCCGGCAAGTGTAATTGATATTGTTAATATTTCAATTCCGGGAAAAGAAAATGGCTCTCTCTATGTCAGGGAGCAAAAAGAATTTGGAGACTATTTTCAAATACTTTGGAAGGAGATGAATACCCATGACAAATGCACATGAAGTATATTTAAAGAAGCTTTCCAAGTACCGGAAAACAATAAAACTGACACGTGGTCTGGTTCTAATTCTATTTCTCTCTATTTGGGAAATTGCGGCAAGACTGGACTTAATTGATGAATTTTTCTTTAGTTCTCCTATGGGGATTGGCAAATGGTACTATAAAGCCATCACAACCGGAGAATTATTTACGCATATCGGATGCACCTTGTTTGAAACCATCTTAAGCTTCTTTCTGGTTATGTTTTTTTCGATCTTTATTGCATCGATTTTATGGTTTTCAAAACCATTAGCTGATATTTTCGAACCATCATTAGTCATTTTAAACAGCCTTCCGAAATCAGCGTTGGCACCGCTCATCATTGTATGGCTCGGAACCGGAACTAAAACGATTGTCATTGCCGGAATATCTGTCGCCGTATTTGGTTCTGTTATCAATCTGTTTACACAGTTTAAGCAGACAGACGAGGAACGAGAAAAACTAATTATAACACTGGGTGGCAACCGCCTTGATGTCTATAAAAAAATCGTGCTTCCCTACTCTGTCCCGACTCTGATTAACTTGATGAAAGTCAATATAGGCCTTTCCCTTGTAGGTGTCATTATCGGCGAATTCCTTGCTGCCAGAAAAGGACTGGGCTATTTGATTATCTACGGCACACAAGTATTTAAGCTTGATATGGTGATTTCAGCCATTATCTTATTATGTTTTATTGCCTACGGCCTTTATTTTTTGATTCAGATTTTGGAAAAACATATACCATTTATGATGGAGGAATAAGATGATTTTGTTGCTCTATTATTGTTATCACATTTAAATTGCTGTATTATATTATGAAGAGGGTCCTTTGCTAGATAGGCGAGGGGTCCTCTTTTCAATAGTTTCTAAAACCAAAAATAGCTATACAGAACAATATTCCATATAGCTATTTATAATATTTATAATCGAAAAACTATAAAATCTACAATTTAATCCGATCAATATTCTTTTTCAAATCAATGGCAACGGAATTAACACCCTGCGCATCTTTACCAATCTTACGTATGATTGCATTTGCCTCAGTCGCACAGGCAAGAGTTTCCTCTGTACTTGCAGCATTTTCTTCGGCAATGGCAGATAAATCGGAAACAATATCAACAACCTTTACTCTAGCAGAATCAAGCTGCATTGTCCGGTCGGTAATATTCTCAATTCCCTGAAGGGATGATGCAATTCCACTTTTTACCTTTTGGAAAGCATCCTGCGTTGCCAAAACATCCTGGTTTTGCTGTACAATAACATTTTTAATCTCTTCCATAACAGCCACTGATTTTTCTGACTCCTGTGTAATCTTGGAGATTATTTCAGCAATCTGTTTTGCAGAAATATTGGACTGCTCGGCAAGCTTTTGTATTTCTGCCGCAACAACCGCAAAACCTCTTCCGGCTTCACCGGCTCTGGCAGCTTCAATGGAAGCATTTAACGACAAGAGATTCGTCTCACTTGCTATTTCTGTAATCATTTCTACCGCAGCCTGAATTTCAGAAACACATTCATTGGTAACATTGGTCTGTTCTGATACGAGTTCCACAGCAGATCTTGTTTTATCATTGATAGCACTTAACTGTGACAGAATCTTGGTAGCCTCATCACCTGCAGCATTCATTTCACGAGAATTGGTCCTTAATACATCAACTTCGTTGGTCGTATCAACAATCATGTTACCCATTGTAATGACATTTTCTGTTGCAAGCTGTGTTTCTTCTGCCTGATTGCCTGCACCAGTTGCAATCTCATTGGTCGCATGTTCAACCTGTCCTACGGTCTCAATACTATCCACAACACTCTGCGTCATATTATCCGATGCATTATAAACCTGATCTGCCAGATTTTTAATTTCAATCATGACATCATTCAGTTTATCTTCCAATGCAATCACAGAAGCACTGATTTCACCGCTTTCATCTTTTCTGGCTGAAAGCTTGTCTAAATCCGGATTTCTCGTAAAATCAAGATCGGCCAGTTTCTTAATTTCGAGATTTAATATCGTAATCGGTTTAACAATTTTAATAGCAATAATTGCTGTTACACCTATGTAAAACAACAATACAAAAAAGGCTACAACACCACCTGCAATCGTCAAATTTCGTACGCCACTAAAAATATCACTTTCATCTGCCGTCACTACAACAATAAAGGATGCAGAAGGATTGATATAATAAGAAGCGTATTTTGCAACTCCTTTAAATTTATATTTAATCAATGAAGGTTCCGGAACATTACCACTTTCAATCTCTGAAACCAAATGCTTGACTGCATCATTTTCAACCGGTTTTCCAATTTCATCGGCAGTCGGATGATACAACATAATGCCCTCTCCGGAAACCACGTATGTATAACTTGAAGGAATATCCTTTACTGCAATATTTCTGACAACCCTTGAGAGTGTCACCATATTAAATGCAACGTCGTTTCCCTTTTCCGCTCTAATGGTATCAAGCTGCTCTCCTGCAATAGTAGCAAGATCAATCATGTAGTTTTCTGTTACAGTAGATATATTGTTTTTTGCTTTTGGAATAATAATACTCATCACAATACAAACAACAACAATCATGGAAACAGAAACCAAGGCAACAACCTTGCCTGTAATAGAAGTTATTTTTTTCATGTTATTTCCCCCATAACATATACTTTTTTACATAGTCCCTAAGAACAAAAGGCTTTTAAAGCCTAACCCTATTTACCATATATTTTAACAAATTTTAATATAAAATACAACGTTACAAACTGATTAATTTGTTACTTCAATAAAAAAACACACTTACCGGACAAAGCAAATGTGTTTTAAAAAGCTCCCTATCGGACTCGAACCGACGACCTTCTCATTACGAGTGAGACGCACTACCGACTGTGCTAAGGAAGCAATCAAAATATATAATATTCAGACCAAAGTCCATTATATACAAAGATTTTAAAGAATGCAACCGCTTTATGATTTTTCATTGGAAACAATGTGTAAATCCAACTGCGGAAAAGGGATCAAGACTCCGGCTTCATCCAGTGCACCTTTGATTCCTTCCAAAATCTGAGCCCGCAACGTCCAATAATCATCGGTTTTGACATAACATTTCACAGATAAATTGATAGAGCTTTCTGCCAACTCATCGACTGAAATAATAATATCCCGGTCTTTGATAACCAGTTCATTTGCATAAACATAATCATATAATGCTTTTCTTGCGATCTTAATATCCGCATCATAGGAAATACCAACTGTAACATCCAGTCTGCGGAATTGTGCCGTCGTATAGTTGACCAGACTGGTATTTGCAAGCGTACCGTTTGGCAATACAACTGTACGTCCGTCAACCGTCAAAAGCTTTGTATAAAACATCTGAATTTCGGTGACATTACCTTCATTTCCTTTGGAATCTTCTTTAATATAATCGCCCACACGGAATGGTTTTAAAATCAGAATTAAAATACCGCCCGCAAAATTTGAGAGACTTCCCTGAAGTGCCAGACCGATTGCCACTCCCGCAGAGCCGACAACAGCAACAACGCTTGCGGCATCCAGTCCGAAACTGCCGGCAATCATAAACAGTAAAATAACATATAAACATACCTTGATAAAGGAATCGGTAAACTGAATCACACCCGTGTCAACTTTTGCTTTTGTCATGGAATGCTTTACAATCTTGCGGATCATTTTGATAATCCACATACCGATTGCCAAAAACAGTAAAGCAAGAAGGATGCGCACCCCCAGATTTAATGCTTTCTGAGGGAGTTGCTCCATATAAGCTTTGAAAATATTGACTTTCTCTTCTACATCTTCCGGTGTCAGCTCTTCAAAATTTGTGGTTGTCAGATCATCAATCGAAACGCTAATTGTCGGAAACATATTAAATCATTTCCTCCTCAAACTTTTTACGCTTATTCTCCAAATCTTTTGCTCTCTTTTCCAAATCCTGTGCTTTCTGTGCCGCATCCATGGATTTTTTCAAAGCATCCTTTGCAATGAGTTCTGCTTCCTGTGCAACAGCTCTTGCGGCAATCGCAGCCTCTTTTACTTCATCCTCCTGTGCAATCAGTTCCTGAAGTTTAAGGGATTCTTCGCGTTTTTGCTTTGCAATGGCACGTTTTTCTTCAATTGCCATTTTTTCTTTTTCCGTAAACGGTATATAGGAGAATGCCACAACACTAAAAGCAGGTGAAATAATCTTAATGGATTCTTCTCTTTCATCACATTCATCCAGATCACTGCTTATGGCTTTTGCATTGGTATAACCGTTTCCACCGTATTTTTTCAACTCCGAATTAAAGATTTCTTTGTATTTACCGGGATAAGGAACACCAATTTTATAATCTTTCCGGTCTACGCCTGAGAAATTGCAGACAATAACCAGCATATCCTTCACATTTTTGGTTTTTCTTAAAAAGACTAGTGTATTTTCATTACCGGATATATTGTTAATCCATTCAAATCCGTCAGATGATTCATCGAGTTCATACAAAGCCGGGTGTGTTTTATAAAAGTCGTTTAATGCAGTCACATAATGGTGCATATTTTTATGGTCATCATATTTTAATAGATCCCATTCTACGCTTCGTTCTTCATTCCATTCGTCAAACTCAGCCAGATCCTGCCCCATAAACAACAGCTTTTTACCGGGATGCATCATCATATATCCATAAGATGCTCGTAAATTGGCAAATTTTTCCGGAATATCGCCGGGCATTTTACCAATCAGAGATGCCTTTCCATGCACAACTTCATCATGAGAAAGGGAAAGAATAAATCTTTCACTATATGCATAAATCATGCTAAATGTCAGCTCCCCATGACGGCCTGCACGAAACAGGGGATCACACTTGATATAATCCAGGAAATCATTCATCCATCCCATGTTCCATTTATAATCAAAACCAAGGCTCTCTGACTTGACATCTCCCGTTACATTCGGCCATGCGGTTGATTCTTCCGCAATCATCAAAACAGAAGGATCCTCTTTCTTGACAACACTGTTTAAATGTTTCAGAAACTCAACGGCCTCTAAATTTTCTTTTCCACCATACATATTCGGAATCCAGTCACCATCATTTCTTCCGTAATCCAGATACAACATGGAAGCGACTGCATCCATACGAATTCCGTCTGCATGATACTCTTTAATCCAATATAAAGCATTGGCAATCAGATAGTTTTTTACTTCCGGTCTGCCGTAATCGAAAATTAAAGTTCCCCAGTGTGGGTGCTCTGCTCTTCTTCTGTCTGTCGGTTCATACAGATGTGTTCCGTCAAAACCGCAAAGACCGTGTGTATCACGCGGGAAATGAGCCGGAACCCAGTCTAAAATCACACCAATGCCTTCTTTGTGAAGATAATTCACAAAATACTGGAAATCCTCCGGTTTTCCATAACGGGAAGTCGGTGCATAATAGCCGATTACCTGATATCCCCAGGAGCCATCAAACGGATGCTCCATAACCGGCATCAGTTCCACATGGGTATAACCGGTTTCTTTTGCATATTCGGCAACTTTTTCAGCCAGTTCACGATAATTATAAAAATCTCTTCCGTCATCCGGCTTTGCAAAAGAACCAAGATGAATTTCTAAAATACTCATCGGTTTTTTATGAATATCGGACTTTTTACGATTAGAAATCCATTCGTCATCCGTCCATGAAAAACCTGTTAAATCATAGACAACCGATGCGTTGTCCGGGCGTTTCTGACTTAAAACAGCATATGGATCAGCTTTTAAAAAGGTCAAACCGCCTTTTGCCTTGATTTCAAACTTGTAATTATCTCCGATATTTGCTTTCGGAATAAACAATTCAAAAATACCGGAATCCCATAAGCGGCGCATCTGATGAATACGTCCATCCCAGTGGTTAAAATCACCTACCACACTGACACGCATGGCATTGGGTGCCCACACGGCAAATAAGACGCCATGCACTCCATCAATGACATAAGGATGAGCACCTAACAGATGGTATATTTCGTAATGAATTCCTGCATTAAATTTTTCCGTATCCTTTTTGGAAATAACCGGTTCATATGCATAAGAATCATAAAACGTATCCGTTGATCCATCTTCCATTTTTACGGAAAAACTATATTTCTCCAAAGATACTGTTTTCGGAATCAGAACAGCAAAAAATCCGGCATCATCCGCCATTTCCATCGCATATTCTTTGTTTTTGGTATGTAAAGTAGCTTCTACAGCCTCCGGATAAAACATCTGTACCAGATTGCCGCCTGTAACAGGATGAACCCCAAGGATATTTTGCGGCTGATCTTCTTCAGAATAAACAATTCCTTCAATCGCTGCCCAATCCATTAATTTGTATAATTTATTCGTCATATTGCTTTTCTCCTCTTGTTATGTCATGTATAAATAATCCGCTTCTAAGCTTCGGTTCAAACCATGTTGATTTGGGCGGCATCAGACGATGCTCATCCGCTACGGCAAACAGTTCGGCAATGGAAGTCGGATACATGGAAAAAGCACACGCTGCTCCATCATCCACTCTGTTTTCCAATTCCTTTAATCCACGAATTCCACCGACAAATTCAATCCGCTTATCGGTCTTAGGGTCCTGAATATCAAAAATTCTATCTAAAACATAAGTCTGAAGGATGGAAACATCAAGTCCTTCTACCACATCCTCACTCAAGACATGTGCCTTTGCCGTCATCTGATACCAGGTGTGGTCCAAATACAAACCAAACGTCCCTTTTATTTGTGGTGCATAAGGACTACAATCCGCTTTCACAATATCGAAATCCTGTTCAAGCGCTTGCAAAAGTGTTTCTTTTGTATAACCATTCCATTCTTTTAAAACACGGTTATAATCCAGAATCTTTAATTCTTCATCCGGAAACAAAACAGAAAGAAAATAGTGATAAGCCTCTGCCGGATTATCATCCGGATACTGCTCTTTACGCTTAAGTGATACCTTGACAGCAGACGCACATCTGTGATGCCCATCAGCAATATAAATGGAATCCATTTTTTCAAAACAGCTCATAATTTCTCTGATATCTTCGCTATCATCAATAATCCAGACTTTATGCCCCACCTGATCTTCTGAAATAAAATCATAAATTGGTGTCTTCATCATATTTTTGGAAATCAGTTGTTGTAACCGTTCATCTTTCCGATATGCCAAAAAAATCGGTCCCGTCTGTGCGTTGGTTGTCTCAACATGTCTGATTCGATCCAGTTCTTTATCGGCTCTGGTATTTTCATGACGCTTAATGGTCTGATTCACATAATCCTCAACCTGACAGCATCCCACCAGTCCGGTCTGTGCTCTTCCATCCATCGTCAACTGATAGATATAATAACAGGATTTGTCCTCTTTTATAAAACGTCCGTCGTCAATCATCGCATGTAGCAACTCATTTGCTTTCTGATAAACACAATCGGAATACATATCCACATCATCCTCAAATTGTGTTTCTGCACGGTCAATATTTAAAAACAAATCCGGACGGCCCTTTACAACTTCTTTCGCCTCTTTCCGACTGTATACATCATAGGGTAAAGATGCAATCTTTGCCTCATATCCGATTGCAGGGCGAATTGCTTTAAATGGTCTGATTTCTGCCATATTTTCCTCCGTAAAATAAGTATTCAAAGCATAACTATATTATGCAGTATCATTTGCTGATATGATACAAAAATATTTTTTATTATGATACTAACGGGTTGCTACGTACTTTGTGTACTCGCAATCCTAAAAATATTCGAAATCCGCCCTAATCGGGCTTCTTTACTAATAAATTATAACAAAGGTAAATACAAATGTGAAGTAAAATAAACTTTATGGATTTTTGACACGACCCTAAAGGAGTGCTAGTATATAGAATTAAAGGAGTGAAATAAAATGACAGAACAAGATAAAGAATTTTTAGACCGCATAACTTCTTATGCAAATGATGTATGTAAAGATATTGATCCACAGAAAACCCAAATCAGTGTCCAACTCGAACGCTTAATGCCGGTCCTTAAAGACATTGCCAAAGAAAACAATCAGGCACCTGAAGATGTTTTCATAAGATACATGGATCTGGCCAATGAAGCGATGGTTCTGACCGAACAAAAATTACAAGAAACACTTTCCGACATCCCGGATGATGGTTCCGGTATCAGCGGAAAAAACTTTATGTATTAAAAAATTGGGATTGTAGTCGCCCCAACAGTAATATATATCTTTGCCCGCTGAATTTTGCGAGGTTTCCTGGTATTTCTTAGCGGCATAAGCGAACAAAAATAATGCCCGGTTTCAACTGTCTGAAGACGAAGTCTGAGTTTTGGAACCGGGCATTTAATAGATTTTTGTGAGCATGCCGCTTAGAAATACCGGAAACCGAAGTATGAAGCGGCAAAGATATATATTACTGTTGGGGCGACTACCATTTTATTTCTGTATCAATTCGGTTGCAAATGCCAGTGCATCATCGATATGTGCACAGAAATGGTCTGCACCAACTTTTTCGATAAAGCCATCTTTTTCCATCGTATGGTACGGTTGTTCGTTGACATGGGAAAAGACCAGTTCCACATCACTTTTCTTACACTTTTCAAGCAAATTCTCCAGAGAATGCATTGCAGTTGCATCCAAAGCCGGAACACCACGCATACGAATTACCAGTACTTTGGTAAAATCCTTCAGCGTAATTTCCGTAATACGGTCGGCTGCACCGAAAAACATCGGTCCGCTGATTTCATAGACACGAACCTGTTGCGGCACACTTCTTAAATCGATGGCATCGGGATCATTATCATCGTCAAAGTATTTCCATCCACGCACTTCTGCTTCATCGCTCATGCGTTTCATAAATAAAACGCAGGCTGCAAGCATACCAAATTCAATTGCCATAACCAAGTCAAATACAACCGTTAATCCAAACGTCATGACCAGAACAAAAATATCGCTTTTTGGTGATGTTTTACAAAGATGGACAAAGGTACGCCAACCACACATATTATAAGCAACCATAAAAAGGATTGCGGCAATGGTCGGCATGGGAATCAATGCTGCATAAGGCATCAACACAATCAAAACAAGAACCAGTGTAATGGAATGAACCATACCCGCAATGGGAGTTCTACCACCGTTTTTAATATTAGCTGCCGTTCTGGCAATGGCACCGGTCGCCGGAATTCCACCAAATAAAGCAGAGCCGACATTACCAATCCCTTGTGCAACTAACTCCATATTGGAACGATGTCTGGAATTAATCATACTGTCTGCTACCACACAGGAAAGTAACGATTCGATAGCAGCCAAAATCGCAATCGTAAGACCGTCTGTAAATTCCGCCCGAATTACACCCAAAGTAATATGTGGAAGATGAAATGACGGCAGAGACGAATTGATGGTATATAAATCGCCAATGGTATTAACCGACAGATTGAGCAGTTTTACCATGAGAATCCCACCAATTACGGCAATCAGGGAGCCCGGTATCTTTTTACTGATAAAAGGCCAGATAATTAAAATAGCCAGACTTACAACTCCAACCAAAACAGCCATCCAGTTGATTGTCGAAATAAATTCTGCAACAGCCTTAATCTTTTCCATTGTTTCAATGGTGACTGTACCTTCTGCATAGGTCAGTCCCATAAAATCCTTTAACTGTCCGATGACAATCGTAACCGCAATACCGGCAGTAAAACCGGTTGTGATTGTATAGGGAATAAACTTGATCAGACTACCCAGTCTGCATAAACCCATAATAATCAACAATGCCCCTGCAATTAAGGTTGCAACAATCAGACCATCCATACCGTTTTTGGCAACAATACCGGCAACAATCGTGGCAAATGCCGCTGTCGGACCTGCAATCTGGACACGGCTTCCACCAAAAAATGAAATTAAAAATCCCGCTATAATTGCCGTATAAATTCCCTGCTCAGGTGAAACACCGGAAGCAAGTGCTAAGGCAATGGACAATGGCAATGCAATAATTGCCACAATGATTCCGGCAACAACATCCTTGATAAATTGTTCTTTTGTGTAGGTCTTCATGACACTAAACAATTTCGGCTTTAACTTTTCTTTTCCCATTTTCTCAAATTCTCCTCATAAGTATTAACAAAGCGATAAAACAAAACATTTTTATCATCTCAGTTACAATAACAGAAAACGATGCTTTGGATTAATCCTCCAAAGCATCGGCTAAAACTTGTCTCATATTCTCAACAACATGTTGGGGAGCAAGTATTTTAACCTCTTTCCCCAAACCGATTATCCAACCGAAAAACTGTCTGCTGACTGCAACGGATACCGAAACGGTTGAATAATCCTTTCCCTTCGGCACAATCATGATATCCTTGCCAAAACGGTCAATAAATACACCTGCCAGATCATTGGGAAATAAGATCTTTACCTTTTCTACTTCTCCGCCAAACATTCCAAAACTTTTATTGGAATACGTAGCAATGTTTTCCTGTTCAAATAATTCTTTTCCTTCTCGCCCCTTATTTAGCATAATAATATTAAGCATTTTGTCAACCCTATAATGCTTAATTTTTTTATTTTTTCCATCAAAAGCGATTAAATAATAGTTTCCATCATTAAATGAAAGCATCCATGGTGATACTTCATAATATTCACCATTCTGCCGAAGTTGTTTTTCTTTTTTGACATCCCACTGGAAATAATGAAATTGAATCATACAATCATTGGCAATTGCCGACTGAATGGCATCCACCGAATAATATATGCTTTCATTATCGGATTTTACACGATCCTGGACATATACCTGTCGCTGTAACGTTTTTGCATCATAGTCACTGCAAAGCGTCTCCAGTTTTTTAATCAGTTCATTGGATTTTTTGGCTGTCACAAATTTAGATGTTTGAATCAAATCCACCAAAAGCTTTAATTCCGCCAGTTCAAAGTCTCTGGTCAGCAGCCGGTATTCATAAGATGAACCAACTTTTTCACCGACAACTTCATATCCCATCTTTTCCAGATCGCGTAAATCGGCATAGATGCTTTTTCTTTCTGCAGAAATATCATGTGCCTGTAGTTCTTCTAAAATTTCCGGCATAGTCACAGCATGTTCTTCATCAGTTTTTCGTTGTAAAAACTTCAGCAGATAATACAACTTTAATTTTTGATTGCTTCCTTTTGCCATTATTTTCCCTAAAATTTCAAGTTATTTTGTCTTTTTTATCAAATATAACCACCGGAAAATTTTTCAAGGACAGAAAAACTTATTATCCGGCAGAACAGTTTAACGTACAATAAATAATCAGGATAAAAATCCCTTTAATTCACCATATGCATCAACGCCAATCAAATCGCATAACTCGGCATCATCTTCGGTTGCAATCCTGCTAAGCTCATCCACAAATTCATATTCTGTCTTTTCCAAAATTTGGGTAATGGTATACATAGAAAGTGCACTGTCTTTGATTGCGATTCTGACCGGTTCTTTTTCTTCTTCAACCGGCTGCTCCACTACTTCCTCTTTTGGCTCTTCTTTTTCTGCTTTGGCAACAATGGGTTCAATGTATTCGGTACGGAATTTTTCACGTATTTCGGCAAGACATCTGCCAAGGGCATTGTCCTTTAAATCGCCGCTTTGCAAAGGCAATTCCTTTGTTGCCATAAGTTTTCCCCGAAGTGCAGGATTCTGAGAGTATTTTGCATAATTTGCCTTTAAGAGCAATTTTTCATATTCATTGACATCAAACAGATTTTCAGCTTTTTCAGCTTTTAAGTACTCTGCAACCGATTCATACGGAAGACCGTCCACTACAAAATGAGCCGGATAAGCATTGCTGAAGAAATGATTTTCATCTTCTTTTTCTGCTCCGATTTTTACCATTTCTTCCTCAACATCATATTTACTGAACAAATCATTTAAGTTCGCTTTATTTGCTTCCTTTAAGGCCTGATCATATACATACTTGGTGTGTGAATCAAATAATACAAACACAACCTCATCAATATCATTCTGATGATCATTTATAAAGGTTTTTACTGCCTTCACTGCAATTTCAGCAGCAAGATGGGTCGGAAACCGGTATGCACCCGTAGAAATGGATGGGAACGCAATTCTGCGGATATTATTCTGTACGGCAAGCTTCAATGAATTTTGGTAGCAGGCATACAGCAAAGCTCTTTCATCGTTGTTTCCACCATGCCAGATCGGACCTACCGTATGTATTACATATTTGCATGGTAGGTTGTAAGCGCCGGAGATTTTTGCCTGTCCGGTCTTACATCCATCCAGTAATTTGCACTCTTTTAACAGTTCCGGACCGGCAGCAGCATGAATTGCAGCATCAACACCACCGCCACCGAGCAATGTCTTATTTGCAGCATTTACAATCGCATCCATTCCCTGCATTTTTGTAATGTCACCAAGTTTTGTTCTGATCATAAATCATCCTCCATAAATGTTTTCAAAAAGATTCTGAAGTTTTCTCTCGCTTCGTCTATCAGTTCCTGTTTCCTGGTATCAAGTGCATCGTCAAATTTCTGTAATTCACGCTCAATTAATTTTCGGTCATTGCCGAGACACTCTTCATATAAACGTTCTCCTTTTAAGAGCAACAATTTATTTTCTTCTTTTTCTCTCGGATGAATTTTTAAGTATGCAATCTCTTTCATACGTTCTGCAATTTCCTCATCCGACATATCATTGTGTCCGCCTTTGATAATCTGCTTTTTCTTTTCGCCGGTCGAAACAATCGTAACCTCAACTTCCAAAATGGAATTGATGTCATATGTGTAGGTCACATCCACAGCTTCCTCACCTGCCGGGGCTTTGGGAACCGATACTTCTATTTTTCCAAGAAGCAGATTATTTTCCGCGAAACGGCTTTCTCCCTGTAAAATCTTGATATTCAGTTTTGTCTGGTTATCTCTTATAGTATAAAGTCGTTCGGTCCGGCTTGCAGGTATTGTCGTATTTCTCTCGATAATTGGGCAAAAATGACCACCTTCATAGACGTTTTCTTCTTTTTCAACAACAACCTCCGTACCCAAAGTAAACGGACATACATCCGTCAGTACGACTTCACGGATGGCCTCATTACGTTCCTTCATGGCCCCCTGAATAGCTGCACCGAGAGCTACCGCCTCATCCGGATTAATGGATGTATCCGGCAAAGATCGGAAAATTTTTCCGACAAAGCGGCGGATAAAGGAAAGCTTGGTTGCACCTCCGATTAAAACCACTTTATCGATATCCTTTACCTTGATATGGGCATCCGACAAGGTCCGTTTAATCGGTGTCTTCATCTTTTCCAACAAATCACTGCAGGCTGCCTCATAGGCCTCCAAAGTCAGAGCAAATTCTATCTGCTCTCCATCCACATTGCAGCTCATCTTTGAAGAATTGCCATCCGCAAAACCAATTTTACACAATTCTGCCTGCTTATGAATGTGACGCAGTGTACGATAAGATAATTTACTCTTATCAATCTGGATATTTTTATCAAAAAACATATCTTCAATGACTTTGGTGAAATCTTCTCCGCCCAAATAATTATCACCAGCAACGGCACGCACTTCGATAATATTATCGTTTAACTCCAGAATGGATACATCAAAGGTTCCGCCGCCTAAGTCAAAGACCAGATACTTGGCATCTTCCTGATTCTGATATAATCCATATGCAATTGCCGCAGCGGTTGGCTCACTGATAATTCGCTCTACCTTTAGACCGGCAAGCTCACCTGCTCTTTTGGTAGCCTTACGTCTATCATCGTTAAAATATGCCGGTACACTGATGACCGCTTCTGTTACCTCTTCTCCGAGATAGCTTTCCGCATCTTCTTTTAACGCTTTCAAAACCAATGCCGATAATTCTTCCGGTCGAAACTGCTTATGCAAAAGCTGAAATTTACGTGAGCTTCCCATATCTCTTTTGAATACAGATGCTGCACTGTCAGGATATAAAAGCATACGTTCCTTTGCCGTTTCTCCTACATAAATCTGTTCCTCTTCATCCATACTTACAACCGAAGGTGTCAGATGATTTCCCAGACGATTGGGAATAATCTTGGGTCCTTCTTCGGTAAAATATGCAATCAAAGAATTTGTTGTTCCTAAATCTATACCTACTATCATAACGTTTTAAATATCTTTCTTTCTTTTTTCTGTCTATTATTTCCATTCCTGACGGGATGCAACGACGATTTTCTTTGCCTCGGGATCTGATTTAACCAATGTTAAGGCCTCATGATATAGCTTCATGGCTTGAATCTTTTTACCGTCCAAATAATAGTACTTGGCATTATGATAACACAATTCATACTTTTTGATAAAGCCTAATTCAAAAAGTTTCTGATATGTCTTAATCACATCCTGATATTGTCTGAGTTTTGCATAAAAATCTGCCAGTCTCATCCACAATGCCCTATCATTTTTGAAGCGTCCAAGCTGCTTTGTTGCATAGGTTGCTGCTAATCGGTAATCACCTTTTTTCTCATATAAATCAACAAGATAATCATATACCATCGTCGGTTCATCGTCGTTTTCAAGCTTTAAGGCACGTAAAAGTTCTTGCTCTGCCTCAGACACTTTATTAAGTTTCAGATAAACATTGCCGGCATTGTTATGTGCATAAATATTATCCTCTTCCATGGACATGGCTTGTTTGTACAACATAAGTGCCTGCTCATATTCATGATGAAATTCATAAACCAATCCAAGTTCAATGGCATTAAATGCATTTTTCTCCAAGTCATAGAGACATTTTGCATAATGTAAAGAACAGCCATAAGCATCATCCTGTTCTTTGTCGGATTGCATAAGCAGAGTTTTCTTTCTGAATATTCTCGTCAGATAATACAAATTTTCTTGACCTTTTGGGTCAATTTCATAAGCAGTCTTAAAACAGTCTATTGCCTGTTTCATTGTATCATCATAGGCATTTCCGAGCTTTTTATAATAATATTTACCCAGCATCAGATAGATATTATAACTTTTAATTCCCATATTGACCAATTTGGTATAACACTGATATGCTTCTTCCTGTCGATTTGCATCCCAAAGACAATCCGCCTTTAATTCCAGAAGCCCAACGCAATCGGGATAAAGCTTTAATCCTTCATTGATACTTTCCATAGCTGATCTGTCGTCATGTAATGCCAGTCTGAATAAAGCATCCTCTAAATATAAGTCCTCCGGATTCGCAATATCGGAACCTTCTTCATCGTCCTGAACACTTTGTTGATTTTCTTTATTTAAAGCCGCTTTTTGTTTCTCAAGGCAACTGTTTTTAAACTGGTAAAATTCACAAATCAAAGGACGCAGTTCCTCTATGTCCTTCGCGTTGCATCGTTTCGTTTTAAAATAGTAAAGCTGTAATTCATCACTTTCCAGATTTTGTTCCTTTGCCTGTTCATAGATATTCATGGCATCTGAATACTGTCTGGCAAAATAAAACACCTTCATAGCCAAAACATATGGCTTCACATATCCGGGGAACAATCTTTTACATTGATAAAAATCATCAATTACATCCTGTCCCTTGTGTAATTCAAAAGCAGCCTCCTGCCGTCTTAAATATGCAGGATAAAAGTTTTCATCTTTTTTAATCAGATCCGTGCAAAGATCATAGGCTTTCTCATAAGCATGATCAAGCAGATAAAACTGAGTCAACTGATCATAGTAAGACATGGCATACTGTGTCGCATTTTCCAACTCGATACCATCTTTGATCTCTTTTTCTCCCAAATCCTTCTGTCCCAGATTCCAATGGCACAAACCAACCGAAAAATGGGAAAATCCCTTACGGTTCAGTTTCTTTTTACTGTCTTTTGTCCCATCATCCTCCGTGGTATCAATCATACTTCTCCAGCAAAGCAGATAAGAAATAGCTTTATCATACTTTTCCATAGCCAGATAATTTCTGCCCATCAGATTTGTATAATCATATTCCTTGAACTTTTCCTTCTCGACAGAAGTTAATACCTCTTCTACTTTGTCGAATCTCTGCTGTTGGAAATAACACCAGCCAAGCTCAATGATGGTTTCTGTATCCTCCGGATTTTCTTTAAGCTTTTCCTCATATTGGGGAACCAGACAATCATTGAGTTCATCTAACAATACATTTAATTCCGGATTGCGGTCTTCCGTATCTAAAAGATCCAGGCAATTTTCCTTTGCATCCGCATACTCTCCGGCCTTTTTCTGTGTTTTGAGCATACCCAGTTTTGCCAGATAAGAATCGTCTTGTATCTCCAACAATTCTGTAAAAAGCTGTTTGGCTATTTCAACCTTATCGAATTCCAGAAATGTAAGTCCTGCATAATAGCCAATATAAAAGTTATCCGGATAATCAGATGCTAACCGGTCAGCAATATCAAGAGCTTCCTGCGGCATTTTCTTTTCCTCTGACAGACGCAACCAAAAATGAAGTTTTTCTGCATCTGCAAAAGGATGGTGGATATCATATTCATCCAGCACTTCAAAATCATGAGTAATCTGTGAAACTACAGCCGTATCATGGATATCTTCGAGTTGTTCGATTTTGGTTTTCAAATCCAGATAACGATTGATGTACTCATCTACATGATGTGATGTATCCCCTTCAAAAAGATCAAAATCAATAAAGGCATCATGCGAAATATAATAATTGATATATCCAAGGAAATTCTCCGGAAACTTTTCTTTTAAAATTTCTGTCTCAGCCTGAATATGAAATTTCTCGTCCAGCTTTTTCCAGATAGCCCAGGGAAACTGGTGGTGACTCATGATATAAACCAAGACTCTTTCCTGTAATTCCCCATCTAAATCGTCATCATAGGAGTTTAACAATGCAGTCCATTCATCTTCATCCTTCCGGCTCTCTAAATCTTCGTATAGCAGATTCATCCGATAGATAAAACGATCCACATCTGTACCGTCTTTTAGTTTTTCATATTCATCAGAGACTACAACATCGCCCGGATTTTCGGCATAATCAACAGCTCTCTCGTAAGCTTCCCTTAACTGCATAAAACCGGCCTGGTCATCTTCCGGATTAACATCCTTTAATTTGTCATGATAAACTTTTTTGATAAGCTCCGTATCCTTTGTTTCTTCAATCCCCAGAACTTTCCATACAACATGCATATCCATATGATTTTCCTCTTTTACTATTCTATATTTTTCCTTAGTACAATTATGTAACTTTGGAATTTGTTATTTTCTATTTTTTGATGTTGGGGTCAAAAGGTATTTTGCCCCATGATACCAACGGATTGCTACGCACTTTGTGCTCTCGCAATCCTAAAACATTCGAAATCCGCCCTAATCGGGCTACTTTCTCATGTTTTGCGGGTCCCAAAGTCATACTTTTTCATGCGAGCATGAAAAGTATGAACTTTTGACCCTGGTATCATTTTATTACAATATATATCATACCATTATATGTAAAATTTTCATAATAAAAACTGTATAAAATATAAATATTTGTCCGCCGGCTTTTACGAGGTTTTGTGACTTTCTTAGCGTCATGGCGAACAAAAATATGCCCGGTTTCAACTGTTTGAAGACGAAGTCTGAGTTTTGAAACCGGGCATATAACATTTTTGTGAGCATGTCGCTTAGAAAGTATAAAAACCGAAGTACGAGGCGGCAAAGATATATATTTTTGCAAGAACGACTTGCATAACCATCCTTATTTTACAACACGGACACGGAATACACCTTCAACTGCATTTAATTTTTCGATTACATCATCTGTTGCAGGTGCTTCAATATCAAACATGGATACCGCATAATCACCACGTGATTTATTTGTCATATCAGAAATATTGATATTTACATCGCCAAAACAAGCGGCAAGCTTGGTAATGGTATTGGCAATATTTTTGTGGAATACGGCAACTCGACCGGCCTTTGAACAAATTCCCATATCAATGGCAGGATAATTAACAGAATGTGTGATATTACCATTTTCCAGATAATCAACCATTTCTTTAACACCCATTACCGCACAGTTATCTTCAGATTCTTCTGTAGAAGCACCGATATGAGGTGTTACAATACAGCCTGCTTTACCGGTTGTAATAGTATTCGGAAAATCTGTTACGTATTTGCGAACCTTGCCCTCTTCAATGGCAGCCAGTACATCCTGTTCGTTGCATAATACGTCTCTGGCAAAGTTCAGGATTACAACACCGTCTTTCATCATATCAATGGCAGCTTTATTGATCATGCCTTTTGTAGAATCCAAAGCCGGTACATGTACCGTAATGAAATCACATTCTTTATAGATATCCTCTACATTAACAACATGCTTAACAGCACGTGATAAACTCCATGCTGCATCCACAGAAAGATAGGGATCATATCCGTATACTTCCATGCCTAAATTAATGGCTGCATTGGCAATTTTTGCTCCGATGGCACCAAGTCCGATGACTCCAAGCTTTTTACCGTCAATTTCGGTTCCGGCAAATTTCTTCTTTTCTTTTTCTGCAGCTTTTGCCACATCAGGGTTATCAGTCTGTGATTTTACCCATTCAATACCACCAACAACATCACGGGATGCCAATAACATTCCGCAAAGAACCAGTTCTTTTACAGCATTGGAGTTTGCACCGGGTGTATTAAATACAACCACACCTTTTTGAGCGAGTTCATCCAGAGGAATATTATTAACACCCGCACCTGCTCTGACAACAGCCAAAAGGTTATCAGAAAACTCCATGGAATGCATATCTGCACTTCTGACTAAGATACCCTGTGCTTCATTGATATCTTCTGTTTTTGTGTATCCTTCTCCAAAATGGTTAAGACCAACCTGGGCAATGGGATTTAAGCAATAATACTGATACATTTTTTATAATCCTTCTTTCCTGAAACAAATTGTTCCATGATAATTTTGATATCTAACGGCTCATTATCATCATAATACGAACCATTTAAATCTTTTAAAAAAAATATGCAAATTAATGCACTTCATTTATGAATTCTTTGCTTCGAAATCTTTCATAAATGCAACTAACTTCTCTACGCCTTCTTTGGGCATTGCGTTGTAGATAGAAGCTCTCATACCGCCAACACTTCTGTGGCCTTTTAAGTTTACAAATCCGGCTTCTGCTGCTTCTTTTACAAATTTAGCATCTAAATCTGCATCACCGGTAACAAACGGAACATTCATTAATGATCTGTCTTCTTTTACAACTGTTCCCTTGAACATCTTGCTTTCATCAAGGAAATCATATAAAATTTTGGCTTTTTCTTCATTTTTTTCTTTCATGACAGAAAGGCCACCCATCTTCTTTAACCATTTGAATACTTTTCCGCAAATATAAATACCATAGCAGGGAGGTGTATTGTATAAAGATTCTGCATCTGCATGGATTTTATATTTCATCATGGTAGGTGTACCGGGAAGTACATCTTCTGTAATTAAATCTTCACGGATAATCACAATTACGACACCGGCAGGTCCAATGTTTTTCTGAACGCCACCGTAAATCACACCATATTTGGTTACATCAACAGGCTCTGAAAGGAAGCAGGAAGAAAGGTCTGCTACCAAAATTTTACCTTTTGTGTTGGGTAACGTTTTGTATTTTGTACCATAAATGGTGTTGTTTTCGCAGATATACACATAATCTAAATCATCGGCAATATCAAGGTCGCTACAATCAGGAATATAGGAGAATGTTTTATCTGCACTGGAAGCAAGTTCTACAGCCTCACCGTAGATTTTAGCTTCCTGATATGCTTTTTTCGCCCACTGTCCTGTTACAATATAGCCGGCTTTTTTATTTTTCATAAGATTCATGGGAATCATGGCGAACTGCAACGAAGCACCGCCCTGTAAAAACAACACTTTATAATTATCGGGAATATTCATTAATTCTCTTAAATCTGCTTCTGCTTCTTTAATGATGTTGTCATATACTTTGGAACGATGGCTCATCTCCATAACGGACATACCGCTTCCTTTGTAATCCAACATCTCATCTGCAGCTTCTTTTAATACTTCTTCAGGTAAAACTGCCGGACCTGCTGAAAAGTTATATACTCTAGACACTTAGAGTCCCTCCTCTATATTATATTATTAATCTATGTTACAGAATGTGCAAATGCACACTCCATGAACCATTGTAGTCTTGTATAAAATTTTCGTCAAGAAAATATATAAAATACCTGTTACCGATGTAAAATCAAGCTTAATATAAACAACACGATTCAGTTTATAATTATGCTAGTAAAACAGCACAACCGGTGTTCCCACTTCTGCCATATCATAGAGCTTACTTACTTCTGAAGTCGGCGTATTGATACATCCGTGTGATCCGTTGGTCTTATATATTTCTCCTCCGAATTTTCCACGCCAGTTTGCATCATGAATACCAATGTGATTATAAACAGCCATCCAATAAGAAACCGGAGTCTGATAATCCGGGCCAATCAAAACACGGTTACGCTGTTTAAAATAAATATAACATACACGTTCCGGTGTTCCATTTCCTCTGCCCGTGCATCCGGTTACAACCGGAGTCTTGAGCTTTATTTTTCCTTTGACATAGTAATAAAGCATCTGGTTGGTCATATCTACCTCAATATAGGTATTACCGATATCACTTGTTCCTTTTCCCCAGCCCTTCTGACTGTAGATAGCATCAGAGGTATCACTCTTTTTGGCATTGATCAATCCAATCAGATATTCTTTTTGCTTCTTTTGGTCCAGCTTATAGCCGTAGGTTCCCTGTTCAATGGTAACCGTACCGCCTCTGGTCGGATGAAATGTCCAAGGACCACCCACACTGTCATGTTTCTCGGCCCATCTCTCCACCGTCTTACCGATTGCATCCTCATTAATCAGAAGTTTACCATCTTCATCCATAGCAAAATCTCCGTTTTCATCTTTCTGTATCCAGGAAGCAATCACAGAAGCATCCACATGTTCATTTCCATTATAAAAACGACAGACAATTTCTGTACTCTGCAGGTCATCAATTTTTTTCCATAGCCTGAGTGTTTTTCTCATTTTTGCCGTGTATTCCATGGTTATGTAACACGCTTCTTCTTCCAGATTGACATTGGGCTTTCCTGCCAAAACAGCATCCACAATGGTATCAACCGTCAAATCTACATCTAAAAGATTTTTGGTTTCGTCAATCAGCTTGTAACCATCCTGCGTACGCACAATCTCTACTCTTACTCTCTTCGGGTCTGTCTGATTTTTTATCAGATCCATCTCAGTAAGATAATCTCGCAATTGTGTTTCATCACAGGTCCCCTTAGGCTCTATCGTTTCATTCTGAACCGTTCCGTTGATTAAATTAATTCCCCACATAAGCGGATTCTGTTCATTCAAAATCCAATTCAAATCATCCAGATAAGAATAGGTATAATCCATTTCATCTATGGGTATAGCTATTACATTTCCGAATTTGTCTACTACAGAAAAAGTTGCCTTTTCAGTCTTTTCAACCAAATGATCATTTACTTCCTCCGGTGTCATGCCTTCCGCATAGATACCATTAATCATTACACCATTCATATACCTGCTTTGATATCTCCATGACATAAACAAATAAATGCCCAGACAAAGTATAATCGGAGTAAAAATGACAATTGCAAAAACTGTAATGACCTTTTTCATCTTATGTACCTTTTTGTTACTTTTTTCAAATTGTGCGTCTGGAGAACTTTGCGTATTCTACTCACAGACTGTATGACAACGTCAGCACTTAATGAGCAATTTATTGCGAATTTAGTACTGTTACGTTGTCATCCAAGTGAGAACGCGTCTGTGATAGAATATGCAAATTCGGAAGATGCACAATTTGAAAAAGAGACTTTCTATTTATTTATTTTCAGCCAGATCATCGGCATCAAATACATCACTGATTGGTGCACCGGGTGAAACCATGGGGAATACCTTATCGTCCTCATGGATGACAACTTCAATAAGAGCAGGCTGTTTACATTCCAGTGCTGCCTGAATTGCCACAGGTACATCTTCTTTTGTCTCAACTTTAAATGCTTTACAGCCCAAAGCTTCCGCAACTTTGCAATAGTCAACCGAATCATTTAAAATCGTCTGTGAATAACGGTGACCATAGAAAAGCGTCTGCCATTGTCTTACCATACCAAGCACCTGATTGTTGATAACAACTTCAATAATCGGGATATTGTATCGGGAAGCAGTTGCTAATTCCTGCATATTCATGCGGAAACAGCCGTCCCCAGCAATATTGATAACCGTTTTATCCGGTCTGCCGAGCTTTGCTCCAATGCAGGCTCCAAGTCCGTATCCCATAGTACCAAGACCACCGGAAGATAAAAATGTACGTGGTTCTGAATAGTGATAGAACTGTGCTGCCCACATCTGATGCTGACCAACATCTGTTGTAATAATGGCTTCTCCCTTTGTCTCCCGATCCAAAGCTTCAATAAAATACGGACAACTCAAAGTAGAATCATCATATTTTAACGGATATTTCTCTTTTAATTCTAAAATATGCGCCATCCAGTCTTTATGCTCTGTTTTGGACACCTTTTCATTCAGCTTTAACAGAATTTCTTTTAAGTCACCTATTAAAGCGGCATCTGTTTTGATGTTTTTATTGATTTCCGCAGCATCAATATCTATATGTATAATCTTTGCACCTTCGGCAAATCTTTTCGGATTTCCGATAACACGGTCTGAAAAACGGACACCAAGAGCAATTAAGCAGTCACATTCCGATACACCGAGATTGGATGTCTTGGTACCGTGCATACCAAGCATTCCGGTATAATGAGAATCATTTCCATTAAAAGCACCTTTACCAAGTAAGGAGTCACATACCGGTGCATCAATTTTTTCGACAAGTGCTCTTACTTCATCGGAAGCACCGGAAAGAATTGCACCACCACCGACAAAAATGTACGGTTTTTCTGCCTCATTAATCATCTTAGCTACTTCATCAATCTGAGAAACGGTGTATTTGCTCTTTTTCTCAATTTTAAGCGGTTCTACTTTGGTATATTCGGTCGTGTTTGCCGTAACATCTTTGGTAATATCAACAAGAACCGGTCCCGGCCTGCCACTTTGTGCAATATAAAAGGCTTTTCGAATGGTATCGGCAAGCTTTGTAACATCTTTTACAATAAAACTGTGCTTGGTAATCGGCATGGTAACCCCGGCAATATCCACTTCCTGAAAGGAATCTTTTCCAAGTGCAGGAAGAACGACATTTGCAGTGATGGCAACGACCGGAATGGAATCCATGTATGCTGTTGCAATACCGGTTACTAAATTGGTCGCACCCGGTCCACTGGTTGCCATGCAGACACCAACTTTTCCGGTAGCTCTTGCATAACCGTCTGCCGCATGCGCAGCTCCCTGTTCATGGGAAGTCAGCACATGTCTGATTTCATCACTGTGTTTATATAATGCGTCGTATACATTTAATATGGTTCCTCCCGGATATCCGAAAACCGTATCAACGCCCTGTTCTTTTAAGCATTCAATTACAATTTCTGAACCTGTTAATTGCATTTTCTACTCTCCCTTAATTATAATACGTATTTCAAATAACTATATGTAGTATGATACCAGGATCAAAAGTGCTTACTTTGTGCGAAGCAATCCGTTGGTATCATTTAGACATCTCTTGAATTAGTTATTTTTCTTTACTTCTAATATCGCACCTCTGTTACCGCTTGTAACAAGCTCTTTATATCTCGCAAGATAACCGGTCGTTACTTTCGGTTCACGAGGCTGCCATTTTGCTTTTCTTGCTGCTAATTCTTCATCTGATACTTTGAAATCCAGTTTCATTTCCGGAATATTGATTGAAATGATGTCGCCTTCCTCTACAAGCGCAATCGGTCCTCCTACAGCTGCTTCCGGTGAAACGTGTCCAATGGAGGCTCCTCTGGATGCACCGGAGAAACGACCGTCTGTAATCAGGGCAACGCTTGCTCCAAGACCCATTCCGGCAATCGCAGATGTCGGATTTAACATTTCTCTCATACCGGGACCGCCTTTGGGACCTTCATAACGAATGACAACAACATCTCCGGCAACGATCTTTCCGCCTTTAATAGCCGCAATTGCGTCTTCTTCACAATCAAATACTCTGGCAGGTCCTTCATGCACTAGCATTTCCTCTGCAACAGCAGAACGCTTAACAACACTGCCGTCAGGAGCCAGATTACCTTTTAATACAGCAAGACCACCTGTCTTACTATACGGATTATCGACCGGTCTGATTACCTCGGGATTTTTATTAACTGCATTTTTAATATTTTCACCAATGGTCTTTCCGGTTACAGTCATACAATCGGTATTTAACAATCCGATATCGGCCAGTTCTTTCATAACCGCATAAACACCGCCGGCTTCATTTAAGTCCTCCATATAAGTCGGACCTGCAGGAGCCAGATGACAGAGGTTCGGTGTTTTTTCACTAATCGGGTTTGCAAATGCAATATCAAAATCAAATCCGATTTCATGAGCAATGGCAGGAAGATGTAACATACTGTTTGTAGAACAACCAAGTGCCATATCCACAGTCAGTGCGTTTAAAACAGCTTCTTTAGTCATAATATCACGAGGGCGAATATTTTTGCGATACATTTCCATAACTGCCATACCCGCATGTTTTGCAAGCTTGATACGCTCAGAATAAACGGCAGGAATGGTTCCGTTTCCACCAAGGCCCATACCCAATGCTTCTGTTAAACAGTTCATGGAATTTGCGGTATACATACCGGAGCAGGAGCCACAGGTAGGACAGACCTTTTCTTCAAATTCACGAACTTCTTCTTCACTCATAGTACCGGCAGCATGAGAACCGACTGCCTCGAACATGGAAGAAAGACTTCTTTTTTGACCTTTTACATGACCTGCAAGCATCGGACCACCGGATACAAATACGGTAGGAACATTGATACGTGCAGCAGCCATCAATAAACCGGGAACATTTTTATCACAGTTTGGAACCATGACTAAAGCATCAAACTGATGCGCCAAAGCCATACATTCTGTGGAATCGGCAATCAGATCTCTGGTAACCAAAGAATATTTCATTCCGATGTGTCCCATAGCAATTCCGTCACAAACAGCAATTGCAGGAAATACAACCGGCACACCGCCTGCTTCTGCAACACCTAGTTTTACGGCATTAACAATTTTATCCAGGTTCATATGTCCGGGAACAATTTCATTGTACGAACTTACGATACCTACCATGGGCTTTTTCATTTCTTCTTCGGTAAAACCCAATGCATTGAACAAACTTCTGTGAGGCGCCTGCGCCATCCCTGTTTTAACATTATCACTCTTCATCATAATTTACCTGCCTTTTTCTTAACAAATCTCAAAACTTATATTTTCTAAAACTTTTAATTATATATGTATATCAATATTTCAATATATAAATATCTTTCATTACTTTTTTATATTTTTGCATTTCAATATTATATATTTTATCTTTGCTAAAGTATTGCCAATATACATTACACTCTCTGTGCCAGCAAATCTCCCATCTGTTTGCAGCCCACTAGCGTAAAGCTGCTTCTTTGCGCTTCGTCCTGTGGCATAATATCAATGGTACGATAACCTTCTTTTAATACCATGGAGACTGCGTTTTCTATCGCATCTGCTTCTTTATCCAGATCAAACGAATAACGAAGCATCATAGCTGCGGAAAGAATTGTAGCAATCGGATTGGCAATGTCTTTTCCGGCAATATCTGGTGCACTTCCGTGACTGGGCTCATATAAACCGAATTTGGTATCATTTAAAGATGCAGATGCTAACATACCGATGGAACCGGTCACCATACTTGCTTCATCCGATAAAATGTCACCAAACATATTTTCCGTCAAAATCACATCAAACTGAGCCGGATCTTTCACAAGCTGCATTGCACAGTTATCAACCAGCATATGTTCCAGTGTAACTTCCGAATAATCCTTAGCCACTTCCGTAACAATTTTTCTCCAAAGTCTGGATGAATCCAAGACGTTTGCTTTATCAACACTCGTGACTTTTTTGCGTCTCTTCATCGCAATGTCAAATCCCTTAATGGCAATGCGGCGAATTTCATCTTCGGAATAAGTCAGTGTATCCACAGCGACCATTTTTCCGTCAATCTCTTCTGTCTTACGTTCACCAAAATACAAACCGCCGGTCAACTCTCTCATAATCATCATATCAAAACCGGCTTTTGAAATTTCTTCTTTTAACGGACATGCCGATGCAAGTTCATCATACAACACGGCCGGTCGAAGATTAGCAAACAAATTCAGTTCCTTACGGATTTTTAATAAGCCTGCTTCCGGTCTAAGATTAGGTGCCAGTTTGTACCAAGGACTGGTTGTGGTATTTCCGCCAATGGAACCCATCAACACCGCATCCGCCGATTTTGCCGTTGCAATCGCCTCATCCGTAAGCGGAACACCATGCACATCAATGGATGCCCCTCCCATCAGAATATCCGTAAAATCCATTTCATGTCCGAATTTTGCTCCGACGGCATCCAGTACTTTTTTTGCCTCATTCACGATTTCCGGACCAATTCCATCACCGGGAATACATACAATATTTAATTTCATCATCTATCCTCATCTTTCTAAATGATTATCATTCCTATTTTAAGCATTGGTATCTTGTCAGAATGCAATCATTTTCATATTTTAACGCTTTTAACATGTGTTCAAAAATATATAGATAATTTTTGACCCCTATATCATACTATCATAATAGAAACCGTTTCAAATATCAACATTTTTCATACTAATTAGTCATTCTATAACCTGGTGTAATAATTTATATAAATCATGGTTATTACACCAAAAAAATGGCTATGCGAACCTCACATAGCCATTACTTGTCATTTCCCAATAAGCGAAATAACGCTTTTACTTTTCTTTCTTTTTCTCTTTTTTATCTTCTGCAGGAGCAGGTGCGCCGGCTTTTTCAATCTGTGCAATTGCACTTTTGCTCATCGGAATACGACAGTTTTTATTGCTACCAAATTCCACAATAACAGTGTCATCCGTAATATCAATAATCATACCGTAAAATCCGCTTGTTGTTAAAACACTGTCACCAATCTGCATTTCAGCGAGCATTGCATTGATTCTCTTCTGCTCTTTTCTCTGTGAGCCACCCATCAACCAAAACATTGCTACAATTGCTACAATCCATACAACTATATAAACAACGGTATTCATTGGGCTCATTCCTGCATTTGCTGCATCAGCTGTACCTGATAATAAAATTCCCATAATTGGACCTCCTGTAAATTCAACTAAAAAACATCATACACAAAACCCTGCTTTTCTTCAAGTAGTTTTGTAAATTTCATAAGTTTTTTAGAATTATTGTTTTTTCATAGAATCCAGCATTTCTTTTTTAAACTGTGAAAATCTTCCTTCATCGAGAGCATGTCTGATTTGTTCCATCAGATGATTGTAAAAATACAAATTATGCATGACACAAAAACGCATACCTAACATTTCTTTGGCCTTTAGCAAATGTCTGACATAGGCTCTGCTGTATCTGCGACATGCCGGGCACTGACAGCCTTCTTCGATTGGTCTATCATCCAGTTCATATTTTGCATTTAATAGATTCAACTTGCCATGTGCCGTATAAACATTGGCATGTCTGCCGTTTCTGGTCGGATATACGCAGTCAAAAAAGTCAATTCCACGATCAACCGCTTCCAAAATATTTTCCGGTGTTCCGACACCCATTAAATAAGTCGGCTTATTCTGAGGCAGAAACGGAACCGTCTCATCCAGAATATGATACATTTGCTCATGAGTCTCTCCTACGGCAAGACCACCAATCGCATATCCGGGAAGATCAAACTCTGCAATACGCTTTGCATGTTCAATACGGACATCATCATAGATGGCACCCTGATTGATACCAAACAACATCTGCTCCTTATTAATCGTATCATCCAGACTATTCAACCGCGCCATTTCATTTTTACAGCGTTCGAGCCATCTGGTTGTACGCTCCACAGATTTTACCACATAATTTTTATCAGCCAGTGCCGGTGCGCATTCGTCAAACGCCATTGCTATCGTCGATGCCAAATTTGACTGAATCTGCATACTCTCTTCCGGTCCCATAAAGATTTTATGGCCATCGATATGAGACTGAAATGTTACCCCTTCTTCTTTGATGCTGCGAAGCTTTGCAAGTGAAAAAACCTGAAATCCTCCCGAATCAGTCAAAATTGGTTTATTCCAGCTCATGAACTTATGTAAACCGCCAAGTTTTTTTACAATTTCATCTCCAGGACGCACATGAAGATGATAGGTATTGGATAACTGCACCTGTGTCCCAAGGCCTTCTAAATCTTCTGTTGAAACGGCTCCTTTGATTGCTGCCACCGTACCCACGTTCATAAAAACGGGGGTTTCAATCACTCCGTGAGGCGTATGAAAACGACCTCGTTTTGCACGTCCTTCTGTCTTTAATAATTCATACATATGCTTTTCTCTTAACTTTCTTGTTTCATTCTAACTTTCTTTTATTGTTTCATACGAATTATATGAATGTCAAAAGGTATTTTACAACTTCAATCATTTATCGGGCGAATTTTCCTTTACCAATTCCGTAAATTCCTCCAGACAAAGATTCTGTTCTTTCATAACTTTTGCAGCTTTTTTCCCTACATAACGAAAATGCCACGGTTCAAATTCAATTCCGGTAACACTTTCTTTGCCAAGCGGATAACGAATGACAAAACCATATTCCGTACAGTGTTTTTCAAGCCATATTCCCGCATCCGATGCTCCAAATCCTTCATTTAAGCCGGAATATTTATCTGAAACAATGTCCAGGGCAAGACCGATTTCATGCTCACTGGCTCCCGGAATCGTAACAGCCTGCGCCGTAAGATAATAAGCATCCATATAGGAATTACCTTGTTTTATATAGTTTTTAACTTTTTTATCAAACAAATAATCTTGTCGGCTGCTCGGTCGATAAGGTGAGCAAACAACCAGATTAATCCCATCTTCTTTCGCATCCTCAAACATCTTATTCAGATCAGAAATGATCCTTCGATCACATTTCATTCGACCGCGCGGAGTGCTGATACTTCCAAGCTTTAATTCATAATCATCCGGTATCGGATGCTGTTTATTGACCAAAATCAAACGCCAGTCACCTGCTCTGAATTCTGAATAATCCACTTCTGACGAATCAATCTGTTGTTCCGTCTCTTCCGCGCCTTTTTCTTTTTGATTACTTTCAGGAGATGCTTGTCCGATTGCTTGTTCTACCGGTTGTTTCGTTTGCACTGATGCTTGGTTTGAAAAAGTCTCAACAACAGTTTCTTTTCCATTAGCTAGTTCTTCTGCATAAAAATAATTCTGCCAAGCAGACCACGTCACACTGCAATTACAAACAAAAAGAAAAACAGCAAAAAAAATGATAAGCCATCTCTCAAAAAAGCTCCCCAAAATACAAGACTTCTCTTTTGTTTTTTCTTTCATGCTTCCACCATATAAATCACATATTTAACATGCATTGATTATTCTATCATGTTTTTTGATTTTTAGCAGTTATTTTTTCTCACAATATAATTCTGCCCATGCCGGAGAATAACCTGCGCGTGGAACCCAATTCGCATCCTCTGTCTGCATGATGATATCAGAATAATCCGGATATTCCCTTAAAAATCGGCTGATAATCTGCGGTTTATTCCAATAATGCATGGGGTAGATATGCTGTACATTAATCTTTTTCAAAAAGTAAAGCATTCCCTTTGCATAATCCTGCTCCTGTCTCGGATCCAGTGGCAGAAAAGCTACATCCAGCGTACTATCCTTGTCATTTTCTTTCAAGTAAGTATTCAACAAATCAATCTCATGGCGATAGTTTCCGGTCATTTGTTTATTATACTGTTCGCTTTCTCCTTCCCATACCCAGTCGTTTAAATCTCCTGCATGATAGATATTTCCTTCCGGACATTGCACCAAGAAAGCCACGCCGGCATCCGTAGAATGTAATGTTCTTAAAATTGTGTGGCACGGCAGTTCATAGGTTTCATGAAATCTAACCTTTTGAATCTCCACGTTGTCAGGATATACCTTAGGCGAAATATCTTTTGCAAGCACGGCAGTCACATGTTTCATTCCCATATTTTTCAAAAAAGAAAAGACCTCTTTATTGTAATGGTCTCTATGACTGTGACTGGCAAAAACCAAAATCTGCTTATTCGTATCTAAAGATGGCAAAGAGCCTTTATAATAATCAAACAGATAATAGCATTCTTTCGTTTCCACCAAAAATCCACTATGATAAATATAGGTTATCTTCATTGTAAATTTACCTTTCTGCCAGTTCTTATATGTTCAATCTATGCCATTTGAGGTTTTATCTCAACTAAAATAAGCCCTCCGGGTTCGCTCCAACTCTGCAATGGAAACATAATGCTTTATATAGAATTCCTCATTTGTGTTATCCATAAGCATTTTCCAATGTTCTTCATCCCATTTTTTCAATTCTTCAGGTGACATGGAAGCTCCTACGCCCCTGCATGCTCGCATTCTTCCATGCCATGCCTCTCTTGAAAAAGGAATATCTACACGAAACTCTTCCTGTGATATCAAATCAAAATACTCCAGATATTCGTCCGGAACCCATACCGGATGTACGGTATCACCACAACCTGTCCACTTCGGATTGTATTTTAGGATAATCTCTTCACTTTTATGGGCAACTTGATCTTCATAGGGCAACCATCCCATATATAAAATCAGGAACTTGCCGTCCGGCTTAAGTATTTTGGCAAATTTGGGGGCAGTAATTTTATGATCCGGATACCAGATGCACTGGCAGGCAGTTATGACATCAAATGTTTCGTCCGGGAAATCCACATCCTCTGCTTTGCAGACAAAAAAATCAATATCCATGCTACTCTCTTTAGCAAGTATTTTTGCCTGTTCAATCTGGTTTTCTGCGATATCCGTTCCCGTCCATTTTGCTCCGTATCGATACATATTTCGTGGCAAAACTCCTGTTCCTGTACCAATATCCAGAACTTGCTGTCCATCTTTGCACAGGCCAAGCTTTAATATGTACTGATAAAATTCATCCGGATAAATATCCCGGTATTTTGCATAGTCTGCGGAAGTCTTTCCCCAGTCAAAAGATTTTCCGTCATCTATATATGAAATACTTTGTTTCTTGTCCATGAGTATTGCTCCTCATCATTTTTTTTGAGATTGTTAATTGTATTTTGGTATTGTCAAGTTTTTTTAGGTTTGTCAAATGTCTTTCGGGGTATATTACTTGATTTCCTTATCCCATCTGCACATCCAAAGCTCGTTATTATAAACGGCACACAATATTTCAGCACATTTCTCTATATCACTGGTCTTCATTTCTCTTACGTTCATCAATTTTATCCTCTCACATAATTTACAATCGGATTGATATACTTTTTATCTGCTATGTCATAAGACTTTGAAAGCATCTCACCCATTATTTTTTCCTGTTCGGTTGCATCCTTTTTCTTTCTTACCATAGATGCAAATGCCTTCATAGTCAATTTCATAGGTAGTTTCATCTTTTCATAGGCAATTCCACCCTGACAATAAAATGCCTTCGCGTACTTACGCTCTTCGTCAGTCAATGCATTATGAAGAGCCACATCAACTTCCGGATTTTCATTGGGACTTGCACCCACACAGAAAAGTACCAATTTTTTCTCCTTCCAGTCAGGAATACGTTGTGTAAACCATTCACTGTTTACAATTTTTCCGCCCATGGCCCAGCCACCATATATGATAACATCCGCCGTATCGAAATATTGAGCATCCTGCTTCTTGGCCTCCTCTAATGTGATGACATCTGCCTGCAGTTCCTCTGCCAACCAGTCGGCATATCGTTTGGTAAATCCTGTTTGTGATGAATAAACTATTATTGTTTTCATGATTTTTTTAAATTCCTTTCCATTTGTAATATTGTCTGTATTGTTGTAATAATCTGTTCTTCCGTTATCCCTTCATACATCTGATTCATTTTTATTTCACTAGCTTTGTCATTTTTATTGCAAAAATCCATACATTTTTTTGTTGTAACAATTCTCTGCTTTCTTCGATCCGTCTCGTCAGGCAGTATTTCTATAAATCCCTTTTTTTCTAATTTCAATAAAATCTGTTTGACATTCTGATGTGAACTTGCCATGATATCCGATAATTCATTTATGGTAGGATTGTCCTTGCATAAATTAATGCAGATGATGGCAAAAAACTGTTTCCAAGTAATCTCCTCAAAAAATGAATCCGCAACCGTCTGAAAACAATTATCAAAAGCACTAAGTAAACCAATTAAAAAGGTTCCCGGCGGCATCTGTCCAAATTCAACATTGCTATTTTGAACCATTGCATTATAATCCATAAAGCCCCTCCTTTTTTCTTATTTTTATAAAAAACATTATCTAAATGCATAAAACATAATTATGTACCACCAAATGCATTATCAATATATAAACCGTTACCTATACACAACTTATGTAACATATTACCTATATGATATATGTAACATATTACATATTTATTGTCAATATAAAACATCTTTCCTTATTGCGACAGATTTAAAAATTCTATATAATGGATGAGTATAAATTGCAAATACCAAGATAAGAGTTAAAGAGAGGAAAACATAATGGCCGGTTCTATTTTCGGAAAACACTTTACAATACAAACATTTGGCGAATCACACGGAGAAGGTCTGGGCGTTGTTGTTGATGGTGTTCCCGCTGGTTTAGCTCTGTGCGAAGAGGACATCCAGACATACTTGGACAGAAGAAAACCCGGAAGTTCCCGCTATGCAACGAAACGTGCCGAGGGAGATCTGGTTGAGATTATATCCGGTGTATTCGAAGGAAAAACAACCGGTACTCCGATTGCAATGCTTGTGAGAAATACCTCACAGCGTTCCGGAGACTACAGTGAAATTGCATCCTATTACCGTCCCGGTCATGCAGATTATACCTTTGATAAAAAGTTTGGTTTTCGTGATTACCGGGGTGGTGGACGTTCATCCGGCCGTGAAACAATCGGACGTGTGGCCGGTGGCGCTATTGCCATAAAAATATTAAAAGAACTGGGAATTGAACTCTATGCATACACCAAATCCATAGGTCCTATTTCAATTCAGTACGACCGTTTCGATAAATCCCTGATTACTCTCACACCAACTGCCATGCCGGATGCAAAAGCCGATGCAGAGGCATCCGCTTTTTTGGAACAGTGTATGAAGGAAACCGATTCTGCCGGTGGTGTTGTTGAATGCGTCATAAAACATGTTCCTGCCGGAATCGGCGAACCTGTTTTTGATAAACTGGATGCCCGTTTAGGACAGGCGGTTATGTCTATCGGTGCCGTAAAAGCATTTGAAATTGGTGATGGATTTGAAGTATCTCAAAGAAAAGGCAGTGAAAACAACGATTCTTTTACTGTATCCGATAATGAAAAAGAGATTTGCAAAAAGACCAACCATGCCGGAGGAATCCTTGGTGGAATCAGTGACGGTGACGATATTGTATTACGAGCACATTTCAAACCTACGCCATCCATTTTCAAAACCCAGCAGACAGTCAATAAAGACCTCAATGAAATCGATATCAACATCAAAGGCAGACATGATCCGATTATCGTTCCACGTGCAGTTGTTGTTGTTGAGGCTATGTCGGCTCTTACCGTTCTCGATCTCATGATGGAAAATATGAATTCACGTATGGACTATTTAAAAACAATATATAAGAAATAACGAATGTTGTACTGTTACGTTTTTATAAAAGTGAGAATGTGTTTGTAATAGAATATACAAATTTCACAGCTAAATAGATAAGAAAAACAAAAAAGACGGAAGCCTGTAATTTTACAACGCTCCGTCTTTTTTAATTACTCTTCGCAATCCAGTTTGTGGAAAATCACACAATTGGGTCGATCGATTTTTAACTCTTTTCCATTCATCGCAATCACGCCCTTTGTGGTATCCACATGGAAAAATGTCATGGTATTTGATTCATGATTGAGGGAAACCAGATTTTTGTTATCCGGGAATAATGCTGCATCCTTGGGATATTCTCCACTGATTGGCAGGCAGAATAACTTATTTAATTTCCCGGTCTTGTGATCAATCTTAAATAAAACAACACTGTTATCTCCTGCGGTAGAACTTAACAGATATTTTTCATCCTCTGAAAAATTCAATGCGCTTGCCGCAGATCCTCCGGCATGATAATCATTTAATGTCGGATAAGTAGCTATTTTATTAAATTCCGGATTTCCATCAGACACTTCTTCATAAGAATATACATCAATATAATTCTTTATTTCATGAACAATATAGACAAATTTTCCGTCCTTTGTCATTTTGATATGACGCGGTGCGGATTCCTGTTCGCTTCGGATCACATCTACCAGTCTCAATTTTCCTGTTTCATGATTTAACTGATAAATATTGGTATGATCCATTCCCAAATCTGCAGCCATCAGATACTTATTATCTCTGGTCATCTTCACACAACTGACATGTGGTCTGAAATTTCGCTCCGCAACACTTCCAAGACCTTTGTGAAAAATCTCATCGGTAATTGCTTCAACTCCACCATCCTCATTCAACTTTAAAACCGTAATCTTTCCATCATGGTATCCCGCAACAAACAAAAACCGGTCTGTATAATCCGTTGATAAATAACATCCCCTCATTCCGTTAATGGATGCGTGATTAATCAATTCCAGACTTCCGTCTTTTAAAATCTTGAATGATTCAACTCCGAAGTCAGTAATGGAATACAAATATTTCTGGTTGTGTGAAATTGTCAAATAAGAGGAATTGGTAATCTCAACCTGAGATTTTTTCTCAAAACGTCCGTTTTTGACATCCACATCATAAATGGTAATCCCATGATTATCATTCATCGTATAAGTGGAAACATAAGCTACATATTTGTCTTTACTACTCATTGGGTATCGCTCCGTTTCATATCTTATCTATTAACCATAGCTATTAAAAAAAGTATAGCATGTATCAAAAATCTTGTTAAGCAAAATTATTCATCTGACTGCATTTCACAGCAACGACTTGATCCGTCATTTCCTCTTTGGAAAGGCATTGTCTGCATTTGGTCCGGACGGTATTCTTTTTTACATCCGCAATCATTTTTGCGATCATCGTCCCTCCGGCAATCGTTGTCTCTCCTGCAATCACAGTCTCTCCTGCAATCACAGTCTCTCCTGCAACCACAGTCTCTCCTGCAACCACAGTCATTTCTGCGACCACAATCATCTCTGTCGTCACAGTCACAATGATTATGATTGCAACAACATAACAAAATTAAAATCCACCAGATACTATTCATATTTTCACTCTCCTTTACCATAACCTATGCGGACTTTGTGAAAATGTGAATATCTACATAAGATTGTATCTGATCAATAACAAAACATAATATTTTAATTTCATAATACCAACTGATTGATAAAATGTATAACTTTTTTACCCGTGGCATCATGTCTATCGTTTTATTTATTTAAAATGACATGCTTAACAAACCAAAATGTGTTTTCTTCTCCCTCGTCTGCCAGCATTTTCAACAGAATGTACAACTGCTTTTTGGTTTTGGGATGCATTGCGCAGTCAATTCCTTTTTTGAAATACTTAAGCGGCGCATCATCTGTATACTTATCTTTTAAATATACTTTTGATGCAGCAATCCGATCCATCATCATTTCCACAACATAACGAACCGGCATCGGTGCAGGCGCCATGCCGCCTTCTATTTCATGTGCACTGTAATCAATCCAGTATTCAAAATGATGTTTATTTCTTCCTTTGTGATGCAGCCATGCGGACGAATAACCAATATCCTCACGTTCTGCATTGTTGGGACTTCGATCCCCTTGAAAATACTTTGCTCCAACCATAAATTCGGTAGGCGAAAACTTGGACAAATCATGACAAATTCCCTGTCTGTAAAGTCCAACCTTGAAGCATCCCTGCATAACCAGATATTTATGATAACAAATCGTCTTTAGATGTTGTAATGCTCTCATCTTTTTTCTCCATCAATGGTGTTTTACCGTTTTCTTTTTTGATACCAATACAGATTGCCATGGAACGTGGCGGCAATTTCATATGTTCTCCCCGTCCGTCTTTCTTTTCAAGGTGCAGTTCCACCTTCGTATCCGGACAGGTGGATAAAGCAAATATCCATTCTTCATCATCCGGCAAAGTCGGAAGAGCAAATTCATGATCAATCCAGTGCGTATTATATGCAACAAAAATGAGATTGTCCTCTGTTATTTTACTTGTATTTATATCTGCCTTTTCATCTGACATGATATCTTTTTTAACAAACTTTCCGCAATACATAACCGCAAAATGGCGATTATAATTCTGCATTCCGGTATACCATGCCTGTTCGCAATGATACGATAAGTCCGGATAACCGGCAGAAAGGTAATCACTTTGTCTAAATGCCTCTTCCATATGTAAAATCGGATGCGCTTTACGAAAAGCAATCATTTTTTTTGTAAAATCCAATAATGCATTACCATAAGAAGTTTCTTTCCAATTGAGCCAGCTGATGGCATTATCCTGACAATATGGATTATTATTTCCGTCTGCCGTATTACCAAATTCATCGCCCGCAAGCAAAATCGGCGTCCCCTGTGCGCTTAAAAGCAAAAATAGTGCATTTTTACTTTGCTGCTCACGCAGAGATAAAACGGCCTTTTTCCTCGTTTTACCTTCAATGCCACAGTTCCAGCTGAAATTATAATCACTTCCGTCCCGGTTTTCTTCTCCATTTAACTCATTGTGCTTGCGTTCATAAGAAACCAGATCCGCTAATGTGAAGCCCTGATATGACGTGATTTCATTTAAAACTGCATACTCACAAGGATTCTCTCTAAGCCTTCCCATTACGGTATGAAGCATATTTTCATCACCCTTTAAATATTTACGCATATCATATGGGAAACCACCGGAAATAACAGCTATATTTTTGTACTCGGAAACAGGTTCTAAAGTTGTACCGCTTAACGATTCAAAAATCAGTTTGGTATGTTTTAAATACGGATCGGTTGTAAGAAGCTTTATGGGAAGATTGCATCCCATCAGTTTAAAACCATCCAAATGATATTCTCTAACCCAGTATCTACATACTTCCAGGATAAACCATTGCGGAATCTCCGGTGGAAAATAAAAGTCAGCCAAAAACTCCAACCCTTCTTTGTGAAAAGCCTTAATCAGATCTTTCAATTCCAAATCGGGTCGTTTCGATGCAGAATAGGCTCTTTTTGGTGCAAAATAATAACCGTCCGTATATCCCCAGAAATTCACTTTATACTTCCATGTATTTTCTCCCTGATCAAGATAAGGTAGCAAAGTATCCTCTACCTGTGAAAATAACGGATTATAAATAACATCATCAAATTCATAAATCGGCATGGATTCAACTGCCGTAATCCCCAATTCTTTTAAATATGAAATTTTTTCTTTTAAACCGGAAAAGGTTCCCTTTGCCGATACACGAGATGATGCATGTTTGGTAAATCCACGCATATGAATCTTGTAAATAATTGTATCATGATATGGTGTTTCCGGCATTTTATCATCTTCCCAATCAAAGGGTTCGGAAATAAACTGACATACAACATCACAATGCTTTATTGTCACATCACCGAATTTGGAAGATGCTTTTACCAGACGAGCATTTTTATCAGCGACCGGTTCATCATCCGCAAAAAATTGATATTCAAAATTGTTATATGAAAAATCCGGAAGAAAAATACAATACAATCCATTTACCAGATATTCAGGGGAAAACAAAATCTTATATTCTTTCTTAATCCTGTTATTTTTTACATACAGGATGATCCCGCTATTCTTTTTTCCTTTGATGTCACTGACAATTGATATTCCACCGTCTACTCTGTGCACACCCAGCGGATACAATTGCCCTTTTATGATACGTAAGCTTTCTTCCACTATTTTTCTCCCGTGTTTTGGATCTATCATAATCTTTTATTATTCATTATCTCATAAAATTACCAATTTATTATAGCATATTTTTCATATACATCAAAACTAAAAAACTATGTTTCCATATACTTTCTCTAAAACTTATGCTACAATTTTCAAAACAGGTGAAAATACATGGAGGGAAATAACATGGCTGATGAAAATAAATATGAAGAAATTCAGGGCGAAGAAATGACCGTTACTCTTGAGCTTGATGACGGAAGTGTAGATTGTGCGGTAGTAACTATTATCACGGTGGAAGATAAAGATTATATTGCACTGATGCCCCTTGACGAAAACGGCGAAAACGAGGATGGTGAAGTCTGGTTTTACGGCTATAAAGAAAATCCGGATGATCCCAACGAAGAACCGGAATTAATCTATATTGAAGATGATGCAGAATATGAAAAAGTGGAAGAAGCATTTGATGAATATCTGGATAACTGTGAATTCGACGAATTGATCTAGTTATCTTCGACCATCATTTGAGCATATTATCTTGCTTAACAATTTTGCCTATCCATTTTTCTTATCAATTAATTCCTGTAAAAACGGAGAGCCGATCTGACTTGTATCACGCAAAAGCCAGAGGCTCTCTTTTGCTCTGGTGCATGCAACATAAAACATCCTTCTTTCTTCTTCTAAATCTTTTTCGGTCAGCATTCTTCCATGCGGTACTTTTCCATATTCCAGATCCGGCAGATAAATCCGGTCAAACTCTAAACCCTTCGATGCATGATAAGTCATCACAAAAAAGTTTTCTGTCATTTGTACAGACTTTTTATCTGTCTCGTAGTCTCTTTTCAATTCTTCCAGACTATTACAGTTTTTCAATTTTCCTACAAAAATAGCAAATGCATTATCTTCGATTTTTCTGTAATCATCTCTTTGCACATTCTCCTTATAATATGTTTCATAGCCCATGGCTTTATAAATATATCTTACCTGCCCCGGTAAATCCAGTTTTCTGACATATTCTGTCTGCATTTCCAATTCTGCCAGACGTTGAGTAATCCATGGTTTATCGATTAATCTTTTTTTCAAAAGAGGGAAACTGACAACCGGCTCTGCCAATACTCCAAAAGGAATATATCTCACCGGCTTATTCATAATTTTTAGAAAATCCGATCGTTTTTGTCCACAATTGATAAACTGTAGATAAGCTAGCATATCCAACGCTAATATCCGATCCTCGCATTCCTCTGATGCCATATTTTGATAGGCATAGGCAAGATGATTGGTTCTGGTTAAAACAGCCTGCGTTTTTTGCGGATATTGTTTTTTATAATGCTGGATTTCATTCCGAATTGCAGATAACACTTCTTTCTTTGATGGCTTTTGTAAAAGACGAATGCTGTTATCTTCCCGATTAATTGCAACAATACGCTTATCAAACCTATTTTTGTTGTGTGAAATTAAATACATGGATGCTTCCACGATATCTTTATGACTTCTGTAATTACAGGATAAACATATGGTTTTTGCCTGATAATCCTGCACGAATTTTTTCATCAGCTCCGGATTGGAACCACGAAATGAATAAATCGCCTGATCATCGTCTCCCACCGCAAAAATATTCTGATTTTTACTTAAGAGACGGATGGTTTCATATTGCATCTGATTAATATCCTGAAATTCGTCAATTAAAATATGTGAAAAACGGTTTTGCCAATATTCTCTTAAACGGACATCCTGTTTCAATTGTTGATAACATAATTTAATCATATCGTCAAAATCGAGTTTTTGATTATCTGCAAGCCATTCTTCATATAAACGATAAACATTCTGATATTTTTCTGATAAAATTCCCGTTCTATTCTTATAAATACTGATTTCTTTGATACAGTTTTCAGTTTCCTGCATAAGATCGGCGTTTTTTTCAACAAAGTCTTCTTTTTGTATAATCTCTTTTATAATGGATATTCGTTCCTGGTCGGTTGCCAATTGAAAGGTTCTATTGGGATTTGATAATTTCAGAATATGATAGAAAATAGAATGGAAGGTTCCAAACTGAACATAAGAACATGGTTTATAAGCTGAAGTCGCCCGATTTTGCATTTCCAAAGCCGCAGCTTTTGTAAAAGTAATTACCAAAATATTGTTGGGTGGAATTTGACACTCAGATATGAGATGTATAATGCGATGTGTGATGACATAAGTTTTGCCGGAACCGGGTCCTGCTAATACTAACAGTGGTCCGGTTCCGAACTGAATTGCCTGTTGCTGCTCTTTATTGTGCATTGGCGAGCAGTTCTATTCCTTTTTTTATACGTGCAAGGGATTCTTCCTTGCCGATAATTTCCATGATTTCCGTAGCACCGGCAGGTGTCATCTGCTTGCCGGATACAGCGGTACGGATTGGCCAGAGCACATATCCGTTTTTATATTCCTTTTCTGCTACAAAAGCAGAAATTGTTGCATAGATGCTGTCATTGGAATAGTCATCCAAGGCTTCTAATACAGGTAATATTTCTTGTAAAACCTGCAACGAAGATTCCGTATTCGTCTTCATCTTTTTATGTGTATACATCGCAACATCATATTCCGGTAACTCTTCAAAGAAATCAATCAAAGCCGGAATATCCGGGAATATTTCAATACGAGTCTTAACCATTTCTGCAATTTTTTTCACATCCAGATCCTTTTTAATCACCTGTCTGATATAGGGAAGTGCTCTTTCGTAGAAACGGTCAAATTCCATAGCCTTGATGTATTCCCCATTCATCCATTTGAGTTTGCCAAAATCGAAAACCGCCGGTGATTTGGACATATGATGATAGTCAAAAGCTTTAATCAATTCATTAAGTGACATGATTTCCTGATTGTCTTCCGGACTCCAGCCGAGCAATGCAACAAAATTGACAACTGCCTCGGATACAAATCCCTGCTCAATCAAATCCTCATAAGAAGAATGTCCACATCTTTTGGATAATTTATGATGTTCTTCATCCGTAATCAGCGGGCAGTGAACGTAAACGGGAACTTCCCAGCCGAATGCCTCATATAACAGATTATATTTGGGCGAAGAAGATAAATATTCGTTACCTCTGACAACATGCGTGATTCCCATCAGATGATCATCTACAACATTTGCAAAATTGTAGGTAGGAAAACCATCTGATTTAATTAAAATCATATCGTCTAATTCGTTATTATTTACGGTAATATCTCCATAAATGTCATCGTGAAAAGTTGTGGTTCCTTCCGTCGGAACGTTTTGTCTGATAACATAAGGCTTGTTGGCAGCAAGGTTTGCTTCTACTTCTTCTTTGGAAAGTGACAGACAATGCTTATCATATACATTGATTTCTTTAGTCTCTCCGTTTTCCAACTGAATGACTTTATGGCATTCTTCCAGTCTCTCTTTATCGCAGAAACAATAGTATGCCTTTCCTTTTTCTACAAGCTCTTTTGCATATTTCAGATATAAGCCCTGAGCCTGACGTTCACTTTGAACATAAGGACCATAACCCTTATCTTTGTCGGGACCTTCATCATGTATCAGTCCGGTCGCAGATAAAGTACGTTTAATAATATCAACGGCTCCCTCTACTTCTCTTTCCTGATCGGTATCCTCGATACGCAAAATAAAATCTCCGCCTTCATGCTTGGTAATCAGATAAGCATAAAGAGCAGTCCTTAAATTACCCACATGCATTCGTCCGGTAGGACTTGGTGCAAAACGGGTTCTAATCTTTGTCATTACTCTATTTCCTCCTGTTTCATGGCATCCATAGACGGTATTTTAACATCCGACTCTGCCTTAAATGTATTGACTGCTTTTGTAGCCTGCGGAATTCCGATACAAGTTCCCGCACCGGCAACACATCCTCCCGGACATGCCATACCTTCAATCAGGCAGCCGTTCTTTTTGCCAACCTTCGCCAGCATTAAAATCTTTTTACATTCTGCAAGACTTTCCGCATGTTCGATATTGACTTCAACATCCGGATAATATTCTCTGATGACGGATTCGATTGCACTTGCAACACCTCCGGCTACACCATAACCTCTTCCGGCTCCGGTAGCACCATCTAAAACTTCATCATCCTCAATCTCTGATAAAACAATGCCCTTTGCTTCAAATATTCCGTTTAATTCCTCAAAGGTAATGACAAAATCCACATCCGAGCGAACGGTTCTGCGAGATGCTTCCAGTTTTTTGGACGCACATGGTCCGATAAAAACAATTTTAGCATCGGGATGTTCTTTTTTGATCACACGAGCAGTTGCAACCATTGGCGTCAATTCATTAGAAATATTGCCTATGGTTTCCGGGAAAAATTTCTTGGCAAGCATGGACCAGGAAGGACAGCAGCTGGTTAACAAAAATGGTAGTTCCTTCGTTGCAACCTTTTCCACATAATGATGTGCCTCAGCCATCGCTCCCATGTCGGCGCCGATAGCTGTCTCATATACATCTGCAAAGCCAAGCATTTTTAAAGCTTTTTTTAATTTATTGGGTGTTACATCAGGACCAAACTGACCCACAAATGCAGGAGCTACCTGTGCAATAATCATAGCACCACTCTGAATTGCCCTAATCAACTGGAAAATCTGTGACTTATCGGCAATCGCACCAAACGGGCAACTTACCATACATTGACCACATGATACGCACATATCACTATCAATACATGCTCGTCCATAGGCATCGTTTTTAATCGCATTGACACCACAAGCAGCCGCACAGGGACGAACCTGATGCGAAATTGCGTCATATGGACACACGGACTTACATTTACCGCATTTTATACATTTTTCCGGATCAATATGTGATTTTCCATGAACCATGGAAATCGCACCTCTCGGACAAACCTCACGACAGGGATGTGCCGTACATCCCATACAACGATCCGTAACAATATACGCATTCTCCGGACATTTATTACATGCAGACGGAATTACCTGCATCAGCGGTGGCTCATAATATTTTTCTGCAATATTACTTTCCTCAACACCCTCAGACACATGAACCGGTGCATTTTCCGGACGCAAAGACATTCCCATTGCCAGACGAACTCGTTCTCTTACGATTGCACGCTTGCGATATACATCGTCTGCACTATCCGGATCAATATTATCAACAATTTTGTACGGAAGCGCTTCCATATCATCAATCAGATTGGTTGAATTATATGCAAGCTGCGCTACCTCTTTAAATATTCTTTTTCGTGACTTACGAACCTCAGTATCTATCCCTCTCATGCGAGACCTCCTACATTCGTTAATATTTTGACACAAACACAACAGAAAATCAAGACAGGCTACATAAAAACTACCGGCAACATATAAATGATAACATATAACCAGACCTGTAACATAAAAACTGCCAGGCAAAGCGCCTGACAGTTATCATTCTTGTATAATCCGAAATCAAATACATGATTAAAAGTAATTGAAACGAAATCTTAGAAAATACTAACCAGCTTTTTCTTTTCTTCAATATACTCTTCTTCACTCAGAATACCATTGTCACGTAATACTTTTAATTTCTTAATCTTTGTCTCAAATTCAGACAAATCTTCTGCCATACCGGATAATGCTACCGTTGAAACATCTTCTTCCTTTGCGGCAGGTGTAGGAATAGAGGCAGGTATGGGAGCTGATACCGGTGCAGATGCTGCCGGAGTAGGTGATGCTGCAGGTGCAGATGAGCCGCCTGCCGGAGCCAGACCTTTCTGCTGACGGATACGGTCAGTCAAAGTCTCAGCCTTTGTCTTAGCGTCATTAATTGCTGCTGTTAAACCAGCCATATCATCTAAGTTGGGAAGATACAGATATCTGGTAAACTTTGTAGCAGGATTCTCAATTGTAACCATAACTGCTTTTTTACCTGAATATGTAGTCTCTTCAACAGATTTTACATTTAATAAATAATGTGATACGTTATCTACTCTTGTATTTAATGCTTTCGGGTTGTCAGACATTGGTAATCTACCGCTAATTCGAAGATTTGAAACTGCGACTCTTAAATCTTCTGCTTTACCAATCAAGCCGGCTTTAAAAGACCATTCTTTCTGAAATATGATTTTTTCAAGTCTGATACACTGGTTACAAACTTCACCAGCTGACTCACCACCACAGATTAAACATTTCATATGTGTTCACTCCCTATTACAAATATTTTAAATCACAATAATGTGGATTTATATACTACTTCTATTATAATCATGGAATAAAAATTTGTAAACAACAAAGTTAGATTATTTTCAAATATCTGACGTTTCTCTGATTAAAACCCAAGTATTATGTTAAGTTTACCATAAGCCTATCTTTTATGCAAGAAACCGTAAAGATTTTGTTTCACATTTCGTCTCTCTTACATAACTTATTATAAAACGACATCGAAAGGAAATGTTATGAAAGAAACCGATTTTTTTAAATCCAAAACAGAGTTTCCGGTAGGAATGGCTTATGTTCCCTGGCAAAATATGGAACAGGTCTATGAAAATCTGGAAGAAGCTTTTACAATCGGAACACTGTTTCCGGAACTCAACAAACCCTTCGAAGGGAGGCGCAGAAAATGATATATTCCGATTCTATGAATATTCCCAATAGATCCAGGCAGCAGCATATGCTGAAAGAAATATCCATGGTTGATTTTGCCATCGTAGAATTAACTGAATATCTTGATACACATCCGGACGACGAAGATGCAGTATCATATATAAAACAATATATGACTATTTTACGTAAGTTAAAAGAGGAATATGCATCATTATATGGTCCTCTTACCCTTTATGATTCAACTTTCTCGACCAATATAAACTGGGGCTGGGCCAAAATGCCGTTGCCCTGGGAAGGAGGCATGATCTAAATGTGGAATTATGAAAAAAGACTGCAATTTCCAATTGATATTAAAACTCCCAACGCAGAAATTGCAAAAATTATTATTACACAATATGGAGGTCCTGATGGTGAGCTTGGTGCATCCATGCGCTATCTTTCCCAACGCTATACCATACCATATAAAGAAGTTGCCGGACTATTGACCGATATCGGTACGGAAGAATTGGCACATTTTGAGATGATTGGCGCCATTGTCTATCAGCTTACCAAAAACTTAAGTATGGAAGAGATTGAAAAACAAGGTTTTTCACCATATTACGTCGACCATACACTGGCGCTTTGGCCTCAGGCGGCAGGCGGAATACCATTTAATGCATGTGAATTCCAGTCAAAAGGAGATATTATTACCGATTTGACTGAAGATCTGGCGGCTGAACAGAAAGCACGCACCACCTATGACAATATTCTGCGACTTGTAAAAGATCCGGAAGTCTGTGCTCCAATCCGCTTTTTACGTGCAAGGGAAATTGTACACTTCCAGCGTTTCGGCGAAGCATTGCGGAGAGTCCAGGAAAATCTTGATCCTGTCAACTTCTATCAATACAATCCCGAATTTGATACAAATCCAAATAGATAATCTTAATCCGTTGGTATCATAAAAAGGGGTTATACTTTTCATGCATCATGAAAAAGTATAACCCTTTTTATCGTTTATACTCAGATTTCAATTAATTCCAAATCCGGAATCGTGTATTCTTTTTTCGCCTTTATCGTCTCGGAAGGATAACTGGTTTCCTCTAATATTTCAATATTGGAAATCCATGACATCATTCCTTTATTCTTAAGCAGATACTGAACCTTCCCATAAAAAATGGTGTTGGGATTATTATTTTTTCCACGTTTATTGTTTCTGCCCTTTTTGTTTTGATTTTCAGCATGCTGAACAGCCGATGCGTATAATTTCCGCTGCTGCGCCGCATAATTATCGGAACTGACAACCGCAAAACTGTTTTTTGAAACAATATAAATTGTATGATCTGCACTTTTTTTATTAATATAATCTAAAACCTTCACGCAACAAACTCCTCTTTCGCACGCTGCTGATAAGTGTAGTGTCTTATGATGTAACCTAACACAACAAAGTGTTCGGTTACCATCACCAAAGTGGAGTAGACGGGAGTCGAACCCGTGTCCAAAAGCCTATTCCCTGTACTTCTACTATCATAGTTTGTTTTTTGACATTTCCTCCATCAAACGGGAACAAACACCCTTTTGACTTTGGTAGCTTCATGATACGCCCATGACCGCAAAGCTTAAGTCATGTCGTTTCCTACATAGTCGATGCCCGGTTCCTAAAGTGTAGGTGCCCTAAGTCGGACAGCTGCCAATTAGGCAGCGTATGCTAAATTATCTTCAGCGTTTATATTTATTTTTGCCATTTAACGCATTGCATGCGGATAGCTTCTCCAGCTGCAAAACCCCTGTCGAAACCTTTACTACCCCTAATATGAAATTGTATCATCAGAGATATTCTCTGCGCTTTTAAAATATAACCGAAACAGCATTGTAAGTCAACCTGTTTATCTGAATTAAACCACAAGTTTACTATTATTTTATCACGAAAACAGGATATTGCAATTGTTATAAAAATGATTATAAGTTACGAATTTTAAACTCCCTCTCTGTTTCCCTTCGCAAATCCTTTTTGGCGATATCTTCACGCTTATCATAGAGTTTCTTACCTCTTGCAAGACCAATCTCCACTTTTGCTTTTCCGTCTTTAAAATAAACCTGAAGCGGAACAATGGTATATCCCTTCTCAGACATTTTTCCGCCAAGTTTGCGGATTTCTACTTTGTGAAGAAGCAGTTTTTTAATCCGTAACGGGTCCTTGTTGAAAATATTGCCCTTTTCATAGGGGCTGATATTCATACCGTAAATAAATGCTTCCCCATTTTCAATTCGTACAAAGGCCTCTTTGATACTGCACTTTCCCATGCGAAGCGATTTTACTTCCGTGCCGTGCAGTTCGATACCGGCCTCATATTTTTCATCAATAAAGAAATCATGGTATGCTTTTTTATTGTTTGCTACCAGTTTCATGGATTCTTTTGCCATTACTCTTCCTCCTCATCATACAGTAAAAAATCAACCGTATTTGAGACAAAATCAACATCATTTACTATAACTTCGACAGTCTGTCCGAGTTTAAATGTCTGTTTTGTCTTTTCACCGTATATTTCATAATTCGTCTCATCAAAAATGTAGTAATCGCCCGGAATTTTGGAAATATGAATCAGTCCTTCTACTGTGTTATCCAATTCCACATAGATTCCCCATGCTGTCACACCGGAAACGACACCTTTATAATGTTTGCCAATCCGCTCTCCCATATACTGTGCTTTCTTACACTTCTCGGTTTCTCTCTCCGCTTCATCAGCACGTCTCTCCAATTCGGAGGATTTTTTACAAACGGTATCGAGAATGCTCCGGTAGTGCTCCATCCGTTCCTCTGTCAACCGTCCTCGCAGATATTCTTTGATAATTCTATGAATCTGCAAATCCGGATAACGACGGATAGGCGAAGTAAAATGACAGTAATATGGACATGCCAGGCCAAAGTGTCCGGTACAATCCGGCGAATATCTTGCCTGCTTCATGCTGCGCAGTGTCAATCGGCTGATTAAGTTTTCTTCTTCTGTTCCTTCTATGGAAGCTAACAATTTTTGCAGTTCTTTGGGATGAATTTCATCCTGTGATGATTTCAGATGATATCCGAAATTGGAAATAAAAAGTGCCAGTTTCTTTATTTTTTCGGGATCCGGCGATTCATGTGTCCGGTAGACAAAAGGCGTCTCAAGCCAATAAAAATGCGAAGCCACTGTTTCATTGGCTATCAGCATAAAATCCTCAATCAGTTTTGTGGCAACATTCCGCTCATACGGCTTAATATCTGTCGGTCTGCCTTCTGAATCCAAAATAATCTTACTTTCTTCAAAATCAAAATCAATGGATCCCCTTTTCTTACGTTTGTTTCTAAGAATGGCAGCAAGCTCAGCCATTTCTTCAAACATCGGGACAAGATCGCAATATTCTTCACAAAGAGCTTCATCATGATTTTCCAAAATATCCGCAACCACGCGATAGCTCATACGTCTGTCTACGTTAATCACAGTTTCTGCAATCCGGTAGTCCACCACTTCACCCTTTTCATTGATATCCATCAGACAGCTTTGTGCCAGTCTGTCCTCTTTTTCATTCAGGGAACAGATTCCGTTTGATAAGGTATGCGGAAGCATCGGAATAACCCTATCTACCAGATATACACTCGTTCCTCTCTTCAAAGCTTCTCTGTCCAACGCGGAGTTTTCCTGTACATAGTTGGACACATCCGCAATGTGAACACCTAAGTGATATCCATTTTCATCCACGGTAAGACTTACTGCATCATCTAAATCCTTGGCATCCTCTCCATCGATGGTAACCATTAAAACATTTCTTAAATCCAGTCTGCCTTCCATATCAGCTTTTGATACCGGATTAGATACCCGGACAGCCTGATTCAATACTTTTTCCGGAAATTCCATAGGCAAATCAAAGCCTTTTACGATTGAAAGGATATCGACCCCGGGATCATTGATATGACCAAGTATTTCGGTAATCTTTCCTTCAGGATTTTTATTATCTTTTCCATAATTCAGAATTTCAACAACAACTTTATGACCATCAACGGCTCCGTTTGTATGTTCTTTTGCAATAAAAATATCCTGCGCAATCTTTAAATTGTCGGGAACAACAAATCCGAAATTCTTCTGTTTTTGAAACGTTCCGACTACGGATGACACAGATCTTTCCACAATCCGGATAACCTCTGCTTCCTGCCTTTTCCCACGCTGTCCCGGCAAAAGACGGATAGCTACCTTATCCTGATGAAAGGCGCCATTCACCTTGCTCTCCGGAACATAATAATCCTCATCATGACCTTCTACTTCTACAAAACCAAAGCCTTTTGCATTGGAGATAAATGTTCCGGTTAATATCTTTTCCTCGGGTTTGATATATCTTCCTCTTTTTGTCAACTGCAAACGATTTTCCATAAGCAGTTCTTCCAAAGCTCTTTTAAATTCGGCCCGATCATCTGGATGAACCTGCAGCATGATAGCCAGTTCTTTTTCTTTCATCGGAACGTAGAGTTCACTTAAAACAAACTGTTCAATTGTCTTTTTTCTTTCTTCAAAATTTTTCATATCTTTTTCCTACTAAAAAAGCACTCTTAATGAAGAGTGCTTTTGTCTAAAACAGGTTTAAGTTTAATACTACCGAAAATACCATAAACAAGACAGCGGAAATTGTTGTAACCATAACCAATTTTCCTTCTTTTGATCTTGCCTTGTTTTTGGACCAATAACTTTCGTTACCTCCGCCAATGGCTCCCAGTCCCTGTGATTTGCCTTCTTGCATTAATACTACTATTAATAAAAATACACAATCTATTATATAAAGAATCGTTAAAACTAATCTTAATGTACTCATTGATTGACCTCCTTATGTCACACAAGGGTAATCATAGCATATCAAACTTATAATTTCAAGGACTAATTTACCCGGTTCATAAAACGTTCCCACTCCATAATCGTCTGTTCACATGAAATATCAATCCAATAGGTGTCATCCTCATTTAAATCTATCCCGACCTGATACACATAACCGCTATCACTTTCAGATAATGCAACAACATCATATAAAGCAACTTCTTTACAATTTTTAAGAAGTACATCAATATCGGTCAGTAAAACAGGTTCATCCGGTTTTTCTTCCAATAAATTCCCGTTTGCATCATAGTATTTATAACCTTCTTTTACAACATTGGAAATTTTACCTCCTACAAACCGCAGATTTGCTGTATCCACAAAACGATCCACACACTCCTCATTATTCGGATTATTTCCCTTTACAATTAGTCCCTTCATCACCAATGTCACGCAACCGGAAGAAACCTCAATATCCATAATGGTAACTTCTTCAAAATTAAAATACCGTAAATTGTTTTTTGTTTCAAATCTCATAACACAAGATTTCCTTTCTCTTTTCGTACTATGCTACGTCTTCTTTTGCATAATCATGGGATGTACACATAATACTATATCTTGACATATCATTATATATTGTAAATTATCAATTCCCCAAAATCAACAAAATATAATCCATGACCAACCGCCAGGGTCCAACCGCCAGGGCCTTCGTGTCCGACGGTTGGGCGGCTATCGCCGGATAGTCCACTCGCAAAAATAATACTCCTGCAAGCAAGCTTGCGTCGTAACATTTTTCGAGTGGACTTCCCGGTCTCAATGCTTTAACATGTTTTCAATAAATATGCCATACCCCTTTGTCGGATCATTTACAAAAACATGTGTTACGGCTCCGATAATTTTACCGTCCTGAAGAATTGGAGAACCACTCATTCCCTGAATAATTCCGCCTGTTTTATCAATCAGTTCGGGATCGGTAACTTTAATCACCAGTCCTCTGTTTCCCTCACTCTGACTATAATCAATATTCGTTATCTCAATGTCATATAAATTCCATTCATCTCCGGACATAAAAGCCATCTGGGCATCACCAAGATGGATTTCCTGTTTTAATGCAACCGGATATTTGTCTACTGATTCAAAATCTATCACCGTTTCGTCTTCCAGTGCCTTCCCATAAATTCCATTTGCCGTATTTTTTTCTATAGAACCGATTTTTGCAGTATCTAAAAAGCGAATGACACCGGATATTTCTCCCGGCTCACCGGTCGAGCCTTTTTTTACACTTACAATTTCCGTTTCATACAAACCACCATAGTCAATGTCTAATAGTTTCGCTGTATCTATATCATTAATTCCATGTCCTAATGCACCAAAACAGCCATCTTCATCGATATAAGTCAATGTGCCGATTCCCTGCGCCGAATCCCTTACCCAGACGCCAATCTGATATACACCTTCCAAATTCAAAACCGGCATAACCTCTACCTGACTGATTTCTCCATTTCTACGGATGGTTAATACAACGGGATTCCCTTGCGATTCCCGGACCAGATTGATGATATCGTTTTTTAAACTGACAGCCTGTCCGTTTACTTCCAAAATATAATCACCAGCCTGTAAAATATGATTACAGGGACATTCTTCCGTCGTCGGAGTAGTTTTTACATTACCAAGTCCTGCCACTAAAACCCCTTCCGATTTCACATAGATACCGACCGGGCAGCCAACAGGATACACATACATATCCTTAACAACCTCCAGTTTGATATCCTTTAACGGAAACATTCCAAACAACTTAATCTTCCAAATATATTGTCCTTGCTCTGATTTGGTCTGATTTTGATAGGCTATCATTTCATCGCTCTCATTTAATGGCGTTTGTGTATTTCCAAATGTTTCGACAGCCGGCACATCTTCTGTTATTTCTCCGGTAACCGGCAAAGAAAATTCAAATTCTTCCACGGTTCCATCCTTTAAATATATAACATCCGGAATTTGGCGATAGAACAGATACTCAAAGAGAACAATGCCCATACAGACCGAACAGATAAAAGCAATATATAAACAAATCTTATATTTCTTCATAAAAACACCTCATGTATTAATAACAACATATAATTAACAAAAAAAAGAAGGAGATTTATTCTCCTTCTTTAGTGTTTCAATGTTTTGATTTTTTACTTTAGTATTGTTTTGTCTGCTTTGCCATATTTTTCATTTCCAACGCATTTTGTAAAACAGCTTCGGTTAATTGATCGGTTCCTAATAATCTTCCGATTTCGGCAATGCTTTCATTTTCATCCAGTTTTTTTACGGTTGTGCTTGTCCTTTCATCGGAAGTTGATTTTTCAATGCAAAAATGAACATCTGCCATCGCAGCAATCTGCGGTAAGTGCGTAATGCAGATTACCTGATGATTGTTTCGCAAAACTGCCAGTTTTTCCGAAACTTTCCAAGCAGTCTTTCCACTGATGCCGGAATCGATTTCATCAAACACCAGCGTTTCCGTCTGATCTTTATCTGCAAACACAGACTTAAATGCAAGCATAATTCTTGATAATTCTCCACCACTGGCAACAGCCGCCAATGGCTTTAACGGCTCACCGCGATTTAAAGAAATCATAAACGTAATATAACTGCATCCGTTCTTTTTCATTTGATCTTCCCGGTATTCACATTCTACCAAAAACCGGCATTGTTCAAAATTAAGATCGGCAAGCGCCTGCATCATTTTATCGGACAATTCCTCTGCCATCTTCACTCGCATCTTATGCATTTTTTTGGAATAGCTTTCATATTCAGCCTTTATCTGCTCTAATTCATTTTGTTTATCAATAAGATATTGTTCCCGATTTTCAATCTGTTCAATTTTATCGGATAAACCCTCTGCATATTGCAGAATTTCTTCCAACGAATTTCCATATTTACCTTTGAGATGATTAATCAGATTCAGCCGCTCCGTCACAGCTGCCAAATCACCGCTCTCCAATCCAAAACGATCCAGATAGCGGTCTAAAAAATGACTGCAATCCTGTAAACTATTTTCCACATCCGATAGTTGTGTATAAACCTCTGCTAACTCCGCATCGTAATCCTTAACCAAACTTAAATCGCGAAGCGCCAAAGAAAGACTGTTTAAAATACCCTGATTGGAACTGCATAACACTTCATGGGCATTACCGACACTGTCTTCAATTTTTTTAGCATTGGACAGGCGTTCATATTGTTCCTGCAGTTCTTCGTCTTCATGAAGTTTTAGTTCGGCTTTCTCGATTTCATCCAATTCATATCTGGCAAAATCCAGTTCTCTTTCCCGGTTTGTATCCTGTCCTTCTAAATCCAGCAGTTGTTTCTCCAAAGCTTTGTATTCCTGATATAAAAGCTTTGTTTTTTCCAAATCCTCTAAGATACCATCCATACAATAAGCATCCAGCATTTCTTCCTGGACAGATGCTTTTAATACAGCCTGGTGTTCTCTTTGACCATGAATATCAATTAATAGTTCCGCCACAGACTGCATTGTTTTTTGAACAACCGTTTCGCCGTTGATTTTGCAGACACTTTTGGTAGGATATATCCTTCTTTGTAAAATCAGAATATCATCTTCACAGTCAATATCCAAATTATGTAATTGCTCTCTCTGAGCTTTGCTGGGAGAAAAAGACAAAGTAACGGACGCATATTCCGCTCCCTGTCTGATCAGACTTTTATCCGCCTTTGCTCCGAGCGCCAGTTGTACCGATGATAACAAAATCGACTTTCCGGCACCGGTTTCTCCGGTCAGAATATTCAGTCCTTTTCCAAATTCGACCTCAGCAGCATCAATTAAAGCTACATTTTTTACCTGTATACTATCTAACATCTTTATCTCCTTATCTTTGCATCATCTCTCCCAATTTTGATTCTGCGTAAGATAAATAAAATGTACTATGCATTCAACGTAATTATCTCATTGCTTTGCAATACTCATAATCCCCGAACATCATTTTATATGAAATCAGCCAAAAAGAAAAACTATTTTAATCGTTAAATTTTTTATTTAATATTTCCAAAAAACTGACATGACTTAACCGGATAAACTGCGTAACTTTCTCGGATTTTGTGATTTTAATCTCATCTCCGGTCGTCAGGTTCTTTGTTACGGAGCCGTCAAAATTCACTTCCATTTCCTGTTTTTCGCCATTTCTGCCATTTGTAATCTTAATAACAATTTCATCATCCGCAGACAAAACAATACTTCTGGCGTTTAATGTATGCGGACAAATCGGTGTCAGTAAAATCATTTTGGCTTTCGGTTCAATAATGGGTCCCCCCGCGGACATATTGTATCCGGTTGAACCGGTTGGTGTTGATACAATCATACCATCTGCCTTATAACTGTTTAAAAAACGACCGTTGACAAAAATATCAAATGCGAGAATGCGCAAAGATCCTTTTCTTGTCAGAACAATATCGTTTAAGGCATGACCAAAAAAGGTTTCTTCTGATCCCAATTGGATACTCCCATTTAACATCATACGTTCTTCTATTGTATAAGTCTGATCCAAAAGTGCACGAACGGCAGAATCCATCTGACTGATTTCGACCTCCGTCATAAAGCCAAGAGTTCCTAAATTGATTCCAAGAAATGGGATATTTCGATCCGCATAATCCGTTGCCGCCTTTAACAGGGTACCATCTCCGCCCAAAACAAGGATGCACTCAACATCATCCGTCAGTGGTTCTGGTGCCAAAACACTCTCTATCTCATATTCTTTCAACAAAGAAACAAGATTATGCGTAACGGATAATGACGGATCTTTTGCCGTATTTGTAATTATATATACTTTTTTCATATTCATCCTACTTATGTGAAAGTGCATTTTGTGAAGCAGTCACAACTGCTTCAATTTCTGATAATGGAGCCTTCGTCTCTATATCCGATAGATTTTTTAACAACAGCAAGTATTCAATATTTCCTTCCGGCCCTTTAATCGGGGAAAAATCCAGCGAAACGACTTCAAATCCTATGGATGCGGCAAACAATTCCACATGTTCGATTACTTCTTTATGAACTTTAGGATCAGTCACAACTCCTTTTTTTCCTACTTTTTCCCTACCGGCTTCAAACTGTGGTTTAATCAGGCAGACCATATAAGCATCTTTTTTTAATAAAGACTTTGCAGGCGGAAGAATTTTGGTCAGCGAGATAAACGAAACATCTGTTGCAGCAAAGTCTAACTTTTCCGGTATCTGTTCACTGGTCACATAGCGGAAATTGGTCTTTTCCATACAGATAACACGTTCATCATTGCGGAGTTTCCAGTCGAGCTGACCGTGACCCACATCAACAGCATATACCTTTTTAGCTCCATTTTGCAGCATGCAGTCCGTAAAACCTCCGGTGGAGGCTCCGATATCGATACATGTATAATCTTTTACCTGTATAGGAAAAACCGCAAAAGCTTTTTCTAACTTCAATCCGCCCCTGCTGACATACGGTAAGGTATTTCCCCGAACCTCAATATTGACCGTATCTTCAAAAACAGATCCTGCTTTATCTTCTTTTTGTCCATCCACATAAACAATGCCCGACATAATGACTGCTTTTGCTTTTTCTCTGGACGGCGCCAAATTCCGTTTTACCAAAAGAATATCTAAACGTTCTTTCATTTATGTTTCTCTTTTTCTGATTAATAATGTCTCTGTTTTAGGATTGCGAGAGCACAAAGTGCGTAGCAATCCGTTGGTATCATACTTCTGCTTTAATTCGCCCGGCAATCGTTTCGGCATCAATACCCAATTCTTTTTTCAGCAAATCAACATTGCCGTGCTCGACATAAGCATCCGGAAGTGCAATGGGAAACACTTGTATTTTTCTGTTTTTATCCTGTATATAGGTTAAGACTTTTTCACCGAAACCACCGCATAAGACATTTTCTTCCATCGTCACAATGACACTGTGATTTTCCATAAGCCGGTCAATCATTTCCGTATCAATCGGTTTTACAAAACGGGCATTGACAAGGGTAGGATTCATTCCATCAGATTCTAAAAGTTCCTTAACTTTAAGTGCTGTTTCAACCATACTGCCGACTGCTAAAATCGCAATATCTTTTCCTGTTTGTAAAAGCTCGGCTTTACCATATTCGATGGGAGCACGGTATTCTTTCATAAGATCACAGGCCGTTCCCCTAGGATAACGAATAGCAATCGGTCCATCAAAACGAACGGCAAATTTCAACATATCCGATAATTCCCATTTATTTTTTGGAGCCATGATATGCATATTGGGAATGCCGGACAAATAGGAAAGATCAAAAATACCCTGATGCGTCTCGCCGTCACTGCCCACCAAACCTGCCCGGTCAATCGCAAATACAACCGGAAGATTTTGAATACATACATCATGTACAATCTGGTCATAGGCACGCTGCAAAAAAGAGGAATAAATAGCAACCACCGGTTTCAAACCGCCTGCCGCTAACCCCGCAGCAAAGGTAACCGCATGTTCTTCCGCAATACCGACATCAAAAAAACGATCCGGATAACGACTGGAAAACCGTTTTAAACCGGTGCCATCCGGCATGGCTGCCGTAATAGCGACTATTTTATCATCTTTTTCAGCCAGTTTATTGATAACCGTTGCAAATACATCTGTATAAGAAGCCTGTTCCTTCTGCTTTTTCGGAATGCCTGTTTCAATATCAAAAGGCTCGGCACCATGAAATCTGGAAGGATGTTTTCTCGCCGGTTCATAGCCCTTTCCCTTTTGTGTAATCACGTGAATCAGAACCGCATTTTTAACACTTTTAGCTTCATTAAAAACCTTCCTCATGGCTCTGATATCATGTCCGTCCACCGGACCTAGATAGGTAATACCCATATCTTCAAAAAACATTCCGGGAATCACCAGTTGTTTAATACTGTTTTTTACGTTCTGGATACCTTTTACAACTTTCTGACTCTGTTTGGAGCCATCCTTTAAACCGTAATAAATGCTATCCTTCAATCCCAGATATTTTTCATTGGTTCGAATCCCGTTTAAATAATTAGAAATTCCGCCGATATTTTCCGCAATCGACATATTATTATCATTTAATACAATCATAAAATTGGAGCCCATACGGGAGGCATTGTTCAAGGCTTCATATGCCATTCCTCCGGTTAAGGATCCATCTCCTATAACGGATACAACCTTATAATCTTCATGCAGGATATCTCTGGCTTTTACCAGTCCCAATCCGGCAGAAAGCGATGTAGAACTGTGTCCGGTATCAAACGCATCACACTGACTTTCTTTTCGCTTTGGAAAACCGCTCATGCCTCCAAATTTTCGCAATGAATCAAAACCATCACGACGTCCGGTCAAAAGCTTATGTGTATAGGACTGATGTCCGACATCCCAGATAATTTTATCCTTTGGCAGATCCAACACCAGATGCAGAGCCATTGTCAGTTCAACAGTTCCCAGATTAGAGCCAAGATGACCTCCGTTTTCGCTGATTTTTTCAATCAGAAACTTACGGATTTCTTCTGCCAGCAATTTATAATCTTTTGGATCTATTTTTTTGATATCATTTTCTTTCTGTATTTGTTCTAAAATCATAATCCTTACCCGATTAGTTCTATCTAAATTCTTAAATCATTATACTTAGCAAATTTGTTTCATAAATTAACTTCTTCTCTCTACTAAGGACATAACAAGTTCTTCCAGAAATTCATTGCGGTTTGGCATCCGTCCAAGAATATCAACAGCCTCTTTTGAGAGCCGCTTTACATCATCCACCGACTTCTCCATTCCCTGAAGAGAAAGATAGGTAGCCTTTTGATTTTTCGCATCACTACCAATCGGTTTTCCCAATTCTTCAAAAGAACCGGTAGCATCCAGAATGTCATCCTGAATCTGGAATGCCAGACCAATATTGGAACCTACTTTTTCCATCTGTGAAATCTGTTCATCGTTAGCACCTGCTAACGCAGCTCCACACATCAATGCACATTCAATTAGGGCAGCCGTCTTATTTTCATGGATGAACAGAATATCATCCATATTCATCTCGCTGTTATTATTTTCATTGATGACGTCTACGCTCTGTCCACCAACCATTCCGAAAATCCCGGCTTTTTTAGCAAAAATCCGAAAGGCTCTTATCATATCGGAATCTAACGGATACTCTGCCATTCCCTCAGCAATGGTTTCAAAGGCATAATTAAGCAGGGCATCACCGGCAAGGATTGCTAAATCCTCACCATAAACAACATGCGTCGTCTTTTGGCCTCTCCGATATTCATCATTATCCATCGCAGGCAAATCGTCATGAACCAGAGAATAATTGTGAATATACTCCAGCGCAGCCATAAACGGATACACCTTGGAATCCTCTTTACCAAACAAACGATAAGATTCCTGCATTAATAAAGGTCTTAATCTTTTTCCTCCTGCCATCACACTGTAGCGCATAGCCTGAATTACTGTTTTTTGAGGACCTTCTTCTTTGGGAAGCTTTGAAAAAATCATCTTTTCAATATCTTCCACTTTTTGATTCAACTCGTCTTTAAAGTTCATCCGTATCTCCATTCTCACGTATCAGCATAACCTTCTTTTCAACACTTGTGATTGCTTCATGACACGACTTAATGTATTTCATTCCCTCTTCATAAGCTGTCAGGGATTCCTCTAAAGGAACATCTTCTCTTTCCAATATCTGTATCTGATCTTCAATCTTCTGAAACATTTCATCTATGTTCAATTTCTTTTCTGTTGCCATTTTTCTCCTCCAAATTCATATGGACCTCTTTGATGAGAGCATCCGCAAATCCATCCAGGTAATGCAGAGATACAACATCCTGCTTATGCAGTTGCGAAGCACTTGATATCTTTTTCCCTTCTTCGTTTTTCACAAAAGCATACCCACTCGCCAGCCTTTTCAAAGGAGATACCGCTTCCATCTTACCGGCAAGAATTGCAAAATGATGTTTATACTGTTCGAAACAACGTTCAAAATCACGTTCCAGCATGTCTGTATTTCGTTGCAGTCTGTACTGATCTTTTTCCAGACGCACCTTCATATTTTGTTCCATGCGTTCTTCATAATGACGCAGACGAATTTTTTGTTCTTTTAATTTATTTTTGGGTGATAATGACTGCAGACGTTTCTCACTGCTTTGAAGCTGCATTTTCATTGTCCCAACCTTGCGGCTCATAATCTGGAAACATCGTCTCTCATATGCTTCAAACTGTAAAAATATTTCAGAAACATCCTGTGTTGCGGCAACAGCAGCTGCCGTCGGCGTCGATACTCTGACATCGGCAACCAGATCGGCTATAGGCACCTGCTTTTCATGTCCGATTGCAGATATAATGGGTATTTCACAATTAAAGATGGTTTCTGCAACAAGCCGCTCATTAAAAGCCCAAAGATCTTCTACCGAACCCCCACCACGTCCAAGAATAATGGTGTCAACTTCCATTTTTTCCAGTGCATGAATTCCGTTTACAATACTCTGCACAGCCTGTTCACCCTGGACATAAGACGGATAAACTAAAATTTCGATATAGGGATTTCTTTTGGTTGCATTTTCAATAATATCATGCACCGCTTCTCCGGGATAGGCCGCCACAACACCGATACGGTTCACATACTCCGGAAGTTCTCTTTTATAACAGGGATCAAACATCCCCATTTCTTCTAATTCGGCTTTGAGTTTTTCATATGCCTCATTGATTTTTCCGGCACCGGTCGGATACATCTCCGTGACTTTTAATTTGTAGGTTCCACCTTTTTCATATAAATCAACGCTACATCTGACAATCACTTCGTCTCCGTCTTTTAACCGGAAACTCAATCCCTTTTTTTGATAGCCGGAAAACATGGCGCATTGGATAATAGCATCTTTCTCCTTTAATGTAAAATAAAGGTGACCCGAGGAATGATATTTCACATTGCTCGCTTCACCCTTTACATACAAGGACTTTAAAAGAATATCATTGGAAATCATATCCTTCAGATAAGCATTTACCCATGATACAGAATAAACGTTTTTCATGATCATCCTCTAATTAACAAACTTGGCAAGGATACCGTTTATAAAGGACGGTGATTCGTCCTGTCCAAATTTTTTTGCAATTTCTACGGCTTCGTTTATGGCAACGGAAGCCGGAACCTTATCATCATACAGTATCTCATAAAGCGCAAGTCTCAATATGGCTAAATCAACTTTTCCCATACGAGCCGTCGTCCATCCGGTCGCTTTTTCATTGAGCATCCGGTCAAGCTCAGAAAGCTTTCCCTCGATTGCTTCATATTTTTCTTGTATTTCTGCCTGTGCGGCTTCATCAATGGTTTCCTCGGTATCGAAAAACAAGGCCATCTGTTCCGGCATTTCTTCCGGTTGATTGAACTCCACACGAAACAGGAGCTTAAATAACTGTATTCTTAAATTTCTTCTGGTCATGGTGTTTCCTCGGTAATAATCAAACTTTCATATTAATGCCGCCGATGCGGATATTCACAACATCAACATCTAAGCCGGTCATATTTTCAATAGCGGCTTTGACCTTACTCTGGACACTCTGACATGTCTCGGGAATATTGTAACCATAATCAATGGTAATTGCCAGATCCACATTGACTTTACCGTCTATCACAGAAACCTTAACACCTTTGGTTAATTTTTTCATGCCCACGCGGCTCATCAACTCATTGGTAATGTTTCCGACCATGGAAGCAACTCCGTCGACTTCCGTTGCAGCAATGGATGCAATCATCGCAACGACATCATCCGCAATGGAAACAACACCATCGTTACCGCCATCTTTTAAGGTATAAGCTTCTCTTTCCAACTCTTTTTCCATAGAATACTCCTTCCGTACTATATGAATTAATATATATATTTTCAAACAACAACTTTGAACCTCATTATAGCAAAAAACTCCTTAATTGAAAAGCCAAAAACAAAATGTATTCGCGTTATCATCAGCAACATAAGTAATGCTGTTATCCGCTTCCAGATAATCAAAAGCATGCTGCTCATCAACCAGGTAGTTATAAATCTCATCATATACCGCATCATTTGCACACTTAAATTGTACAACCTGTGCCCCGGAATCATATCCTCTGGCAAAAATATCACCAATCTGTTCCGGATCAAGACCATTCAAATATAAATTTTCATGTACATAATAATTACATTCCCTTGCAACACAATCCGGTAATGCAATCAATCTGTCCACCGTATGGGTTTTACTAAGAGACTGGGAATCAACCATAAAATAATCATAATTAATCGGATTAACTTCCTGATAACGGTTGTCCTTAAAATCGGCATCTCCCCATGTTGTATCCAGATAATACCATGCTCCATCAGCCTTAACCAGATTCCATGCATGTGACTCTCCATCTGCGGTTCCGTTCACGACCACCGTTTCCACGCCAAGTCTGTTAAGCAATACTTGTGTTGCTTTTGCATATCCGTTACAGACAGACTGATGATATAAAAACACAGAAAGAATATTCTGATTATCTACACAATTCATGACATAGTCCGTATTGGTTATGATAGTATCAAAAACATATTTTACCTTATCATAATCACTTCCCTGTCGTGGAGCAGGAAGTAACAACGCCTCTATCTCACATTCCACTTTCTGTTGATATTCCTTAGTTTCTTCTTCATCATAAATATAATTTGCACTAAATGATAACGAAACCGTAACATCATTCCTGGATCTGGTCGTACACTGGTATCCATCCAGATAAAACAGTTCCGGATGATCATAAAGTACGCAGTTAAACACTTTATCCAGGGTCTCCGAAGACAATGTAGAAACCGATATTTCCAACCGGTCTATAATAGCGTGATAGAGCTGAGCATAAACTGTCTTTTCATCTTCTGAAAGCTGTGAATAGCAATATCCTTTTTCTTCAAATCCGTCTGCTATCGGCGTCGCATTCTCTCCTGTTGTGGTAGAGTTTTCATCTTTTTCTTCCGATAATAAATCTGAAACATGATCTTTAAGCGTCACATCCTGTTCAAGAGTTTCTTCACCGGATGTTTTTCCATCAGCTGTTTCTTTATCAGCGTTTTCTGAAGTAATGTTTTGAAAAGTTGGTGTTTCTGTATTATCAACCCAAAAAACACAGCCCTGTAATAAAAGGACAAGACAAACGAGCAAACAGATAATTGATTTTGATTTTTTCATTCTTTCTCCAAACTTAATCGTTCTTTCCAAATTCGGCAAGCTCCAAACCTTTATTTCGGTCAAGAGTCATGCCGATACTCCATTCATGGGAAAATAAAAGCAAAGGATTTCCTTTTAAATCTTTGATTTTCTTCATATCGGATGTACCTGAAATCTGATTGAGGTCCAGATCTTTATTCACAATCCATCGTATATATTCATACGGAAGATTTTCCAGTTTGATTTCTACATTATATTCATTTTCCAGACGAAATTTCAAAACATCAAACTGCAGAACACCAACAACACCAACAATGATTTCTTCCATTCCGGTATTAAATTCCTGAAAAATCTGAATGGCACCTTCCTGTGCAATCTGTGTAATTCCTTTTACAAATTGCTTTCTTTTCATGGTATCAAGCTGACGCACTCTTGCAAAATGCTCCGGTGCAAAAGTCGGGATACCTTCATAACGGAACTTGTCCTTTGGCATACAAATGGTATCTCCGATGGAAAAGATACCCGGATCAAACACTCCAATGATATCACCGGCATATGCCTCATCCAGAATTTTACGGTCATTGGCCATAAGCTGCTGGGGTTGTGAAAGGCGCATCGTTTTATTTCCCTGTACATGTTTTACTTCAGCTGATGCATCAAACCTGCCGGAACAAATTCTCATAAATGCAATCCTGTCACGGTGCGCTTTATTCATATTTGCCTGAATCTTAAATACAAATGCCGAAAAATCATTTTTTACCGGATCGATGTATCCGATATCAGACTTTCTGGGAAGCGGTGTTGTTGTCATTTCCAAAAAGTGTTTCAAAAAGATTTCCACGCCAAAGTTGGTGAGCGCCGAGCCGAAAAATACCGGTGTCAGATCGCCGCTCTGAATTAATGAAAGATCATATTCTGCACTGGCACCGTCAAGAAGTTCGATTTCTTCCATCAGCTTATCTTCTGCGGCCTGTCCGATATGGTTTAACAGCTCTTCCCTGTTTTCAACGGGAATAATCTGTGTTTCTCCTTCTTTTGTACCTTTCTGAGTATCGGAATAGGTAATGACACTCTTACTCTTTCTGTCGTATACCCCTTTAAATTCTTTACCGGAACCAATTGGCCAGTTGATGGGACAAGTGGCAATTCCAAGTTCTTTTTCAATTTCATCTAAAAGATCAAAGGTGTCATTGGCATCGCGGTCCATTTTATTGATAAATGTAAAAATCGGGATATGACGCATGACACAGACCTTAAACAGTTTTCTGGTCTGCGCTTCCACACCCTTGGAAGCATCAATAACCATGACTGCGGAATCGGCTGCCATTAAAGTACGGTAAGTATCCTCTGAAAAATCCTGATGTCCGGGCGTATCCAAAATATTGATGCAATAATTATCATATTCAAACTGCAGTACAGAAGAGGTAACCGAAATACCCCTTTCTTTTTCAATTTCCATCCAGTCGGAAACCGCATGTCTGGCAGTTGCTTTTCCCTTTACACTTCCTGCCAGATTGATGGCTCCTCCATATAGCAGAAACTTTTCTGTCAATGTCGTTTTACCGGCATCGGGATGCGAAATAATCGCAAATGTTCTTCTTCTGTTTATTTCATGCTCAAGGTTGCTCACAAATCGTTCCTCCAAATGTTATAACAGACTCTTTCCGTCTGTATTATTCTCCAAATCCAACAGATGTAATACGGTTGCCGCAATGTCTGCAAAAGTATCTTTCGTACCATAATTGCCGGATTTAATATTATTTCCGTAAAAGATATAGGGAGTATATTCCCTGGTATGATCCGTAGAAAGCTGATATCCCGGATCGCATCCATGGTCTGCGGTCAGCATCAGTACATCATCATCTTTTAATTCGGACAATATCATTGGCAGTTTTTTATCAAAATACGCCAAAGCTTTGGCGTAACCGTCGATATCCCGTCTATGACCATACAACATATCATAATCAACCAGATTAACAAATAAAAGACCGTCAAAATCTCTTTTTAAATATTCCAGTGTTTTATCAATGCCATCTTCATTGCCTGAGGTATACACAAATTCCGTAATTCCGCTCCCTGCAAAAATATCATTGATTTTGCCGATTGCAAGAACATCCTTTCCGGCTTTCTGTATCTGATTTAACATCGTATCCCGCGGTGGTTTCAAGGAATAATCATGTCTTCTGGGAGTACGGGTATAATTGCCGCTTTCTCCGATAAACGGTCTGGCAATCACACGGCCGACACCGTGCTCGCCCTGCAATATTTCCCTTGCAATATGACAATATTCATACAGGGTTTCTACCGGAACCACATCTTCATGGGCAGCGATCTGAAAAACACTGTCAGCTGATGTATAAACAATCAGATCCCCGGTCTTAACATGCTCATCACCATAATCTTGAATAACCTCTGTACCGGAATAAGGCTTATTGCATAAAACACCCCTACCTGTTCGTTTGGAAAATTCATCAAGAATTTCTCTCGGAAATCCGTCAGGATATGTCGGAAGCGGACGAAGCGACTTAATTCCCGCAATTTCCCAATGACCAATGGTTGTATCTTTTCCCATGGAAGCTTCCTGCATTCTGGCATATCCGGCAATCGGATTTTGTTCTTTCTGCCCTACTGTCACACCGTCAATATTAAACAATCCCATTTTTTTCAGATTGGGTAAGTTAAAAAACGGGCTTTTTGCACATGAGCGGATCGTAGATGTACCTGCATCGTGAAAAGCTTCAGCATCAGGAGCCGCTCCAATTCCAAAACTATCCAATACGATTAAAATTACTCGTTTCATATTGTCATCTCCTCGTATCTTCATCAATTATTTAGGCGTTTGCGAAACGCCACAAGCCGCATAAATACGGCGTTTTTTGTTATCTA